>NZ_JASTLC010000001.1:0-344166 GCF_030499575.1 Streptomyces sp. DG2A-72
AGGGCGTCGGCGGCGCGGCCAAGCCCTCGGAGCAGGCGGTGGCGACTGCGGCATCGCCCTGCTGGACCCGGGCGCCCCGCACGACATCGCGCACGTACACAGGCGGTGGGCCGCGGCCGGGGTGCTGCCCCTGCCGAACGCGCCCCGCCCCGGAAGGGAACGAGGAATGAGCGCTTCACGCAAGGATGACCACGTCCGGCTCGCCATGGAGCAGCAGCATGCTCACACCGGACACAACCAGTTCGACGAGGTGTCGTTCGTCCACCACGCCCTGGCCGGCATCGACCGGCCGGAGGTGTCCCTGGCCACGACCTTCGCCGCATCACCTGGCAGGCGCCGCTCTACATCAACGCGATGACCGGCGGCAGCGTCAAGACCGGTGCCATCAACCGGGATCTGGCCACCGCCGCCCGGGAGACGGGGCTGGCCATCGCGTCGGGATCCATGCACGCCTACTTCAAGGACCCCGGCTGCGCGGACACCTTCCGGGTCCTGCGCCGGCACAACCCGCACGGGTTCGTCCTGGCGATGCTTAATGCCACCTGCTCGGTCGACAACGCGCGGCGCGCCATCGACCTGCTCCAGGCCAACGCCCTGGATCCACATCAACACCGCCCAGGAAACGCCCATGCCGGAGGGCGACCGGTCGTTCGCGTCCTGGCCCGGGCAGATCGAAGAAGCATCCGCGGCGTCCGTCGACGTCCCCGGTGATCGTCAAGGAGGTCGGCAACGGGCTAGTCGGGCAGACCGCCTCTGCGGCTTGCGAACCTGGGGTGCGCGCGGCGGATCTCAGCGGCCGGGGCGGCACGGACTTCGCCCGCATCGAGAACGGCCGCCGCGAAGTCGCCGACTACGCCTTCCTGCACGGCTGGGGCAGTCCACCGCCGCCTGTCTGCTGGACGCGAGCGATGCCGGCCGGCCCGTCCTGGCCTCCGGGGTGCGCCACCCCCGGACGTCGCCCGCGCGCTGGCGCTCGGCGCCGTTGCCGTCGGCTCGTCCGGGGCTTCCTGCGCACCCTGCTCGACCACGACGTCTTTGCGCTGATCGCGCAGATCTCTAAGGTGGCTCGACCAGCTCGCGGCACTGCAGACCATGCTCGGCGCGCGTACCCCCGCCGACCTCACCCGCTGCGACCTGCTGCTGCACGGCACCCTGCGCACGCTGACCGGGGCATCGACACACGGCGGCTCGCCCAGCGTTCCAGCTCCATCGACGCCCTTACCGAGATGACGGGAAGCACACGATGACCGAAGCACACGCGATAGCCGGGGTCCCGATGAAGTGGGTGGGGCCCCTTCGTATTTCCGGGAACGTCGCCACCACCGAGACCCACGTGCCGCTGGCCACCTACGAGTCGCCGCTGTGGCCCTCCGTGGGCCGGGGGGCGAGGTGTCCAGGCTGGCCGAGCAGGGCATCGTCGCCACCCTCGTCGACGAGCGGATGACCCGTTTGGTGCTCGTCGAGGCCAGTAACGCGCAGACCGCGCACACCGCCGCGCGGATGATCGAGGCACGCATCGACGAGCTGCGCGAGCGGAGGTGGTGCGCGGCTGCAGCAGGTTCGCCCAGCTGATCGGCATCCGGCACGAGATCACGGCCAACCTGCTGTTCATCCGGTTCGAGTTCTCCACCGGCGACGCCTCCGGGCACAACATGGCGACGCTGGCGTCCGACGCGCTGCTGGGGCACCTGCTGCAGACCGTTCCCGGCATCGCCTACGGATCGATCTCCGGGAACTACTGCACGGACAAGAAGGCCACCGCGATCAACGGCATCCTCGGCCGCGGCAAGAACGTGGTCACGGAACTGCTCGGCGCCGTGGGAGGCGGTGGAGGGCGTCCTGCACACGACGGCCGCGAAGATCGTCGAGCTGAACATCCGCAAGAACCTGCTCGGCACCCTGCTCGCCGGCGGATCCGCTCGGCGAACGCCCACTACGCGACACGCTGCTCGCGTTCTACCTGGCCACGGGCCAGGACGCGGCCAACATCATCGAAGGCTCGCAGGGCGTCGTCATGGCCGAGGACCGCGGCGGCGACCTCTATTTCTCCTGCACGCTGCCCAACCTGATCGTGGGCTCCGTCGGCAACGGCAAGGGCCTCGCCTTCGTGGAGACGAACCTGACCGGCTCGGCTGCCGGGCCGAAGCGTGCGCCCGGCGAGAACGCGCGCCGGCTCGCCGTCATCGCCGCGGCCACCGTGCTGTGAACTCTCGCTGCTCGCGGCCCAGACGAACCCCGGTGAACTCATGCGCGCACGTGGCGCTGGAACGCGACAACACGACCGTAAAGGTAGGTGCATAGGCATGTCCCTCTCCATCGGAATACACGATCTGTCGTTCGCGACAGCCGAGTTCGTCCTGCCGCACACGGCACTGGCCGCCTACAACGGCACCGAGATCGGCAAATACCATGTGGGCATCGGCCAGGAGTTGATGAAGATTCCGGCCGCCGACGAGGACATCGTGACCATGGGGGCGGCGGCGGCTGCGCCCGTCATCGCCCGGGACGGCAGCGACCGGATCCGCACGGTCGTGTTCGCCACCGAGTCCTCCATCGACCAGGCGAAGTCGGCCGGTGTGTACGTCCATTCCCTGCTCCAGCTGCCCTCGGCGACCCGGGTCGTGGAGCTGAAGCAGGCCTGCTACGGGGCGACGGCGGCCCTGCAGTTCGCCATCGGCCTGGTACGGCGTGATCCCGCGCAGCAGGTCCTCGTGATCGCCAGCGACGTCTCCAAGTACGAGCTGGACAGCCCCGGTGAGGCCACCCAGGGCGCGGCGGCGGTGGCCATGCCGGTCGGCGCGGATCCCGCCCTGGTGCGCATCGAGGACCCCTCCGGCCTGTTCACCGCCGACGTCATGGACTTCTGGCGGCCCAACTACCGGGATGCTGCTGGTCGACGGGCAGGAGTCGATCAAACGCGTATCTGCAGGCCGTCGAGGGCACCTGGAAGGACTACGCGGAGCAGGGCGGCCGCACGCTCGAGGAGTTCGCCGCGTTGCTACCACCAGCCGTTCACGATGGCCTACAAGGCGCACCGCCACCTGCTGAACTACTGCGGCTACGACACCGACAAGGACGACATCGCGCGCGCCATCGCCCGCACCACGGCCTACAACACCGTGATCGGCAACAGCTACACCGCGTCGGTGGCCTCGCCCTCGCCGCGCTGCTCGACCAGGCAGACGACCTGACCGGCCGGCCCGTCGGCTTGTTCAGCTATCGTCCGCAGCGTCGCCGAGTTCTTCGCCGCCACCGTGGTCGCCGGCTACCGCGAGCACCTGCGCACCGGGCAGAACCGCCAGGCGATCGCCCGGCGCAAGCCCGTCGACTACGCCGGCTACCGCGCGCTGCACGCGCGGTCCTTCCCGACCGACGGCGGCCACCACGCCACCGAGGCACAGACCACCGGGCCCTTCCGGCTGGCCGGGTCAGCGGCCACAAGCGCCTCTACCAGACGCGCTAGCAGCACCTTGAGTACCCCGTCGCGCTGCGTGGGCAGCCTTCTCGGCGGGTTCTGCGCAACGGTCTTAGTCATGGCCGCATACCTGCCGGCCTTTCACACCTGTGTTCACAGACCCATTAAGGATTAAGGGGAGGGCACGCGCATGAGGGATGTCAAGAACCTCGGTCCGGTGCCTGATGGGCCGGACCGGATCGTCGGCGCCATCGATGTCAGGATTCTCGGTACGGGCGCCTACGTGCCGCCAAGGGTCGTCTCCAACGACGAAGTCGGTGCGCCGGCCGGGGGTGGACGACGCCTGGGTCACCCGTAAGACCGCGATCCGCCAGCGGCGTTGGGCCGCCGTCGGGCAGGCCACCTCGGATCTGGCGACGGCCGCGGCGCGTGCCGCGATGGAGTCGGCCGGCATCACCGCCGAGCAGCTGTCCGTGATCGCGGTCGCCACGTCCACGCCGGACCGGCCCCAGCCGCCCACGGCGGCCTATGTCCAGCAAAACCTCGGCGTCGGCATGGCGGCGTTCGACGTCAACGCGGTGTGTTCCGGCACGGTGTTCGCGCTCTCCGCGGTCGGCAGCGTGATCCTGCGGCGGGGCGGCTATGCGCTGGTCATCGGCGCGGACGTGTACTCGCGCATCCTGAACCCGGCCGACCGCAAGACGGTCGTGCTGTTCGGGGACGGCGCCGGCGCGATGGTCCTGGGCACGACCGAGAAGGGCCCGCTCGTGCGGCATGTCGCGCTGCACACGTTCGGTGACCTCTCGGGCCTGATCCAGGTGCCCGCGGGCGGCAGCCGGCTGCCCCTGGACCGGGCCGGCCTCGACGCGGGCCTGCAGTACTTCGCGATGGACGGGGCGGGAGGTGCGCCGCTTCGTCGTGGAGCAGCTGCCGCAGCTGGTCAAGGGATTCCTCCACGAGGCCGGTGTTGAGCCCGCCGACATCAGCCACGCTACCATCCCGCACCAGGCCAACGGCGTCATGCTCGACGAAGTCCTCACGGACCTGGCCATGCCCCGCGCCACCATGCACCGCACGCTGACCCACTACGGCAACACGGGAGCCGCCTCCATCCCGATCACCCTGGACGCGGCCGCCCGCGCGGGCGCCTTCCGCCCGGGCGAGCTGATCCTCCTGGCCGGCTTCGGCGGGGGCATGGCGGCGAGTTTCGCGCTGGTCGAATGGTGAAGAGGCCCTGGAAAACGGCTCAAGAGACAGTTGCACGGCCACCCGACGGCCTTCCTCGCATCATATTCTCCTCTCGTCGTGCTCCATTTGGCCGGTACCTCCACCGACACATCCTGCTTCGGCAAGAAGGAAGTGGCACATGACAGGCAATCTGAAGCCCCTGGAGATCGTTCTGATAGTTGCTCGCATCGCGCTGCTTTTCGGCGCGAAGAAGCTCCCGGAAATGGCCCGGTCGCTCGGCAAGTCCGGCTCGCATTCTCAAGAGCGAGGCCAAGGCGATGAAGAAGGACGACGAGGCGGCGGCGATGGCGCACAACCCCGCTGAGGCCGCCGGGCAGGCCGCGCCCCGCACCCTGAAGGCCGCGCCAGGACGCGACGGGCTCCCGTGCGGTGACCGAGCCGCGCCACACCATCCACAGCTGACGCCGCGTTCCGACGGCCGCCGCACGAGACGGAGGAACGTGGGGTGCTCAAGACTGCCCGCAAGCAGGACAAGAACGCCGAGGGGCGCATGCCCCTCGCGGAGCACTGCGCGAGCTGCGTAACCGGCTGCTGAAGTCGGTCCTGGGCGTCCTGGTCGTCACGGTCGTCGCCGCTGTCTTCTACAAGGAACTGATCCACTTCCTGCTGAGGCCGATCCTGGACTCCGTGGGCTGTGCGGACCGCTCGCGCCGGCAGGTGAGTGGCGTGCCGTGCGCCGACATGACCGTCAACGGGCTCATCGCGCCCTTCTCGATCGCGCTCAAGGTCTCGCTCATGTCCGGCGTGGGCCGGCATCGCCGATCTGGCTCTACCAGCTGTGGGCCTTCATGGCTCCCGGCCTGCACACCCGTGAGAGGAAGTACGCGCTGGCCTTCGTCGGCGCCGGTGTGCCGCTGTTCCTCGGCGGTGCCGTGCTCGCCTACGTGATTCTTCCGCAACACCCGCGACCGTCCTTTTGGGGCTTCACCCCCCAGGACACCAGAATCTGCTCCCGGTCGACGACTACCTCTGCAACTGGTGACCGCATGGTGATCGTCTTCGGGCTCGCCTTCGAGCTGCCGCTGCTGCTCGTGCTGCTCAACATCACCAAAGTGCTGACCGGGAAGCGGCTGGCCGGCTGGTGGCGCGGCATGCTCATGGGCATCGCCCTGTTCTCCGCGTTCGCCACGCCGACCGGGTGACCCGCTGACCATGCTGTCGCTGGCCGCCCCGATCGCGCTCCTGTGCGTCATCGCGCTGGTCATCTGCCTGCTCAACGACAGACGCCGCGCCCGCAACGACCCCGACGCCGGCCTGGGCGACGACGAAGCGTCCCCCCTCGGCCTCTGCCCGCAGGACGTGGACGCGGCCGAGCTGGTGTACGCGGCACCGCACGTCACCGCGCAGGCCGGCCCGGACCAGGAGCGGCGGCTGAACGGCCACGACGACATCACCTGACGGGCCGCGGCGGTGACCAGCAGTCCCCGCGGTGACGAAGCAAGGCCGCCCCGTGGCCCGGGCGGCCGAAAGGGGTCACGCCTTGCGCAGCGGCCGCCATGTCACGACCTGCACCGCCGTGTCCGCCCCGCACCTGCTGGTCGCTGCGCCCGGGATGCTGCTCGGACAGCTCGCCTGCCCGCCGGCGTCCGCGCTCGCCGGGATCGGACGGTTCGCCGTGCCGCGTCCCGTGCGCCGGCCGCCGCCGGCCCCCGGCACGTTCGCAATCCGGCCGGCGCGTTCAGCGACCGGGGCCGCACGGTGAGAGCGATCACGCACGACCGGGGGTTCCCGGGAGACACAGGCATGCTCCGCGCAGTGCCCGCACGCTGGTCCACCGCCCCTGACACAAAGGTTGCAGCCATGTCGCTTGTCCTTGGCACCACCGCCCAGAACCTCCTGTTCCGGGAGGCCAGAACCGCCAACACGTTCACCGACGAGCCGGTGACCGAGCAGCAGGTCCAGGCGATCTACGACTTGGTCAAGTACGGCCCGACCGCCTTCAACCAGGCCCCGCTGCGCATCGCCCTCGGTCCGCTCCCGCCAGAGGCCCGCGGCCGCCCTGGCGCAGCACATGGCCAGGGCCAACCGCGCGACGACCGCCACTGCCCCGCTGGTCGCGATCCTCTCCGTGGACAACGAGTTCCACGAGGAGCTGCCCAAGCTGCTCCCACACTTGCCCAGCAGGTCAAGGACATGCTCTACGCCGAGCGCCCGGTCCGCGAGCGGTCCGCCCTGGTCAACGGCGCCCTGCAGGCCGCGTACTTCATCATGGGCGTCCGCTCCGCCGGCCTGGCCGCCGGCCCGATGGCCAGGGTTTCGACTTCGCCGGCGTGCAGAAGGACTTCCTCGGCCGCGCAGCCATGGCCCCGCCTGCAGTGTCCTCGTCAACATCGGCAAGCCGGGCCCGGACGCCTGGGTGCCGCGCTCCCCGCGGCTGGACATCGACGAGGTGCCATCACCACCGTCTGGACCGGCCGGCCCGGCCGGTGGTCGGCTGCCGTCAAAGACCCGCCGTCCGGCGCGGTACGTCCGGCCACAGCTCACGGGCGAGCTGCCGCTCCGTCCTCGAGAGCGGCAGGTCCGCGCGCAATCGCTGCGCGGGGTGGGCGGGGCGGGCGGGCCTTGCCCGGGCGTGTGCGAAGGGATCCTGGAGTGCACGAGGCCGAAGAGGGGCCGCCCGCCGCGTCATACGCCTCGGGGCCGGCGTGGATGGCCCCGGAGGTCACCAGGGACCGCCACAGCGGGCGCAGGCAATGGTCCGCCATCGCCTGCCGGCCGCGACGCAACAACCGTTTCATGACCGCTCCCTGCACCTTCGCTCGCGGCTGTCTTCGCAGGCTGTCAAGGTCCACTCGCACCTCGGTCGAGGATGCCCGGGCCGCAGCGACTCGCCTCGCCGCCCGGGCCGTCCTGGCAATCAGTCGCACACCGCGCACGACGTGGGGCTCCCAAGGTGTCGTCTTCGTCGATTCCGGCAAGCCGGAGCGGCGGGACGTGCGGCAGGGAAAGATCCATCCGCTCGTTGGGCATCCTGCTGCCCTCTTCTGCGTGTCGTACATCCGATCCTCCTGTCCGGCCGGCTCACGTGGGGTGGCGGCCGGGCTTGTACGGCCGCCGGCCGTGACGCCGGCGCCGTGCATGAGGCTCCCGACGGCTCAGAGCTCCTGCGGACGAGTCCGGCAACCGGGCGGGGGCCGCCCGTGCATCAGCCACCCTGCACAACGTCACACGAAAAACGCTCGAAAAGCGGTGGGGAAAACGCTTGAGGAGCGGTGGGGAAAACGGCGGGCAGGCAGCGCCCCGGCGGGCACCGGGCGCACCCCGGGGTGCGGCTGCCCCGCAGCCGCGGCCGTCGGGCACGCGTGCGGGGCCGCCCCCCCGGGGTGCCCCTCGCGCCGTCGGCGTCAGATGGCCCCTTCGGTGGCGGCCTTCAGGGCTCCGGCCAGATCGCGGGCCCGCTCCCACTCGTCTGCCGTCGCACCGGCGAGTACCACCCGCGGCGGGCGGCCGCCGTCCGCCGCGATGCGCCGGGCGATGTCACAGGCGCGGGCGCCGGCTTCGGAGAATCCGCCGAGCAGCAGGGATTGGTCCCTGCCGAGCGCGGTGAGGGCGGGCTGTGCGCCGTCAGGGTCGGCTTCGGCGGGGAGCACCAGCAGTTCCTGGGGGCCCGGATAGGCGTGGGCCAGCAGGTCGTAGCAGGTCGGGGGGCGCCCGGCGGCGGTATCAGGGCAGATCGTCCCCCGCCTGGTCCTGGCGCGCCGCGCGCAGGGTGACCAAGGGGGTGTCCTGGCCGTCCCTGAAGGCGTCGGCCATGAGGGGTACGGTGCTGCCCTCAAGGAACTGCAGGGCTTCTTCGACCGTGGTGGACTCGTCCGCCCACAGGGGAAGTTCACGCAGCAGCAGGGCACTGTGCGCCAGCAGCGCGCCGGCCGCCTCCTCCCCGAGCTGGGCCCGGTTGTGTACCTCCGTGAGGACCAGGCCGCCCGCGCTGTCGTGGTGGGCCAGCAGCCCGACGGGGAGCACGGAGGTGGGCGGGCAGGATGCCGGGAACTCGGCCCGCAGACCGTGGGCGGCGAGTTCGGCCTCCAGGCCTTCCACCGGATGGGGCGGATCCTCGAAGGCGATGACGGTGTCGGCGTCCACGCTGCTGTGGCTCCAGGCGCGGATCCAGTCGGCGGGTACCCATTCGTATGCGGACATCTCCATGGCGCGGTCGCGCAGTTGCCGCAGCAGACGCGGCACGGTGCCCGCCGGGTCCACCTCGACGGTCATGGGGAGCGGGTTGTGCAGCGGCCCCGGTATCCGGGCCGCGCCGTCCAGCGGTATGCCGCGTCCCGACACCGTCACCGCGAAGCAGACGGGGGCCGCTTTGGTGGCGCCGGAGGCCCAGTAGATCAGCATGGCCCAGACGGCCTGCAGCACGCTGCTCTCGGCCGTGCCCCAGGTGCCGGCCCAGCGGGCGAGGCGGGCGGTGTCGGCGGGATCCAGGCGGAGCCGGGCGCGGCCGGCGCCGGTCAGGCCGGTGGCGGCGGGCCGGCCGGGCCGCCGAGGCCGCACCGTCGGGGGGCGCGCTGCGCGCCCAGAACCCGCGGGCGGGCTCCGGGTTCTGGGCCGCGACCCAGGCCGTGTAGTCGCGCAGGTCGGGGCGGCGCTCACCGCCGGGCAGGACGCCGCCGGCGAGATAGGCGCGGTAGAGCCGCGCAGCAGGATGTGCGCGCTCCAGGTGTCGAGCAGGGCCCGGTGGTGCTGACCAGGATCCGGGGTGGGGGCGATGGCGGGGGCGGGCGGGGTCCGCTGCGCCTCCAGCAGGGTGAGGCGCAGCAGTGCGGGGCAGTGCAGGTCGAAGCCGCGCAGCCGGTCCCGCTCGAGGAAGGGGTGCCAGTCGTCGTCGCTGATGGCCCGGCGGGTGATCTCGGGCGTGACCCGGTCGTGCACCACGAGCAGCGGTTCGCCGCCGCCGGTGAACGCGGTGCGCAGCACCGTCTCGCGGTCGAAGACCGACTGCCAGGCTGCGGCGAAGCGGCCGGCGTCGAGCGGGCCGTGCCAGAGCCATACGAGCTGCTCGACATCGGCGTCCGGTGCCGGGCCGTCCCTCGCCGCCCGTGTACAGCGCCGACTGCTGGGGGGTGGCCCGCAAGACGAGCGGAGCCGGGGTGGCGGGCTCGTCGGCCAGTTCTGCCAGCAGATCCTGCAGCAGGTCCTTGAGGGCGGCCACCGATGTGTCGGTGACGCCGTGGGCCGGGGCGGTGGCCCAGTCGAGAGTGATGTGCAGCCGGCCGTCGGCGAGCTGGGCCCCGGCCTCGACACGGTGCAGGGGCCGGCCCGGCGCGCCGGCGCGCGCGGGGCGGGCGGAGCCGGGCAGCAGTTCGCCGGGGGCCGGGCACGGTCAGACACGTCCGGGCGGGCGGCAGTTGCGCGCAGCCGGCGCCGCGAGCAGCGGATCGGGGCTCCACTCGCGGCAGGCTCCGAAGTCGCGCCGCCCGGGCGCCGCCCGCGCAGTCGGCCAAGGGGCCGGCCAGAGCGGTCAGTTGGCGAAGCGGGTCGAGGCCTTGGTCCGGTGTGAGATGGACCGGGTAGGGGTCGGGTGAGCCGGCCCACGCGGGTGTCGTAGGCTCCGCCGGCCGCTGCGGGGGTCGCTGCGTACGTCGAAGCTGACCTCATCGGATCCCTGCCAGCGGGCAAGGGCGAGGGCGAACACGCCGGTCAGCACCTGTGCGGGGGTCAGCGCGAGCCGCCGGGCCAGGACCTGGACGATCCGCTCGGTGTGGTCCTCGTCCAGGACGAACCCGGTGCGGCGGGCCTCCCCAAGCCCGGCCGTGCGGGCGGGCGCCGGGGCGGCGTCGGGCGCATCGCCCGGCCTGGCCGGCGGGGCGGGCCGGCGGGAAACGCCCGCCCGCTGCCTGCGCCCGGCGACCAGGCTCCAGCGCCGCGCCTCGGCGGGGTCACGGGCCAGCTCCCGCAGTTCGCCGATCCAGTCGGCCAGGCCGTCGGGCCGGTGCTGCGGCCGCGCCGGACGTCCGGCACCAACCGCGTCGAGGGCGGCGGCCAGGTCGTCGAGCAGGATGCGCCAGGACGCGGCGTCCACGGCGAGCTCATGCGCGACCACGGCAAGCCGGTCGGCACGCGGTCCGGCCGGACGGCGGTCCCTGGCGAGCAGCGCCCGCAGCTGGATGCCGGCGCGCGCGTCGAGCGTGCGGCCGGTGAAGTCCACAGCCGCGCCGAAGTCGGCCTCGTTGGTGAACTCCCTCTCCACCAGCGGCGACCCTGGTGACCTGCCGCCCCGTCCTGGGCCTGGGCGGTGAGCCGGCCGTCCGGGCCGCAGATGCGGGCAGCGCAGCTGAGGGTGGGCGGCCAGGACGGCACCCAGGGCCTCGCGCAGCGCGCTCGCGTCCGGCACAGCGTCCGTGTTGCGAGCAGCACCGCCTCATAGCGGTGCGCTGCGCCGGATGCGAGGACCGCGCGCTGGGCGGTGGTCAGCGGGTGGCCGGCGGCCGGCGGCGGCTCGGTGAGCCGATCGGCGAGGCGGCCCGAAACCAAGGCGGCGGGCCCTGCCTGCGTCGCCCACAACCGCAGCGTGTGGTGGTCGGGGCCGTGCCGCAGCAGCTGGTGCTGCGGCACCGGCCGATCCAGGTCATCGGCGCTGAGCTCGCCCAGGATGTGGTCCAGGGCGGCACGGTCGAGCGGCCCGCGCAGCTCGAGGTCCCACCGGCTCGCGTACGGGGCGGGGCCGGGGGCGACGAGCACGGAGATCGGCGCGTGGGGGCAACGGTGAACAGTCATGGTGGCCGGGGTGTGCGGTCCGTCGCGAGGGCCGGGTACCCTCTCTCCTTTCTGCGGGCGCTGAACGGGCACGTGCGGGCTCCTAGAACGACCCGGCCGCCGGGCCAGGCGGCGGCGGCCCGGCCGGGGCGGCGGACGGATCACGTCCCCTCGCGCCGTACAGGGGCCGGGGCGGCGGCACGGTGGAAGGCCACGCACCGGCCCGGGCAGGCGGGGCTGGCAGGGGTGGATGCGGCGCGGGCGGCGCAGGGCGGCGTATGCGTGGGCCGGGCCGGGCTGTCGTGCCTGTCCCCCATGACGGCCTCCTGGCCTGGACGTCCACAACGGTCGGGCTAAGCACGCGTGAGTTGCCGGGCACGCGTCGGCGTTCGTTTTCCCAAGCGGGTGTGCAGCGGGGGCCGAGCGGTGCCCCAGGGCAGGGCCCGTGACCACACCAGCCGGGGCGCCGGGCCCAGCCGCGCCGGGCCCAGGCGGGCCGAGCGCCCGGCCAAGGGGCGTTGCCTCAAAAAGGGGGGGCGGGGCGGGGACGTTCAGGTGGCGGCTACGGCGGCGAGGGGGGTCCGGGCCTGCGGGGCGACTCGCTCTCCTGGCCGTTCACCGCGTCGGCGACTTCTGCCGCTTGTGTGCGCAGGTCGAAGCCGTTACGGATCTCCTTGAGCCCCAGTTCGTCGTCGCCCAGCTGCTTGCGGATGAACGTCTTGGGATTCAGGTCCTCGAAGTTGACGTCCTTGAACTCGGGGCCGAGTTCCTCGCGGATGTCCTGCTGGGCCTGGTCCGAGAAGGCACGGACCTTCCGGATGATCCGGGCCGCGTCCTGAATTACCTTCGGCAGCTTGTCCGGGCCGAAGATGAGCACGGCAAGAATCGCGAGCATCACCAGCTCAAGCGCGCCTATGTCATTGAACATTGCAGCTCCTCGCCATGTCCGGGCAAAAACCACGGTACGGGGTGCCCGGCGAGGCACTGCTTTCCTTTGTGCCGCGGCTCGACTCCTTTCCAAGGATTCCCGCAGCACACCGCTGCCGTTTCCCGTGCGCAGGGCTGCTTTTGGGCGCGGCCGCCCGCGCCCGGCCGCGGTCACAGCATGCGGACGGCGCTTTCCGCGTGCTGCTTGGCCAGGGCCAGCAGGGCCCGGCAGTTTCGGCCGAGGGTCTGGCGCACATGCCAGCGGGCGTGTGCCAGGCCCGCCTGCTCGCCCAGCACGGCGGTGATGTTCTCCTCGCGCAGCACGACGCTGTGCTGCGCGAGGACGGTCACCCCCGTCTCGTCCGGGACGACGGACCATTCGCCGGTGTGTGCCCCCAGCAGGGGGGAGGTCGCGGTCTCCTTGTAGACGATGCGGCCCGCGTGCGGGAAGCAGATCCGCACCGACTCGGCGCTGTGCGAACCGGACTCGGTCAGCGTCTGTACGGTCATGCGCTGCACTCCGGGCGCGTCCTCGGCGAGGTCGACCCGGGTGACGTGCGGGACCAGTTCGGGCCAGGCCCCGGCCCGGTAGAGAAAGTCGTAGACCAGCTCGGCCGGGCCGTGGATGCGCACCGAGTCCTCGAAGGACAGGACCAGTTCGTCCAGGCGCGTCCACCGCTCGGCGAAGGCCTTCACGTCGGCGAGCTGGGCGCGGCTGTTGCCGCCGGTGGCCCGCTGCGCCCACGCCACGTCATCGGGCCGGTCCCCGGTGATGCTGTAGTCGTACAGCAGTTCCAGCTCGGTACGGTGCGGGCCCTGCGAACGCACGTTCAAGGTGCCGCCCATCGAGTCGAACGGGGACGCGGGCAGTTCCTGCCGGAAGTCCACGCGGCGCTGCACCGGGTCCAGGTGCCGCCACGAGGTCCACGATTTCAGCAGGCCGTCCATGAGGGACCACATCCTCAGCCACCCCCGTTCGCCGTCGAAGTCCAGCTGCTCCACATGGATGACCGGGGAGAAGTAGAGCGGCCACTTCGCCGCGTCGGTAATCAGCGCGTAGACCACACCGGCGGGTGCGGACACGTGCACCGTGTGCGCGGTCTTGTCCGCGAGCTCAGCAGACATCTGGACACCTCTCTCCTTGCCTTACGCGGACGGGACGGGGACGCGAACAGAATTCGGACGGCCGGATGAAAACCGCTGGAGCATGAGCGGGTGAAGCGCTGCCCCCGTATCCGCCGGCTGACGTGCATCGCACTGTGATTCCGAGGGCGCAGGCGCTCCTGCCCGCACCGGGTGGCCGGAGCGCGGGCTCAGCCGACGGGCACGCGCTCGCGGGCGAGGCGGCCGGCGACGCGGCAGGCCCGGCCCAGCAGCCGCGGCAGTTCACGGCCGCCGCGTACGAAGAAGTGACGTCCGGGGACGGTGCGCGAGCGGACGGGCCCCTCGGTCCACTGCCACCAGCCGTCGGTGATCGCAGGCGGCGCAAGCGGGTTCGCCTGCGAGGCGAGGACGAGGACCGGTGTGCTCAGCGGACCCCTGGACGAGGGGGTGCGGGCCGCCTCTTCCAGGGCCTTTGCCAGCTCCAGGTCGGCGCGGAGCACCGGCAGCATGGCCCGCAGCCAGATCCCTTCGTCGCTGCCGGGCGGCACGGCGCCGTTGCCGCCCAGGATGTGCAGCACTTCGGCATCACTCGCCCCGCGGACATCCGCCAGCGCGCAGGGCACGTGGGGCGGCGGGCAGGCACTGACGGCAAGGAGCGCGGGGCCGGGCATCCCCGCCTCGTGCAGGGCGCGCGTCACGGTGAGGGCGACCATGGCGCCCAGACCGTGCCCGTACAGGACGTAGGGGCCCGAGCACGGGTCGGTGAACTGGGCAGCACATCGGCGAGCAGCGCCTCGTGCGTGGTCACCCGGGGTTCGGACCGCCGCCGTTCACCCCCCGGCAGGCACAGCGCCCTGACCTCCACCCCGGGTCCGGCACGCTCCGCCCAGCCGTCGAAGACGGAGACACCCCCCGCGGAGTGCGCGAAACAGTGCAGCCGCACTGGCTGGTCGTCCGGCATGGCATCCTCCTTGGCCTCCCCCCTGGGGGCGCAGGGGTGCGGTTCGAGAATCGCCGGACAGCCTCAAGCATCCCTGGAGAGCGGGCTGAGGCCCGCCCGAAGGCGAGCAGCCGCGCACAGCCCCCGGGTGCAGGGCAAGGTGAAAGACCCTCGATTGCCTCTGGAGCCCGCAGCGGTGCCAGACCTGCCGGCCCGGCGGGCACCGCACCGCTGCGCACCGCAACTCCCCTGGCCGTGCAGGCCCTTGGGGCGTGCAGCCGGGCTGCCGGAACCGCCGCAGCCGGGGCGGGGCCCGCGACACCGATCACCGCGGCCTGGCCACCTTGCGGAGTCCGAAGTGGGTACTCTCCGACCGAGCCCACAAGTTACCGCCCAGTAGGCCCGTTCTCGCCGGTACGGGGAGCCCGCCCATGCAACTCGCCGCGATCATTGTTGCGCTCCTCCCTTGCCGTCGTCGGCTCGGCGCTGTTCGCACGCGCCATCGGCGAGTTCATCCGGTACTTCAAGCTCGGACAGCCGGTGCCGGCCCGCACCCGGACCGACCACCCCTGCCGGCGCGGCGCGGCCCTGGTGAAGGAGTTCCTCGGCCACACCCGGATGAACCGGTGGGGCGTCGTCGGTGTGGCGCACTGGTTGCACCGGTGACTCCGCCCGCCGCCTGGGCAACGAGCCGCTGTTCCAGGAGCTCGGCATGGAGAACGTGGCCGCGCTGAACATGGCGTTCGGCGAGGACGACGAGGACGAGAGCACCAAGAAGCCGAAGTCCTCGAAGAAGATCGTCGCCACCTGCCCGCACTGCCTGAACACGATCGGCAACGAGTACCCGCAGCTCGGCGGCGACTACGAGGTCATCCACCACACCCAGCTGCTCCAGCACCTCGTGGATGCGGGCAGGCTGGTCCCCATCACCCCGGTCACAAGATCTACACGCCCCCGCGCGAGATCATCGCCAGCGTCCCGGCATCCGCAACGAGGAGATGCACCGCCACAAGGAGCGCGGCTTCTGCTGCGGCGCCGGCGGCGCGCGGATGTGGATGGAGGAGCGCATCGGCAAGCGCATCAACAACGAGCGGGTCGACGAGGCGCTGTCGGTGAACCCGGACATCGTGTCCACCGCCTGCCCGTTCTGCCTCGTGATGCTGACCGACTCCGTCAACGGCAAGAAGAACGACGGCAAGGCGAAGAAGTCCATCCAGGTCGTCGACGTCGCCCAGCTCCTGCTGGACTGCGTGAAGACCCCGGCCGATCCGCAGGACTCGGCCAAGACGCAGAGCACGCCGGAGCCGGAGCCGGTGAAGTAACAGCGGCCGTACGACGCAACTGACGCCTCACGGGCATCTGGTACGAACGCTGCGTGAGGCACGAGGCGGACCAGCCCGCGGCGTGTTCCCGGCACAACGAGACACGACCTGCACAGGACGCAGCGAGCGCGGAACCGGGCGGCTCCACCGTTCAGAGCCGGTATCCGATGCTCCTGCGGTCGGTAGGGCCGAGAAGATGACCGCAGCCTTCGGGCAGTGCCCCCTCCCGCCCGGGGAATCCGCGGGTGCGGTGGTGGCCCGTTCGAAACCTGGCGGTGCACCGCCTCGCGCACGGCTCACCCGCCCTGCAGGTGGCCCGCCGCCCCGGGCGGCAAAAGGGCCGCGCCGGCTCGGGACGTGGACAGTGCGCGCGCCCACACTGCCGGGCCATGCAGGGTGTCAGAGCGTGTGGCCGGGCTGCAGCCGCCGGCCGCAGCCCCGGGCACACACGCCCGGCCTCCTCGCAAATTCCCACCGGGCTCAGGCCACCAGGCCTCTCAGAATCCGGGCTCACCCATAGGCACTGAGGACGGCGCAGGCCCCCGCTCCGGCCGGCCTCAGGCGGCGTAAAGATCGAAGGTCGAGCTGCGCCGCACTCCGGCGACGACGTCCAGTTGCGGGTCGACGGCCAGCATGGCCTGGTGCAGCCGCTGCACCTGCGGCGAGGGCTCGACGCCCAGTTCGTCGATCAGCCGGTTGCGCAGCTGCCGGTAGACGGCGAGGGCCGATGCCTGCCGCCCCGACCGGTACATGGCCACCATGGCCTGCGAGTGCAGCCCTTCGTGCTGCGGGTAGCGCGCCGTCAGCTCGGCGAGTTCCGCGATGAGTTCGGCGTGCCGGCCGAGCCGCAGATCGGCGTCGATCCGCCGCTCGACGGTGCCGAGCCGGCTCTCCTCCAGGCGCATGACCTCGATCCCGAGGATCGGTCCGACCCGTACGTCGACCAGCGCGGGGCCGCGCCACAGCTCCAGCGCCTGCCGGAAACGGGCGGCCGAGGTCGCGTCGTCCCCGGTCTCGAAAGCCGACCTGCCTTCGGTGACCATGCGTTCGTACTCGTGCACGTCGACGCTCTCGGCCGGTATCTGCAGCAGATAGCCGCCGTGGCGGGTGGCCAGCACTTCCTTGGCCGTGCCGGGGGCGTCGGGCCCCATCGCGGTGCCCAGGCGCCGGCGCAGTTGGAGGATGTAGGTCTGCAGCGTGGTGAGCGCGCTCTGCGGCGGCTCGGTTCCCCAGATTTCCTCCATGAGCATGGGAACGGGCATCACCCGTCCCGGGTAGAGGGCCAGCAGGGAAAGAATCTGCCGCGGCTTACCGGCCGTCGGGACAATCGATCCCCCATTGACCTCGGCACTCAACGGACCCAGAACCTGAATCTTCACTGCTTTCCTCCGTAGCTCGCCGAGTTCCTCTCATGGCTGAATTCCGTCACCGTCAGCACACTAGCCAAAATCGCGCCACACCCTCCTTTCTTCGACCAGAGCTCGAGGATGTTTCAGCGGAACACCTGGATCCGCACAATTGATCCGCTCAGGAATAGCGGACGCCTCCTGGCACCGGACGCGTCCGGCGTATCACGGAATACTCTTTCCGGTCCCCGCTCCCGTGGAGTTTTGCTGCAGAGAAACCGAAATGCGGGAACCCGGCCGCTCCGCCCGCCGGGCATGCCCGGCGGGGACGGGTGCCGTCTGTCCCCGCGTCAGGGGAAGCGCGCGGCTCCGGCGCAGCCGGTGGGGGGAGGGCCCGGATGCGTGATCAGCGGCCCGGGCGGCGGGAGGGCCGGCCGTCCGGGGGCAGGGCGGCGAAAGCCGGCCACGGTGTGCACCGCGGCTTCGGCGGCCGGGGGACGGCACCGGCGGCAAGGCGGGCGGGCCGGGCCGGGGCAGGGCGGGGCGGGCTGCGGTGTCCTTCTGCGCGCTCAGGGCCGTGACGGCGCAGACGGTGGCGGCCGTGGCGGGAGAGCCGGCGTACGGTCCGTGCGGGCCGCGCTGCCGGGCCACTGCCGGATCCCCCAGGGGCGCCCGGCGTGTTCGGGCCGTGCACCAGGGGCGGCGGCGCGCCCGCGGATCAGGGCGGCGTGGACGGCTCGGCGGCCTCGGGGGCCGGCGCCTGCCGCGTTCCGGGGCGCCGGCCACCGGGTGCCACCCGCTGCGCGCAGGCCCCCGGGGGCGGGCGCGGGCACTCAGCTCGTCGACACGAGCCGCTCCTTGGCCGCGTGAGGTGCCGCCGTGGACTCGGGGCTGGCCGTCAGGACGGACCGCTGCAGGCGCTGCAGCCCCGCGGACGGCTCCAGACCGAGGTCGCGTACGAGCGTGGCACGCAGCCGCTGATAGGCCTCCAGGGCCTCTCCGCGCCGCCCCGAGCGGTACAGCGCGAGCATGAACTGGCCGTGCAGGCTCTCGTGCGTGCGGTAACGGTTCACCAAAACCGTCAGCTCGGCCAGCAGTTCACGGTGGCGTCCCAGCCGCAGATCGGCCTCGATACGCTGGTCAAGAGCGCACAGCCGGCTCTCCTCAAGACGCTTGATCTCCGTCTCCAGCTGCTCCCCGACCTGCACGTCCGCGAAGGCGGTGCCGGACCACAGCGTGAGCGCTTCGCGCAGCTGGCGTGCGGCGCCGGGGAAGTCACCCGCGTCCATGGCCCGGTATCCCATGCCCGCAAGACGCTCGAACAGGCGGACGTCACTGGGTCCGCCGCCGCTGGCCAGCAGATAGCCGCCGGGCATCGTCACCAGCACGTCCTTGGCGGTGCGCGGTGCGCCGGGTCCGTCCGCACCGCCGTGGCCGTCCTGCTCCAGGGCCACGGCGATGAGTTCCCGCAGCTGCAGGACGTAGGTCTGCAGGGTGGTGCGGGCGCTGCGCGGCGGGGTGAGGCCCCACAGCTCCTCGATGAGGGCGGAGACGGGCACCACCCGGTCGGCGTGCAGTGCCAGCAGAGCCAGAACCTGGCGCGGCTTGGGGGCCGTCGGCGTGATGGAGACGCCGTTCTCCGTGACGGCCAGTGCGCCCAGTACCTTGATGTCCACGCGATCTCCCCTGTCTTATGCACGAGCTCCGGTCAGTCCGTGGCCGCCAGCAAAGGCCAGTCCGGCTCCCTGCCAAGACTAAAAACAGCACGTGCGGTATGTCAATATCAAACCGCGCATCCTGTATCTCTTCCGCTCCGAGTCGAGGTCATGCGTCCCCCGAGCAGGCCGGATGCTCGATCTCCAGTGGAACTCAAGGCGTTCGCGGGGCATCCTTGAGGGATCCTCAAGGGGTAGCGGGGAAGATGCAACTGAGGCCCAGGTCTTAAACAGACCTCTTGGTATGCAAATTTGGGGGGCTGGCCCGCGCGGACTGCTCCTGCGGGGGGACGGCGGTCAGCAGGTTCGAGCCCGCGCACACCAGCCCGTCCAGGTTCTGCCGGCCGGCGAGCAGCGGCAGCAGGACCTCCCAGAAGCGGGTGACGCTGCGGCGGGAGAGCCAGGAGACGTCCTCGCCGCCGAGGATCTCGAAGCCCGCGGTCGCGGCGACGATGACGCGGGCGCCGTCCGCGGCGGACACCCCTTGGGCCAGGGCGCCGCTGCGCTCGGCCCGGCGCAGGCTGTCCTCCACCCAGCGCTGCCACTGCCTGCGCAGGGAGGGCCCGCCCCGGCGCGCGGCGTCGCCGGCGAGTTCGAAGCCGCCGCGGACCACGATGTCGCGGGCGAGGCTGTCCATCAGCTCGTGCGTGGCGTCCACCACCGTCTGCAGGGAGTCGCCGTGGCGGGCCCGCGCCGTCTCGGTGATCCGCCCGAGGGCCTCGGCGGCCTGGGCCCGGACCGCTTCGGCGAGCCTGTTCTTGCTGGCGAAGTGGAAGTGCAGCGCACCGTTGCTGACACCGGCCCGGCCGCTGATGGTGCTCAGCGAGGCGGTGACGAAGCCTTCCTCGGCGAACACCGCGGCCGCGGCCTGGATCAGCGCGTGCCGGGTGCGCACCGCTCGCTCCTGTTTGACCATGTGCACTCTCCTACACAGAGCGGGAGACCGGGGGCCGCCGCCGCACCGGCGTCCCGCGTCCCGTGGGCGTGGTGCTACTGCGGGGGATTGCCGTGCTTGCGGGAGGGCAGGTCGGCGTGCTTGCTGCGGAGCATGGCCAGGGAGCGGATGAGGACCTCGCGGGTGGCGGCCGGGTCGATGACGTCGTCGACCAGGCCGCGCTCGGCCGCGTAGTAGGGGTGCATGAGCTCGGTCCTGTACTCCTTGACCATCTTGTGCCGCATGGCCTCGGGGTCTTCCGCCTCGGCGATCTGCCGGCGGAAGATGACGCCCGCCGCGCCCTCGGCGCCCATCACGGCGATCTCGTTGGTCGGCCAGGCGTAGGTCAGGTCGGCGCCGGTGGACGCCGAGTCCATCACGATGTACGCGCCGCCGTAGGCCTTGCGCAGGATCAGCGAGATCCGCGGCACGGTCGCGTTGCAGTAGGCGTACAGCAGCTTCGCGCCGTGCCGGATGATCCCGCCGTGCTCCTGGCCGACGCCGGGCAGGAATCCGGGGACGTCCAGCAGGGTGACGAGCGCGATGTTGAAGGCGTCGCACATCTGGACGAAGCGTGCGGCCTTCTGCGACGCCTCGATGTCCAGGACCCCGGCCAGGGACTGCGGCTGGTTGGCGACGATGCCGACGACCTGGCCGTCCAGCCGGGCCAGCGCGCAGATGATGTTGCGGGCCCAGCGCTCGTGGACCTCGAGGTACTCGCCGTCGTCGACGATCTCCTCGATGACGGCGGCCATGTCGTAGGGCCGGTTGCCGTCGGCCGGCACCAGGTCCAGCAGCACCTCCGAGCGCCTCTCGGCCCGGTCACCGCCCAGCGCCCTCGGCGGGGCCTCCCGGTTGTTCTGCGGGAGCATCGACAGCAGGTAGCGCACCTCCGCCAGGCACGTCTCCTCGTCGTCGTAGGCGAAGTGGGCCACACCGGAGGTCTCGGCGTGCACGTCCGCGCCGCCCAGGCCGTTCTGCGTGATCTCCTCACCGGTCACCGTCTTGACCACGTCCGGGCCGGTGATGAACATCTGCGAGGTCTCACGGACCATGAACACGAAGTCGGTCAGCGCCGGGCTGTAGGCCGCGCCGCCCGCGCACGGGCCCAGCACCACCGAGATCTGCGGGATCACACCCGAAGCCCTGGTGTTGCGCTGGAAGATGCCGCCGTACCCGGCAAGCGCCGAGACACCCTCCTGGATACGGGCCCCCGCGCCGTCGTTCAGCGACACCAGCGGCGCCCCGGTGGCAAGCGCCATGTCCATGATCTTGTGGATCTTCGTGGCGTGGGCCTCGCCCAGCGCACCGCCGAAGATGCGGAAGTCGTGCGCGTACACGAAGACCGTACGGCCCTGGACCGTCCCCCAGCCGGTGATCACACCGTCCGTGTACGGCTTGTTCATCTCCAGCCCGAAACCGGTCGCCCGGTGCCGGCGCAGCTGCTCGACCTCCCGGAAGGAACCCGCGTCCAGCAGCAGCCCGATCCGCTCCCGCGCGGTCAGCTTGCCCTTGGCGTGCTGCGCCGCGGTCGCCTTCCCACCGGGACCGGCCAGCGCCTGCTCACGGATGCCGTGCAGTTCCGCCACCCGCCCGCGGATATCGGTGGGCCCCGGTCCGGCCGGTGCCAGGGCAGTCGTCATCGCCATGTCAGGTGCCTTCCTGGGACAAGACCGTTCAGGCCCCGTCCCGGATCGTGACAGCATAATAACAAACCGCACGCGCGGTTTCTATTGTACGTATTGCGGGGGCCGCCGCCGGCCTCAGCGCCGGCCCCCGGCCTCAGTGCCAGCCGTCGGGCGCCGCGTAGGCGTCCGGCGTGCGCCACCACCGCATCCCGGCGACCGGCGGCTGCCCGGGCGCCTGGCGTGCGGGCGCCCGCACGGCGAGCAGCACCGCGACCACGGCGGCCAGTTCCGCCTCGTCGGGCCGGCCCCGCTCCACCCTGATCAGGACTTCCCTCCCGTCCATCCGACCGCTCCCCCTTCACCTCGGGCCTTAGGGACACGGTCGGGCAGGCCGCTCAAGAATGGCTTTGAGATCACTTGAGGTGCGCCGGCGGGCCGCCCCTGACCCGCCCCGGCAGACACCAGCCGTCACACGGCCCGGCGTGCGGGGACGACCTGCGGGTCCCGGGCGGGCCACAGGCCGCCAGGCGATCACCCGCACATCGGGGAATGCGCCGCTCCTTTTCGCGCCGGGCGGAGTGCCGCGTTCCTTCTAGAAATTAAACCGGGTGGTATGTATCTTCGCTCTCCTGAGGGCTCTGCCACTTACATTCAAGCCACAGCGGCTCAGGGGGAATCATGTCTGCGAGCACGTTCCACAGGAACCGCGCGATACGCAGCGCGGCACACACCGGGAGCGACACGGCCCTTACCGGGACCGGTGCCCTGCCCCACCGGTCCCTGACCACCACGGTCCCCAAGGAATTCGTCCACCGCGCGAGCGTCGCCGAGGTCATGCTGACCGACTGGGCGCGCATGGACGACGATCATTTCTGCGTCGAGGCCCAGTGGCCCCGCGGACACAGCTTCTTCGTCAACGTGGACGACTGCCACGACCCGCTGATCGCTGCCGAAACGATCCGCCAGGCCGGCATCCTCCTGGCGCACACCGAGTACGGCGTCCCGCTCGGCCACCACTTCCTCATGTGGGACCTCGCGATCGACGTCCGGCCCGCGCACCTGCGGGTCGGCAGCGCACCCGCCTCGCTCGAGCTGGACATCACCTGCCACGACGTCAAGTGGCGCCGCGGCAACCTGGCAGGGTTCCACTACAACGTCACCATCCGCCGGGGCCCTCACATCGCCGCAACGGGACGCGCCGACTTCACCTGTGTGCAGCCGGCGACATACAACCGCCTGCGCACCCAGCAGCTGGACGGGGGGCGGCCCGCGCTGCCCCTCACCGCCCCGATAGCACCCCAGGACGTCGGCCGGGTCTCCCCCATGGACGTCGTCCTGTCCCCCATCGGGCAGCCCAACTCCTGGCAGCTCAGGGTCGACACCCGCCACCCCGTCCTCTTCGACCACCCCACCGACCACGTACCGGGCATGGTGCTGCTCGAGGCCGCCCGCCAGGCCACCGCCGCCACCGCGGGGCGCCCGGTCATCCCCCTGGACATCACCAGCGAGTTCAAGCGCTACGCCGAACTGCACACGCCCTGCCTGATCGAAGCGCGCCCTGCGCCCGGCACGGACACGGACCGGCCGCAGTCCGTGCTCGTGACCGGACACCAGGAAGGGCAGCTCGTGTTCCGCTCCACCGTCACCATGGCCCCCCTCACCCAGTGAGCCAGCGGCCCGTGCCATGACCCGCCCGGCGCGGCGGCCGCCCCGCCTCATCCGCCGCGCCGGACGCGAACACCGCCACACGGCCCATCGCCCAGACACCGAAAGTTCCGGCACGGCTCGTGACCCGCTCCACCGTCACCATGGCCTGCCTCACCCAGTGAGCCAGCGGCCCGTGCCATGACCCGCCCGGCGCGGCGACTGCCCCGCCTCATCCGCCGCGCCGGGCACGAACGCCGCCAGATGGTCCTTCGCCCAGACACGGAAGGTTCTGGCCGGGCGGCCGGTCACCGCGCGCACCGTGTCCTGAACCTGCGCCTTGGCTCCCGCCCGCTGACGTTCCGCGCTCTGCAGCAGCGCCTCGACGACCGGCACCGGATAGCGCCGGCCCAGCGCGAGGCGCGCCTGGCCCGGGCTCAGTTCCTCCAAGCGCAACGGCACCCCGAGCAGCCGGCCGAGCTGATCCACCTGCTGAGCCGCACTGAGCGCCTCCGGCCCGGTCAGCGTGTAGGCCCCTCCCGCGTGCCCGTCCTCGGTCAGGACGCGCACGGCCACCTCCGCGACGTCCCGGGGATCCACGCAGGCATTGACAGACGACCCATACAGCGCCCGGACCACGCCTTCGCAGCGCACGGACCGCGCCCAGGACAGCGTATTGGACATGAACGCGCGCGGACGCAGCACAGTCCACTGAAGACCCGAGGCACACAACACCTCCTCACCGGCACGCTGCCACCGGGTGACCAGGTCATCGGCACAGCGGTCAACAACAGCGGCCGCCGAGAGCTTCACCACCCGCCCGACACCGGCCATCTGCGCAGCACGAATGAACCGGACATCGTCACCGCCGGCGACATCACCGGTCACCAGGAACGCCGTGCGAACCCCCGCCAGAGCCCGGCCAAGCGACCGCGGATCCCTGTAGTCCCCCGCAACTATCTCCGCAGTCTCAGACGCCCCCCTCACCCGTGCCGGATCCCGGGCCATGACACGAACGCCCACATCCGCCCCCAGCAGCCGGACCACCTCCCGGCCCACCGTCCCGGTGGCCCCCGTCACGAGAATCATCACACCCCTCCCCACCCACCCGCATGCCTGCCCGCATGCCCGCCTGCCTGCCACACACCGACCGCACCTGCCGCGCCCCACAGCCCCCTCGTCCCTCGTCCGTCGTCCGTCGTCCGTCGTCCGTCGTCCGCCTGCAGGCTTCACGCCATTCCTTGAATTCGGCACGACCGGAGGGCTGCGCACCACGCGACTACCTGTAAGATACAAACTAGACGGTTTTTTTGTAAGGGGTCTCCGGGCTCATCGATTGGAGGAGGCCGACATGGTCAAGCAGGACCGGGCAATCCGGACACGGCGAACGATCCTCGTCGCCGCGGCCAGGATCTTCGAGGAACGCGGCTACCAGGCCGCGACCATCAGCGAGATCCTCGCCGCGGCCGACGTGACCAAGGGGGCCCTGTACTTCCACTTCCCCTCGAAGGAACACCTGGCCCAAGGAGTGCTCCACGAGCAGGACCAGCAGCTGCCCATCCCCGACCGCGCCTGCAAGATCCAGCAGATCGTGGACACCGTGCTGCTGCAGGCATACCGGCTGCAGACCGACCCGATGGTACGGGCAGGCGTGCGGCTCTCACTCGACCAGCAGGCCCACGGACTCGACCGCAGCGGCCCCTTCGTACGCTGGGCCGAGGTCGTCACCGAACTGCTGGAAAAGGCACAGACCCAAGGCGAACTGCTCCCGCACGTCCAGCCGAAGGAAACCGCCGACGTCATGGTGGGCTCCTTCGCCGGCGTCCAGGCCATGTCCCAGGCCATGTGCAACTACCAGGACCTGCTGAACAGGGTCGCCGCCCTGCTGCGGCACCTGCTGCCCAGCGTGGTCCTGTCCTCCGTCCTGACCTCCGCAGACCTCACCGAGAGCCGCGGCGCAGCGGTCTTCGAGGAACTTCAGGCACTGGCCACATCCGCACGCCGGCCCTAGACACCCCAGCCAGCCAGACCCCCCGCCACCACACCCCGGGCACCCCCGGCAGCCGGGGCAGCCGGGGCAGCCGGGATGCCCGGGGTGACCGGGGTGACCGGGGTGACCGGGGTGTCCGGGGTGTCCGGGGTGTCCGGGGGGCCGCCGAACCACTGCCCCAGCGCCGCCTCAAGCCCCTCACCCCCCGGCCCCCAGGCGACATACCCGTCGGGCCGCACCAGCAGCGCCTCGCACGGCAGCTGCGGCGTCCGCGCCGCCCGCACGATACGCAGCAGCGAGCCCCAGCCCCGCGCCTGCCGAAGATAACGGCCGCCCCGCTCACCGAACAGCAGCAGCAGGGGCCGGCCCTCACGCAGCAGCCCGATCACATCAGCAGGACCCTCACGGGTAGCCAGCTGGACATTATGCAAAAACCTTCCCTCCCACGGAGAGGGCCGCGCGGTACGCGGCGGAAGAACCGTGTCCTGGGCACTGACCATGGCCGCCAGCGCGCCACCCTCCCCGCCACCGGCCAGCAACCGGCCGAACAGCACACGCAGCCGGTCGAACTCGGGCCCCGGCCGCATCAGAGCCAACTGGGCCCGCGCACTGTCGATAACCCGCTGAGCAGCAGGCCGGCGCTCGGCATCATAGGTGTCCAGCAGCCCCGCGCCCGCACCGCCACGCACCGTAAACGCAAGCTTCCAGCCGAGGTTGACCGCATCCAGCAGCCCGGTAGACAGCCCCTGCCCACCGATCGGGAAATGCACATGCGCCGCATCCCCCGCCAAAAAGATCCGCCCCCTGCGGTAGGACACCGCCAACCGGGAGAAATCACTGAACCTGCTCAACCACCTCCCCTCCCCCAACGCGACATCCCGCCCCGCGATCCAGCACACCTCCCGCCGCAACTCCTCCAAAGTCAGCGGCACACCACGCTCAACATGCGCACCCCCGCAATTAAGAGTCCGCAACCGCACCACACCCCCCGCCACCTCCTTGGCAACAATCCACCCCCGCTCCGTACGATGCCACCCCGCCTCAAGAACCCCACCCCCCACCACACGAACATCACCCGCCAACGCCGACACCGTGGCCGGACACGTCCGCGACACAAAACCCCCCTGCTCCCGCACCACACTGCGCGCACCATCCGCCCCCACCAAATACCCACCCACCAACCCCACCCGCCCCCCCGGACCCTGCGCCGTAACACCCACCCCCTCCCGCCCCTGCCACACCCCCGTCACCCGATACCCACGCAAAACCCACGCACCAGCCACCCGCGCCCGCCACTCAAAATGACGCTCCAACTCCTCCTGCGAACACTTCAACACCGCCTCCGGCTCCCCAGCAGGAACCGAAATCACCAACCCCGGAATCCCCCCAAAATGAAACAAACCACCCCCCACACCACCCCCACCCACCAACCCCCCCAAATAACCACGCCTCACCAAACACTGCACCGCACGCGCATGCAACGTCGTCGCCTTCGGCCACCCCGACACACCCACAGCCGACTCCACCACCACCGTCCGCACCCCAAACCCCGCCAACTCCGCAGCAAGAACCAACCCCACCGGCCCCCCACCCACAACCACCACCTCCACCCGCAAACCCCACACCAACCCCACCCCCCCAACCACCCACACCAACGAACCCACCAACGAACCCACCAACGAACAAGAAATATACCGGTTGGACGGTTCTTTGCAAGCCATTGACCGACCTACACAACCAACCACCAACCCCACACCCCACACCCCACACCCCATGCCACCGACCACCCACACACAGACCCACAACCCCCTCCCCGAAACCCGCACCACCCAGGGCCACCGCCGCCCCCTGCGACAGCAGCCAGAGTCGGCTCAGAGGCCATCTCCATAGGCGGGTGGCTGGTCGAAGCGACCTGCCGATTGGGACGCACAGTGCGGGTGCGACGATGCGGGCATGCGTGAGTTGAGCCAGCTGATCGATGTCGAGGAACCGGCCTGGCCGGAGCTCAGGGAGACACTTGATGCAAGTCCGGTGTCTGTCGAGGTGCTTCCGCTCGATGCTGATCTGGGCAGTGCGTCGATTCTTCAGCTGCAGGTCACGGCCAGGTCGTACCTGGGTGCGGTGGCTCTGCACTGCGGCGGTCTGCTGGTGGACGACGGATGGCTGCGGGTCTTCGGCAGCCCCGAAAGTGAGGCTGCGCACGGGGTGCCGAGCCTGGCTCGCGTGAATCAGTTCCCCGAAACGTTCGACCCGGCGTGGCAGCCTGAGATGGGTTTGGTCTTGGCACACGACGTGCTGGGCGGCGTCTTCGCTCTCAACGGCGCTGCTCCCGCCAGTGCCGGCCAGCCCGGCGAGGTTGTCTACTTCGCCCCGGATTCCCTTCGCTGGGAGGCTCTAAGTGTCGGTCACTCGACGTGGCTGGCCTGGCTGGTGTCCGGGGCACTCGATGAGTTCTACGCCGATCTGCGCTGGCCCGGCTGGCACGAGGAGGTCCGGGCGCTGGACGGTAAGCAGGGCTTGTCACTGTTGCCACCATTGTGGTCTGCCGAGGCGCGCCAGGACATCTCCGCCACCAGCCGCCGAGCCGTATCCATGAGGGAGTTGCTTGGCGTCGCCAGGGACTCATGCCGACAGTTCGATGGCGTTGATCCGGGCTTTCTCGGCGCCGTGTGAATCGGCCGCCCCGTCCAGCCGGCGATAACAGATCAGGGCAGCAGCGATCCCGGCGAAGGCCAGGAAGTGCTCCGCCTTGCGCTCATAGCGACGATGCAGGCGGCGGCAACCGGCCAGCCAGGCCACCGTTCGCTCCACGGTCCAGCGGTGGCGGCCCAGCCGCTGGGAGGACTCGATACCCTTGCGAGCAATGCGCGGGATGATGCTCCGGGACCGGAGCCATCGGCGCAGGTGATCATAGTCGTAGCCCTTGTCACCGCGGAGCTTGGCCGGCCGTCGCCGCCGTGGCCCGCGCCGGGAGCGGATGGGCGGGATACCCCGCACAAGGGGCTCCAGCCCCTGGCGGTCGTGGGTGTTCGCGGCGGAGAGACCGATGGAGACAGGCAAGCCGCTCCGCTCTGTAATCAAGTGGATCTTTAATCCCTTCTTGCCGCGATCTACGGGATTCGGACCCGTCAGGTCCCCCCTTTCGCTGCCCGCATATCGACCGAGTCGATCGCGCACCGCGACCAGTCCAGGATGCCGCGGGCGCCGAGCTCGTCCAGGATCAGGCGGTAGAGCTTGCCCCACACCCGGGCCCGCTCCACTCGGTGAAGCGCCGGTGTGTGGTCGGCCCGGACAGGCCGAAGTCCGGCGGCAGTTGCCGCCACGCGCAGCCCGCCGTGGCCACGAAGACGACGGCCGCCAGCACCTGCCGATCTCCATACCTGCGTCGACCACCACCCTGAGGCCGTACCGGGGCAGCCCGAACCACCCCCTGGAACAACTCCCACAACCCATCCGGCACCAGACGCTCCACCATCGCCATCACGGCCGCCAGACAAGTGACCAAGCCAGTTGAGACGACCTCTTAGCACTAGGGTCCGTCTTCAAACGGATCTTGCCCAGAGCAGGAATGACGCGAGTGTGACCGCTGCTTCGTAGGAGGCGGCGGTCTTCTCGTATCGGGTGGCGATTCCACGGAAGCCTTTGAGCCGGTTGAAGCAGCGTTCGACGACGTTGCGTTGACGGTAGACCTGCCGGTCGAACACCGGTGGCCGCCCGCCGCGACCGCCACGGTTGTGCCGGTGTCGCTGCTGGTCGGTCTTCTCCGGGATAGTGTGCCCGATGCCGCGTTTACGCAGGTAGGCGCGGAAGCCGCGGGAGCTGTAGGCCTTGTCTGCGATGACCTGATCAGGCCTGCAACGGGGTCGGCCCGGTCCGGTGCGAGGGACACGGATGCGCTCCAGAAGAGGGCGCGCGCAGATGCTGTCGTGACGTTGCCCTGGCGTCACCAGGACTGCGAGCGGGCGCCCCTTGCCGTCGCAGGCGAGATGGATTTTGGTGGTCAGTCCGCCTCGGGATCGACCGAGGGCGTGATCGTCCGGTTCGTCCGGCCGATGGTGCCCCCTTTTCGGCCGGTGGCGGCCGCGTGCTGGTGGACGCGGACGATGGTGGAGTCGATCTGGACGAGCCAGTCGATGTCGCCGGCCGCGTCCGCACCAGCTTGGATCTGCTGAAGAGCCCGGGTGAACACGCCGTCCAGGGCGTAGCGGCGGAAGCGGGTGCAGACGGTCTGCCATGGACCGTAGCGTTCCGGCAGGTCACGCCAGGATATCCCGGTCCGGATCTTGTAGACCATCCCGTTGATGACCTGCCGGTCCGACACCCGCGGCCGGCCCGTCACAGCCCGCGGTATCAGCGGAGCGAGTAACTCCCACTCCTGATCGGTGAGTTCATGACGACGTATCATCCCACCATGATCCACCACTCGATGATCTTTGAAGACGGACCCTAGCTGTAGATCGCTATTCGCGCTGGTCAGAGGCGGCTTCTCGGAGTCTACTGGCTGACGCTGCGTCATGTGGTTGGAGTTCGTGACGCCGGGCGCGGCGTTGATAGTGACAGCGTTGGGCGGTGGCCTGATGGCGGCGTCGGAATCGGGACCATCTCAGTGCGCGATCGCGGTCGGGACCGTGTGCTGGGAGGGCAGACCTAACTGCCAGGAGCCGCCGGATCTCCGCCAGGGTGAGGGGTGCGAGGGCTGATCCGTTTCTGCGGCCCCCCCTTGCGCTTGCCTGGGCAGCCATGGCGGCGAGGAAGGCGTGGGCGAGCATGGCCAAGGTGACGTGCCGATACCAGCCGGGGTAGCGGCGGACCTCGTATTGGTCCAGGCCGCACTCGTTCTTCGCGCTTTGAAAGCACTCCTCGATCGCCCACCGAGACCCGGCGACGGCGACCAGCGTCTCGATGGTCGTGCCGACGGGGGCGTAGGCCATGTAGTAGGCGATCTCCTCAGGGCGGGCCAGGCTGCGGCGGGCCAGCACCCACCGGTCATGGGTGGGAGTGTCCCCGTCGAAGAATGGAACGGCCGGCAACTTGGCCGCGGCCCAGTCGTAGACGCGCGGGCCCTTGGCGCCGTCACCTGCCGAGAGCCGCTGCCAGGCATCGTCGGGTGCTTCGGCGATCAGTTGGTCGATGCGCCAGATCCCGGCGAGCGACTTGATCTGCTGGGATTTCGGCACGGCCAGCACGTCGCCGACTCCGGTCTCCTCCAGCATCCGGCGAAAGCGCCACTCCTGCCCGTAGAGGCTGTCGGCCGTCACCCACACGATCGGCAGCGTCGAGGCGAGCGCCCGGGCGATCATCGCCTTGGCCAGCTCACCTTTGGTGGCGAACGCCCGCTCATCGGGAACCTTCGCCGCACGGCACCGCTCCCGATCGTCGGTCCATGACTTCGGCAGATACAGCTCCCGGTCCACCAGCGTCCGGCCCCGGCGGGATGCGTAGGCGGCGAACACCCCGATCTGGCAGTTCTCGGTGCGTCCGGCAGTCCCGCTGTACTGGCGCTGCACCCCGGCGGAGGTGGTGCCCTTCTTCAAGAACCCAGTGTCGTCGATGATCAGCACGCCGTCATCGCCCCCGAGGCGCTCAGCGACGTATGCCTGCAGGTCATCGCGGACCCCGTCCGCCTCCCAGCAGGCACGGTTGAGCAGGTGCTGCAGCCCGCCGGGACCATCGTGACCCGCGTACTCCGCCAGCTGCCAGCCGATCTTTCTGTCCACCGGCCCGAGCAGCCCGCGCACGTATGCGCGCATCTGCCGGCGCAGATCGACCCGGGAGAACCGGTGGCCGACCCGCACCAGCGCCTCATCGAGCTGTGCCGCCCATTCCTCGGCGTATTCCCATTCCCGCACGACCAGTTCAACGGGCCGCCGCGCCCGGCGTCACGAACTCCAACCACATGACGCAGCGTCAGCCAGTAGACTCCGAGAAGCCGCCTCTGCCCAGCGCGAATAGCGAACTACCGCTGGAGTATTAGGGCTCCTAACAAAAGTGGTGGGCTTGACCTGGTCAGCGGTCGGTGTCGTGCACGAGGCCGCCGGGTAGCGGGACGCGGTCAGCCGCGTAATCGCACGCGATAAACCCGGCGACGTCGGCGATCATCTCCGGGAGACTGGTCGCCCATGGATGAGGTCAAAGTCGTCGTCGCCCATTCCGAGCGCGCGACTCTGCGCGTCGGTGACGTGTTCTTGAAGGTGGACGCCGATCAGGCGCGTATCGACGTCGAGGTCGAGGCGATGTCTCTGGCGCCGGTCCCGACCCCGGAGGTCCTGTGGCGCAAGCCGCCCGTGCTCGCGATCGCCGCACTCCCGGGGACGACGCTCGGGCGCCTCGGAGGGCCGTCGACCGGGTCGCCGGCGGCGTGGGCCGCGGCGGGTGCCGCCATCGGGAAGCTGCACGAAGCGTCCCTGCCGCGCCTGCCGGGCCGGGCCGGGCGGAGCATCGTCGCGTTGGCGGCGGAACTCGACGACGAGTGCGAGTTGCTCGTGACGAACGGTGTCCTGCCCGCTGACCTGGTCACCCGCAACCGCCAGGTCGCCGAGGCCGCGCTCCGGCCGTGGACTGCGGCGTTCACACACGGCGACCTGCAGATCGCGCACGTCTTCGTCGACGGCGACGAGGTCACCGGCATCATCGACTGGTCCGAGGCGGGCCAGGGTGATGCCCTGTACGACCTCGCCACCTTCACGCTCGGACACGAGGAGCACCTCGACGACGTCATCGCCGGCTATGGCAGCGACATCGACCTCGACGTGATCCACGCGTGGTGGTCGTTGCGAAGCCTGCTGGCGGTTCGCTGGCTGATCGAGCACGGCTTCGACCCCTTCGCGCCGGGCTGTGAGGTCGCCGTGCTGAGATCCCGGATGTGAGGCTGCGCGGGCCCGACTGCTACGTATGCGTGTCGACGCATCGAGCAGGCCATCCCCTGGGGCGACCGCCCGCCCTTACTCTCAACAAAGCAGTTCACCGACAAGCTGGGCATCGGGCCGATGCTGGTGCCCGAGAAGGGCAAGCCGGTGGCGGCGTACCGGCCGCCGCAGGAAGGTGTCTTCTGGATCTCGGGAGACTCCAAGCGGGTACGGGACGCGAGCAGGCTGCTGGAGTACTTCACCCTGCCGGAGCACTACGTGAAGCTCGCGGAGAAGATGGACCAGCCGCCGCTGGACCTGTCCGCGATCGACAAGGCCGACGTGCACCCGGCGTACAAGAAGGTTGTCGCGCTCTTCCAGGACGCGGTCTTCAAGGCCCCGGCGCCGGCCAGGCGGAACCCGGGCGTGGCCGTGGTGCAGGCGGAGCAGAAGGAGATTCAGCCGCAGTTGGGTGAGGTCGTGCAGGGGTTGTTCAGCGGCGACCTCACCTCGGTGCGCGGTGAGCTGAAGGCGCTCAGCGACCGCAGCGAGAAGAACCGCGAGCAGGCGCTGGCGAAGGCGAAGAGGAAGGGCGCGAAGGTGGACCTTGAGGACTGGGCCTTCTCCAACTGGGAGCCTCGGAAGGACTACACGGCGGAGATGTACGAGAAGGCGTAGGCCGGGCTCACGGCAGCGTGGTGCGTAGGAGCGCGTCGAGCGTGGCGGTCTGAAGATCGCGCTGTACGGCGGCGGCCTCGGCAGACCGGCGAGGTTGTGGACCTCGCCGGGGTCGGAAGCCATGTCGTGCAGCTCCGTGTGTGATGCCCAACAGATTCGGCAGCTGCGGCGACAGCCACGCGACTTCCCGGAGGTTGCTGTACGCCCTGTGGTTACGCGGATAACGCCCCGTCAGCAGCGAGCTACGGCTCGGCAGACACCACGGACTCGCCGTGTACGCCCAGGCCGAGGACCGTCCCCTCCCCCGCCAACCGGTCCAGATGCGGCGTCCCCACCGCCCGGCCCCCGTAACACCCCAGTGCATCCCGCCGCAGCTGATCCGCCGTGATCAACAACACCGCGGGCCGGTCGGTGGGCATCGAATCACTCCTCCCGGCCGTCTCAAGACAGCGCCGGGGTTGGCAAGTTGAGTATTACGTTGTACACGCAACGGCAGTGACACCGCCACCCCGGAGGGGAGCAGGATGCACCGACGTACAGCACTCGCCGCAGCACTCGGCGGCGTGCTCGTTTTCACCGCCATCACCCAGGCAGGACCCGCCTCCCGCGAAGCGGAGGCGGCAGGCGTCACGATCACCGTCGGCACGGAGCCGACCGCCGCCCCCGTCCGCGATGAGATCGTCGGCGCCAACCACCGCTGGCTGCGCAACGGGCTCGGGATGTGGGACGCCGAACGAGACGAGCCGTCCGCCCGCATGGTCGAGCTGGCGAAGAAGACCAAGCTGAAACTCGTCCGATATCCCGGCGGCACCGTCGCCAACCTCTACGACTGGAAGCAGGCGATCGGCCCGCAGGACAAGCGCGGCTGCCAGGTCGGCGGCGGCTTCGTCGGCGGGGGCGGCGAGCCGATGGACAGCAGGTACGGGCCGGACGAGAACGAGCGCTTCGTCGACGTGATCGGCGCCCGCACCACCGTCATGACCAACGGCACCACCCAGACCCCGCAGGACGCCGGCGACTACGTCGAGTACATGAACGCCGAGGTCGGCGCCAACCCCAACGGCGGCACCGACTGGGCCAAGGTCCGCGCCGACAACGGCCACCCGGCCCCGTACGACGTCCGCGTCTGGGAGGTCGGCAACGAGCTCTATCTCCCCAACCAGGCCTACTGGCGCGCCGAAAACCTCGACACCCGGCTGCGGCAGTTCGCCTTCGGCGGCACCCAGCGGCAGCAGGACCAGCCCGTCGGTCACAGGTGCGACCACCGGCCGGAGGCCGGGGTGAGCGACGGCTCGGCCGGACAGGACTTCCAGGTCTGGTATCCGCCCGTCGTCCCGGGCAGCGCCACGGTGCGGGTCGGCGGCGAGACCTGGCGCCGGGTAGCCGACCTCGGCTCCGCCGGTCCCGACGCCGCCGTGTACGAGCTGGACGCGAAGACCGGCCGGGTCCGTTTCGGCGACGGCGAACACGGCCGTATCCCGCGCGCGGACGCCCCGGTCCGGGCCGACTACGACTCCGGCCCGCACGCCGGATTCACCGACTTCTACGCGGCGATGAAGAAGGCCGACCCGTCCATCTCGGTCTGCTCTCCCTGGGAGAAGACCAAGTTCGTGAAGCTCATGGGCCGCGAGCACGCGTACGACTGCCTCAGCCCGCACCTCTACCTGAACAAAGAAGTGAGCGGCGCCCCCGCCGAGATCCACGACCGGTTCATGCCGGAGGCGGACAAGGTGGTGGACGAGGAACTCGACGCGCTCGAAGCGGCGATCGAGCAGTACGGGCCGGGGGGCGGCAAGCGACCATTCCTCGAGGTGAGCGAGTACGGGACGATCAACTCGGGCAGCGCGGGCAGCACCCCGGAGGGATGGGCCGGGTCGATGACCAATGTGCTCATCCAGAGCGGACACGTCATCGGAATGATCAACCACGGCGTGCCCCTCGCCGTCTCCTCGAACCTCAACTCCGGCAAGCCCGTGGCGGGCGAGCTCTTCGGCGGCGCGCCCGAGTTCACCGACACCGGTCGCGCCCGCATGCTCGCCCTGGTGAGCAAGCTGGCCGGCTCGGCGCCGGTGAAGCGCGAGGTGCGGAACAACCCGCAGGCCACCGGCGGCGGCTACGCGGCGCTGCGGGTGCTGAGCACCCGCGCCGGGGACGGCACGGTGCGGCTGTTCGTGCTGAACCGGGACCGCGAGCAGGCCGTGACCGCCGGCCTTGCCCTGCCGCCGGGGTCCGGGGCCAAGGCCACCGTGCACACCCTGAACGGCGCGGAGATCTCCAGCTACAACAGCGCCACCCATCCCGACGCCCTCAAGGTGACGTCCACCGAGAAAGACGCCGGAGACGGCGGACTCCAGCACAGCTTCCCTGCTCACTCCGTCACATTGATCGAGGTGAATGCATGAGAACGCGACTGAGGAACGCGCTGCCACCGGGCTCGCCCTGGCGCTGACGGCAGCCGGGGTGACGGCGGCGGCCGTCAGCAGCGACGGCTCGCCGGCCGCAGTGACGCCACCGGCGAACGACAGCCGGTCGATGGCCGGGCTGTGGCGCGGCGACTACGGCGGCTGGGCCCGGGACGCGGCGGGAGACCGCGCGCGAAGGTCACGACGAGCACATGCTCGGCGAGAAGCGGGCGGTGCGGCCGGTGAAAGATCTGCAGCAGGACGTCGCGGTGCACAGCACCGGCGATGCCTACGTCGCCACGACGGAGTTCGGAGCGCTGTGGTTCGGCGGCCAGGGCGACGTCTCGGCGTTACGCAGGGAGGATCGGTGTCTCCACGGTGGCCGGTGCAAGCTTCACCAGCTACAACAGCGGCGAGCATCCCGACGACGTACGGCTGGCGCAGAGCACGGCCGAGGTCCCGTCGGGACGCTTCGAGCACAGCTTCCCGGCTGCCTCGGTGACGGTGCTGGAGCCGGCGAAGGCGCCGTAATGGGGGTGGGCGGGCCCGCCGGTGCGGACCCGCCCGCGCCCGGGGCAGAATGCTTCAAGTCGGCGGGGGCCCGCCTGTGCGGCGGGGTGCGGGGAGAGCGGCAATGAGCGCGACAATCAAAGACGTGGCCCAACTGGCGGGCGTGTCCATGAAGACGGTGTCCAACGTCCTCAACGACTATCCGCATCTGACGCCGGAGACCCGGGGAAAGGTCGAGCGGGCGCTGACCGAGCTGGACTACCGGCCCAACATCGCCGCCCGCAACCTGCGCAGTGGCCGCACCGGCCTGATCGCGCCGGCGGTCCCGACGACGATCAATCCGTACTTCGCCGAAATCTCGCACCTGATCGTCAAGGAGGCCCAGGACCGCGGCCTCACCGTGCTGATCGACTGCACGGAGGGCGATCTGGAGCGGGAGAAGCACGTCGCCGAGGGCTTTCGCAGCCAGATGCTCGACGGCATGATCCTGCAGCCATGGTCGCTGTCCGCCACGTATCTGCGCAACCGCGCCGACCGGACGCCACTGGTGCTGCTCGGCGAGCGCAAGGTCCGCTCCGCGGACAGCGTGGCCATCGACAGCAAGGCGGCGGTGGCCGCGGCCACCGGGCACCTGGTGGGCCTCGGCCGCCGGCGGATCGGCGCGATCGGCCCGCCGCCGACCCGGCGCACCGGCGCCCCACAGGAGCCGCGGCAGCGGCACGCCGGCTATCTGGCCGCCCTCACCGCGGCCGGGATCGAGCCCGACCCGGCGCTGGTCGCCCACCACCAGCCGAATGCCCGCAGGACGTCACCGAGGCCGTGGTGGACCACCTCCTCGCGCTGCCGGAACCGCCGGACGGGATCTTCTGCTTCAACGACCGCACCGCACTCGCCACCCTGAGCGAGCTGTGCACGCGAGGCGTCCGCGTGCCGGACGACATCGCCGTCATCGGCGTGGACGACGTGGAGGGCGCCCGGCTGTCCACCCCCTCGCTGTCGTCCATCGCGCCGGACAAGCAGGGCATCGCCCGTACTGCGGTCAGCATGCTCATGGAGCGCATCGAGGGCGCCGACCGCCCGGCGCGGCAGGTGGTCGCCGGCTTCGAGGTGATGGCGCGGGAGAGCACAGTGGGCACGGACACAGACGTGCACGGCAACCCCGCCGCTCCCCCGCCACACCGCCTCGCTCGGTGATGTGGCCGACCGCCACCGCGGCCGAGGTCTCTCCGCCGGGCGCGCGCCCACCCGCGCGTCACCGGCCATCGGTGGCCCACACACCGGGCCCGCCCGCTGTAGGGGTCGCCACCGTCACTGACCGCCCCTCCCCTGCCTGGCGTTTCGCAGACGTAATCCGGACGGGCGGCACAGGAGGAGGGACGAATCCGCGAACTGGCCATCGGACAGCCTGGAGAAGCTTCGGCGGCCCCGCGGAGGCGAGCACGGCCATCCCGCTCTCCCGCCCTGCACGCAGCCAGCGTTCCACCGACCGCTCACTTACCCGCAGATCCTTCGCGATCACTGCGGTCTTCTCGCCGCGATCGAACCGCTCGCCCGCCTCGTACCGGATCCCCTCGCGAAACCGCCGCCGCTCCGCGGTCAGTCCGCCACCCTGCGCGTACCGCATACCCCCGGCCTACCGCAGGATCACCACACGTACGACCCCCGACAACAATCCGAAGAGCTCAGTAGCCCTCAGGGCTTGGAAAACGAGCTTGTTGAGGTGTGCTGGGCACAAGGGAGCCGGGAATGAGGTGTGTACGAGGAGTGCTTCGCCCCACTCCCGACATCACCCGGCACGCGTCTTCGGTAGGTGCGTCGACGCGGTCACCGCCACCGCATCTCCGCAGGTCACAGGGGGCGCAGCCCGACCAGCCCTTGATTGTGGCTCCCGCCGGGGGCGCTCTCTTATGGGCTGGCCAACGGCCCGAGCGACCGCCGCGGCCCGTTCCCCGATCTGGGCGAGATCCGGGGCGACAGCGCCCAAGATCGTGGCTTGGAGTTGGACACCGTGGTCCCGGCCGTCGTAACGGACGCGGAGCTGGAAGGCATCGAAGATCTCGCGCTTCAGGGCGTCCGGGAGCTGGGCGAACCGGAAGCTGAGCTGTGGGATCGCCTCAATGAGTTCTACGTCTCCGGGACCATCCGATGACGCCGCTTCTTCGCGGTACTGCTTCAGCTGGGCAAGGACTTCCCGACGCTTGTGTTCCAAGGCGTCGAAGCGCTTACGAATGCCCTTGCGGAACTCCGCCGCTGTCTCGGGATCACCGCCGTCTGCGTCGGGCGATGCCAGCTGGTCGAGGAGGAGTTCCTTGCGGTGGGCGAGGCGGTCGGACTCGTTCTGGAGGCGCTGGATGTCGGCTGACCTGTCCGGGCTGGTGGCTTCCGGTGCCGCGGCCATGGCAGCTGCGAGGAGCTCACGGCGCTGGGGGCCGAAGAGGCGGTCTTCGAAGAAGGTGTGGATGGCTTCGAGCATAATGCGTTCGCTGATCCAGACCGCTTTGGGGTGGGAGGCGTACCAGGCGGCATCCTGGTGTTGGTCTTTCTTCGGCTGGCAGGCGTAATACGAGCGTCCCTTGCTGTCCTTGCCGTACATCCGGTGGTTGCAGAGTGCGGAGAAGAGGTAGGAGCGCAGCACGTAGAAGCGGTCGGCGGAGGCTGCGGCGGCGCGGGCCCCGCACTCCTTGCGGATTTCGGGGTGTGCGGAGGTGCTGGGCCAGGCCGCGTCGAAGAGCTGCGGGGTGATGAGCGGCTCGTGCGTGGGCCGGGGAGACCAGACCCACTCGCTGACGGGGTTGGCGCGGTTGCCGCGCTTCTTACGGGCCTTGCGATTCCACACCTGGTAGCCGGTGTACTTGGGGTTCTCCAGGATGGAACGGACAGCGGAGCGGGTCCAGCGGTGCTTGGCGGTGGCGGCCCGGTTGGGCCGGGGTGGCGGGTACTTGCGCAGGTCGGTGTTCAGCTTGGCGGCGATGCGCTCGTAGCTGAGTTTCGCCAGGACCCGCAACCGGAAGATCTCGGTGACAACGTGCCGCGCTCCGGGTCAGGGACGAGACGGTGCTTGGTCAGCCCTTGCTCACGCTTGGCAGGCACGGGGTGCGGGACGCGCTCGGCGAGGTAGCCGTAGGGTGGTTGCCGATATTCCAGCCCTGCTCGATGTGCTGGATGAAGCCGTCCCAGGACAGCTCCAGCATCTGCAGGACGTACCACTCCGAGACGGCCTGTTTGACACGCCGGGTGAGGGTCGGGGTGGCCCGTCTGGCCCGCGCGTCGGTGAGGATCGGCTCGTCAGCCGCGCACAATGCGACGCCGGTCTGTTCCAGCTCGTACTCAATCTTCGTGCCGAAGTAGGTGCGGCGGGCGACACGTTCGATGGACTCACAGATCACGGCGGCGAAACGCCGGTCGGGGGCCTTGGCCTCTTGGAGAAGGTCAGCGATGCCGCCGTCTCGCGGAATGGACATGTTGAAGCGCTCGTGGGCGCGGCTGTGTCCACGAGCATCGAGGTCCTTACGGCCGGATTCGACGTCGTAGAAGTGGGCGACGATCACCCAGCCGGGCGAGAGCGCGGCGCGAGCGTTGCGTAGTTGGCGGGGCAGGGAGAGTGTCGGGTCCTGCGCGTCCTCGGTCGACGTGCGGTCCAGCCAGGCGACCGGCACTGTGGTCTGCGGTGCCGGCCGGTCCAGTTCCAGCGATGACCAGGGCACCACGGCCTTCAGGCGGGGCTGCGCCCCTCACGCACGGCGTTCCAGGCCCGTATGAGATAGGCGAGGTTGCGTTCCTCCGAGCGGCTGCCCGGGCGGATTGCCTCGTCCAGCAATCGCTGACGCAGTGCCAGGATGGGGTGCTGTGACGGCAGTTCGGCGCCGTCGCCCAGGCGGGCGAAGAACCAGTTGGCCGTCGGCTCGTCGATCGGTGCGAACAGGCTGTGTGCCAGGGCGCAGGTGGACGGCGGCAGCTGGCGGAAGCGCTCGTGGACGTACTGGGCGACTTCGACGCTGACACGGATCTCCGGCCGCCTTGCCAGCAGAGCGGCGCATTCGATGGTGGTCGGCGGGGCTCGCGCGAGTTTGCGGTCGCCGCGCTCCCACATCCAGACCCGCCGCAGTACGGCCGCCAGGACCGTCGCGCCTCGTCCGCCCCTCAGTGCGAGGACGTCGCCTGTGGTGCGGCGGGCCCCGGCGTCCATCGTCTCCTGCGCGGCTAGCGCCAGTCCTTCGATCACCAGCATCCGCACCGTCTTCCCGGAGACGACCACGGCCTTCAGGCGGTGCTACCCATCCAGCAGCGTGCCATCGGCGGCGAACTTGATCGTCTCGCCGTTGTCCATCCAGCGGCCGGCGTGCATGTCCCGAGCGTAGGCCGCGACGACACGGGGACGCAGCGACCGGTTGTGAGTGTTGTGCTCGGTCAGCCAGTGCCGCGCCAGGGCGGGAGAGACGTCGACGGGGCCTATCCGCAGATCGTCGACGCAACTACGCGGAGGGATGGGGCTGTTCTCCTTCTTGAGGCTACTGGGCGGTTTCCGGTGGGCAGACGGCCCGTCGCGGTCGGCGAACGCAGATGTCGCGCCGCCGACCGGGCCCGGGCATGAGCGGGGTGAGCCGAAGGACAGGGTCGTGTGCTCCGACGGTGATGAGGGGAGGGCTTTCACACGGCCTGCCCGCGAATGAGGTTCCGGCGGGCAGGCCGACCCGAGCTTCCGCGGGCGGTCCGTCAGCGGCTGTTCGGGGCTTCGGGGGTTAGCAGGCCGCGGTTGTACGCCTCGGCCACGGCAGCGGCGCGGTCGTTGACGGAGAGCTTGGCGTAGATGTTGAGGAGGTGGGATTTGACCGTGGCCTCGCTGATGAAGAGCGTGGCAGCGGCCTGGCGGTTGGACTGGCCGCCGGCGACCAGCTTGATGACCTCCATCTCGCGTTGGCTGAGCAGCCTGGGCGCGGCGGGCTCGGCCGGGGTGCGCACCTGTGTGAGCAAGCGTGAGGCCACTGTGGGCGAGAGCACGGCCCGGCCTTGAGCGGCCTCGCGGACAGCTCGGATCAGCTCGGATCGCGGAGTGTCCTTGAGCAGGTAGCCGGTGGCACCCGCCTCGATGGCCGGACGTACGAAGCTGTCGGTGTCGTAGGTGGTCACGACGAGGATCCGGGAGGGTACTCGGCGTCGGACCAGCTCCGTGATCGCGGTGACACCGTCCATGGTGGGCATGCGGAGGTCCATCAGGATCACGTCAGGGCGCAGCGCCTCGGCCACACGGACCGCTTCGGCGCCGTCGCCGACTTCGGCGACCACTTCGAAGTCGGGGTCGCCGGCGAAGATTCCGCTCAGACCGTCGCGGACCACCGGGTGGTCGTCGGCGATGAGGAGGGTGATCAGGGAGGCGTCGGTCATGGCAGCATCTTCGAAGGCAGTAGGGCCGGGTCGGGGATGGGCAGTGAGGCCGAGATCGCGGTGCCGAGGCCCGGCTCGGACTCGATCTGAAGCGTGCCGGAGAGCGACTCCACACGCTGCCGCATGGCGAGCAGCCCGAAACCGGACCCGCCGCCCTGGCCGGGGGATTCCTGGAGCTGTACGCCGGCCGCGTCGAATCCCCGGCCGTCGTCGCGGACGTCGAGGGCGACCTCGTGGTCGAGATAGGACAGGGTCAGACCGACCCGGCCCGCCCCGGCGTGCTTGGCGATATTGGCGAGTGCCTCCTGAGCGATGCGAAGCAGGACGGTGTCGGCCTCGGCCGACAGGGGACGAGCTGTCCCCGTGGTGGTGAACTGCACCTGAACACTGTTGAAGGTCGACCACCGGTCGGCCACGTCGGCCAGGGCCTCGCTCAGGTGGGCGGCATCCTCCAGCGGGCCGGGGCGCAGGGCGGCCACCGAGCGGCGGGCCTCGGTGAGGCTCAGCCGTGCCAGATCACTCGCCGCGGCCAGATGCCTGCGCCATCGGACCGGGTCGGCCGCGGCGTGCTCGGCGGCCTCCAGTTGGGTGACGATGCCGGTCAGGCCCTGGGCCAGGGTGTCGTGGATCTCGCGGGCCATGCGCTGCCGTTCGTCGAGCACGCCGGCCCGCCTGGCCCTGTCCACCAGTTGTTCGTGCAGACCGGCGTTCTCCGCGTAGCTCTCCTCAAGTCTGCGGTGTGCCTCGCTGAGTTCGTCGAGGGCCATCCTGCGGCGGTTGGACTGCTCGTAGCTGTTCTGGTCCGCCCAGGCGAGACCGCACATGGCCAGGATGTTGAGGGCCAGGATGATCAGGTACGAAATCACGCCGGACGACGTGGTCTTGGGCACGTCGTGGGCCTGGGCGGTGCCCGCCAGTACGGCCGCCGCGGCTACTCCCGGAAGCCGCCACGGCCACGGCAGCACGATGAAGGCGTAGGGGAAGCAGACGACCGCGAAGATTCCGAACCATGCGGTCTGGAAGGTCAGAACCCCCGTGATCGCGATCAGTCCGACGTAGAACACCGCCATGATCGCCGGCCGTCCCGTCCACTCGGGATGGAGGGTGATCATCAGCAGCAGCCAGAGCGCGGCCAGGGCACACAGGACCAGGTCGATGACCAGGTCATGCAGGGGTGGACGGTCCTCGAACACCAGGACGAGGGTAAGGGCGGCGAGCATGAGGTAGGGCACGACGGTCAGCAGCGGAGGCCACCAGGGATCCCGCACATACCGCCGCGTGGAGCGCTGGGCCGGGCGGCTGTTCAACATCGCGCTCCTTTCAGGCCTGCGCCGCTCTGCGACGGCGAACCTGCCAGCGGGGACTATCAATCCGGCACGGGTGATCAACGGGAAGCAAAGTACGAGCGCACACGCTTGCCGTTGGCGAGGACGGCGATTCGCAGCAGCAGCAGACCGCACACGGCCTGCTCGACCTTCAGCCATGTCGGGAAGGTGCCGTGCACGCTGATGATCACTGCGATAGCCACGATCATGACGATGGAGACGATCCGCAGGCGCAGCAAGCCCTTCGCGTTGCCGCGGGCGGCGAAGGAGTACGTCAGCACGGCGCTGGCGGTGACGATGATGCCACGTGTCCAGGCCGCGTCGTTCACCAGGTTGTGGTGGTCGCGGAGCAGGTAGAGGGCGACCAGCGTGACCACGCAGAGCCCCAGGTAGTAACCGACCACGGACTTGATCTTGCTGAGCGCCGCCCGGGCGTCGGGGTCGGCCACTATGGGGGCCCGGTTCTTGGTGTTGTTCATGGTGGGTCGGACCTTTCTTCTCGTCTCACGTCTGTTCTGCATTTCCGTCTGTTCGACGCTTGATAATCAGCATGGCGCCAGAAGATCGCCGCGGGCATCGACCAGTCGGTCACACACTGGTCCGTACCGGCGCATCCCTCGAACCCACCGATTGATGGAGCGAACCCACCGATCGGTTGATTGACACGGACGCCAGGAATTGTTGGTCGATATCGAAAAGGACGGGGCCGGCCCCATGAATTGAGGCCGGCCCCGTCCCTGCGGGCACGATCCTCATACAGTGCTCGACCGATGATTATTCGGCCACGTAGGTGGTCCGGGCCCAAGCGAACACGTGGAGCAGGCCCAGGGGATGCCGCATGGTGTCGGCGGTGGGATGGAAATGCTCGTAGCGGTTTCCGCACAAGATCTTCACCGGCTGGTGCAGGTCTTGCACGTATCGGATGTACTCCCCTGGGGGCAGCTCTCCGTTCTTCCGATCAACAGGGCGTTCGGCTGTGCGTCCATGGCCATGCAGGGTCCTCCGGACTCGGGCTGATACTCGCTACTCGGATACCAACGGCTCGTCAGAGCGCGGAGAACCCTGTCTCCTGCTCCTGCTCTTTGCCCTGCGCGGCAGCCCGCTTTTCCAGCTCACGGGCGACCCTCATCCAGGTCTCGGCGTAATGGCGCGCCAGGCAGCTGACCAGCTCCTCGCAGTGTGAGGGCACCGCGTCGGCGAAGTCGGAGCGCACGGCGGCCGCGTTCTGCTGAAGTACCCGCAGCAGCGACCGCCCTCCTCGTTCAATCGCAGAGAGGGGTCGCGGAGCAGCTTCTTCAGCGTCGCGACCGGGTCCGGCCTCGACGCCACGGCGCCTCCCTTTCCGCCCGCTGCTCCAGCCGGTTCCCGGAGCAGCTGCGGGGAACTTAAGAGGTCACGGGCGGCGAACGAACGAGGGCTGGAGCCGCCGCGAGCGGTCCGGGCCGGCTCGGGAGCCGGTGGCTGACCCCGTTCCAGGCGTCGGCGCACATCGCGACGGTGCCCGGCGCGACTCCGGCGATGCGCGCCACCTCGCGCAGCGAGGCCTGCGGGTTGCTGGCGATCACCTCAGCGGCTCGGCGACGCCCTTCGGCGGCACAAACCGGTCTGAGACGTCCGTCGCGGCCCAGCCTGGCCTTCACCTCAGGCAGAGAACCACTCAGAGTGCACCACAGGGCGGCCACGGCCTTGTTGCCAAGGCCCGCGGTTCGGGCGATAGCGCGGTCGGACAGCTGTGGATGCGAGATCATGATCCGCTTGGCGGCGGCCTGGCGGTCCGCCAGAGACAGCGGCAGGCCGTGCACGACGTTGAGCTCGACGGCCCGCAGGAAAGCGTCATCGGGGGAGCCCTCGAAGTACTCGACTTCGATGGTGGCCTGACCTCGCAGCATCGCGGCCGAAAGGCGGTGCATCCCGTCAACCACATGCATGTCGCGGCGGACGAGGATCGGCGGCATCGGAACCACGGTCTCGGCGAGCCGGGCCACATGCTCCCGGTCAAGGCCGGCCGTGCGGGGCGAGTCCGCGGGTCTGAGCAGCGCCACCGGCACGACGGCGGACTCCGCCGCTTCGTCGGTACCTGATCTCTTCGTCAGGACAAGGCGATATCTCGGTTACTCATGTGCGCTCCCACTGGTTAGAACAATCGCTGCCCAACCCGGGATGAGGGCGTCATCGGGATGGGGTACCGGGCATGCGGCGTCTCGGCGTCTGGACGGGGGCCAAGGGGCGGGCGCACGGTGGCGCGTTGCCGGGCAACGACAGCAGCGGCCGGATCTACAGGGCTTCCGTTCGGATCCGGGGCTGCGCTGGGTGGGGGTTCTGCGGCGCGGGAGCACTGTCGCAACGCCTCCGTGGGGGGGATGATCGGGAAATCGCTACCAACCGGGACAAGCGTCGCCACGTACCGAGCTGACCGCCCTCTGAGCCGGGCGCAACACAGCTCGCCTTCGGCTGCTCCCGGTACGGACCGGGAGCGGCTCGCTCGGACGCGGTCGATTTATGGCAGGAAAGGCCGCAGGTGGGGGGCGTCGGACGCGGCGGTCGCATGTGACGGTCCAGCAGCGCGACGATCCGCTCCATCTCGTCGACGAGGTAGAAGTGCCCGCCGGGGAACACCTCCTTGTCGAAGGAGCCGGTGGTGTGCTCACGCCACTCCCCCGCCTCCTCCACCGTCACCTGGGGGTCGTCGTCCCCGGTCAACACGGAGATGGGACAGCCGACAACGTCCTCGGGCGCGGCCCGGTAGGTCTCCACCGCTCGATAGTCGGCACGGAGCGAGGGCAGCGCGGCACGCATCAGCTCGGGGTCCTCGAGAACCACCGCAGAGGAGCCAATCAGCCGCCGGATCTCCTCGACGATCGCATCGTCGGGGCGGAGGTGGACGGCATCCCCCTCCTCGCGGACGGCGGGCCGCGGCGGCCGGAGACGATCAGCCGAGCGGGGCGCACTCCGTCCGCTTCGCACAACCGCGCGACCTCGAAGGCAACGGGGGTGCGCTGTGACTCCCGTGGACGTGGCAGATCTCCCGCCCGGATGGCGCATGGAGAAGATCGGAGACCTGTTCGACTCCTGGGGGGCCTGACTCCTTCGAAATCCAACTCTAGTGGCTCGTCTCGCATCGTTGGCCGGGTAATCGACGCGCCGCCCGACGGTCAGCAGACTGCCTCCAGGACCTGATCTTGGAGGTGGTCGTGGGACGTCGACCGAGTGTGTTTGTCCGGCCGGTCAGCGTGGAGGAAGGCCGCAAGCTGCAGCGGATCAGCCGGACCGCGAAGGATCCGGTCCGGCTGCGGAGGGCGATCGTGGTACTGATATCCGCCCAGGGCCAGACCGTCAATGACATCACCTCGCTGATGCAGGTCGGCGAGGACTACGTCCGCGACGTGATCCACGCCTTCAACGAGCGGGGGTTCGCCGCGCTGGACCCAAAATGGAACGGGGGACGCCGACCAGCGATCAGTAAACGGGTGCGCGAGCACATCTGCCTGATCGCCCGGACGTCCCCCACCGACTGGGGCATCACCGGATTCGCCACATGGAGCCTGTCCAAACTCGCCGCCCGCCTGGCCGAACGGCACGTGGTCCCACGGATCAGCCGGGAGACCCTGCGCCGCATCCTGCACGAGGCCAAGGTCTCCTGACAGACCACGACCACCTGGAAAGCCTCCACAGACCCGGACTTCCTCGCCAAGATGCAACGGGTCCTGGCCATGTACGACGGCCCGCCGGCCGACGGGCGGGTGATATGCGTCGACGAGTTCGGCCCGCTCAACCTCCAGCCGCGCAAGGGCAAAGCCTGGCACCCCACGGGCAGGCCCCGCCGGCTGCGGGCCACCTACAACCGGTACAGCGGCGTGATGCACATGCTCGCCGCCCTGGACCTGGCCACCTGAAAGCTCTACGACCGGATCCGCAAGCGCAAGCGGTGGCGCGAGTTCCTCGGCCTGCTCAAGGCGAGAGCGTTGGCCTGGGGAGAAGCTGTACATCGTCCTGGACAACTTCTCCCCGCACCGCCACGCCGATGCCCGCACCTGGACAGCAGACAACGACGTCGAGCTGGTCTTTCTGCCGACCTACGCCTCCTGGCTGAACTGGATCGAGTCCGAGTTCGCGGCCCTGCGCTACTTCGCGCTCAACGGCACCTACTACCGCACTCACGATGAGCAGAACGCCGCCATCGCCGCCTACATCCACTGGAGAAACCGTCGCGCCGAGCCGAAGACCCGCTTCGCACCCGAGTCACCGATCCGGCAGTGGACCGATCATCCGGCCAAGGCTGCGCGACAATCCACTAGAACGCGTTGACGCCCGTCAACTCGGCGGAGACGGACCACAAGCGGGCGGCATGCGCGGGGTCAATCGCGTAGTCGCGTATGCCCACCCAGGAGTCGTCACCGGGCAGGGCGGGCTCGGCGATGTCGCAGTCCTCGCAATAGACGCCGCCCATGCCGTCCAGTAGTTCGGAGGTCGCCGCCCATACCTGGGTTGCCGCGCCCTGCTCGGGGGTCTTGAAGGTATCGCTTACGTTGCCCTTCTCGTCGATCCAGCCGCGCTCGATCCTCTCTTCCCGGGATGTGTGGCGGACCAGTTCGGTCAGGATCTGACCGGGATGCAGCGCGAACGCCCGCACCCTGGACTCCCGGCCCAGCGCGTCCAGGTGGACGGCGAACAGCACGTTCGCGGTCTTCGCCTGGCCGTAGGCCGCCCACTTGTCGTACGGACCGTGCTGGAAGTGGATGTCGTCCCACCGGATATCCGACAGGTGGTGCCCCCGGGAAGACACGGAGACGACCCGGGCTCCACCCCGCGCGATAGGCGCCCATAGGCGGTTGACGAGCGCAAAGTGGCCAAGGTGGTTGGTGGCGAACTGCGCCTCCCAGCCCGCCTGGCCGACCCGGGTCTCGGGACAGGCCATGATCCCGGCGTTGTTGACGACGATGTCGATATCCCGGCCGGAAGCGAGGAAACGGTCGGCGAAGTCCCGGACGCTGTCCAAGTCAGCGAGGTCCAGTTGGTCCACCTCGGCCCCGTCGATGCTGCCGACCGCTTTCTCCGCGACCTCCCGTCGGCGGGCCGGGACGACGACCCGTGCCCCGGCGCGGGTGAGCGCGCGGGTGGTCTCCAGGCCGAGGCCCACGTAGCCACCGGTGACGACGGCGAGCTTGCCGGTCAGGTCGGTGCCGCGCAGGACGTCGTCCCTGGTGCTCCTGGCGCCGAAGCCAGTTCCGATCTTGTGTTGGGGCGTGGGTGCGTACGTCATGTCCCCGGACGCTACGGCTTGGAGGGCGCTCTATCGCAAGGCGTGGCAGCGGCTACGCCTGGAAGCCAGTCCTCGACGCAAGCCGGCTCAGAGCAGATCCTGAGCAGTCTGCTGACTGCCGACCAACACGTCGATTTGCCCGGCCAAGGATGCGAGCCGAGCCACTAGAACGCCCGGAGCGTGCTCGTGGCGCGCCTGGCGTTCCTGAGCCCGCTTCTTGACCCGGGACATCTTCCTGATCCATAACCTCGCCTCTTGCCACTCACTGTCGGTTAGCCAGTCACCAGCGGTTTCCACCGCTGAGGCCAGCTCTTCCGTCAACTTCCGCTGCTCGTCAGCAGAGAGATGGAAACGCTGGTCGAGGCGCTGAAGGATGCTCCTGGCCTGGACCACGGCCGCGCGGCGTGCTCGCCGCTCTTTCCGGGCGCTGTTCGGCTCCTTCTTCGGCTCCTCCTTCTTCGGCGCCTTCTGGGACCTGGGTGTTTCCTGCGGCTTGGAGCGTTTGCGCTTGGGGCGCGGCGGCGGGGGCAGGGTGAGGGGAGTGAGCACGGTCCGGCCCGAGCCGGCTGCGAGAAGGCCGTCTTGCTCCCGGAGTGAGGCGCGGGCTGCGGCCAGGACGCGCTGCTCGGAGGCGCTGGCACCGCGGCGGGTAAAGCGAGGTGGCTGTGGGCAGCTGGGAGCGCACGTCGAAGGCGCGCTTCTCGGTGACCGCCTGGTCGAGTTCGGCGAACACGCGCTGCTGGTAGTCCTCATGGCCGGTCAGCCACGTCCGGGCCTCCTCCACGGCCTGCTCGGCTTCGGCGCGTGCTGCTCCATCGAGGCTGTCGAGGAACGGGCCGCTGCCGGCGCACAGGCGCCGCACGTGCTCGACAGTGCCAGAGCGCTGCGCTGCCTCCAAGCCGCGCACGAACCGGATGACGCTCTGCGGCAGTTCCCCGGAGCGGCGTCCGGCCTCGGTCGCCGTGCGGTCGGGAACAGCGGGACGTTCACGCAGAATCTGCGCGGCGGGCGGGGTGATCAGGCCGTCGTCGGTCCAGGCGCAGTCGCTGAGGGGGACCCACTCGGTGGGACGGGCCAGGCTCTGGGTGCCGATCCAGACCCGGCGGTCGGCGCCGTCGCTCTCGCACCGTACCCGGTACACGTACGGGCAGCTCGACAGCACGCTCAGATCAGGCACCACGCCGGGGCCCAGGACGACCGTGCGGCCGCCTGCCCAGTCCGGCGATACCGAGCCGTCCATGTGGACCCTCAAGGAGAGGCCATCTTCGAGGTCCACGTCCAGTAGCGAGCCGATCGGCTGTGGGAAGGCGAACCGGCCGGCCCGGTCGTGCTCCAGCAGCGACTCGGACATCGCCGACTTCACATTCCCTGTCAAGTCATTGTGTTCAGAGTTTCACCCGACCGATGAAGGTGGACGGGACCCCACAGGAAGCCCGAGGGCTCAGGGCCGTCCGAGCGCGCGATAGGTCCAGCCAGCTCGTTGCCTGGCGTCGGGGTCGAGCGTGCTGCGTCACGCGGAGTCGCGGAGTCGATGCTCGGCGGGCCAGTCGGCGCGGGGTCGGCGCCGCGCCGAGCCTCAGGCTGGGGCGGCCGGACGGGGTGAAGCCGCTATCGAGCGGGCCCGGTCGTGGACGGCGCGGGCGTGGGGGAAGTCGTCCAGCGCGTGCTGCCAGTCCGCGCAGGCTTCATCAAGGCGGCCGATCTCCAGCTTCCGCTCGGCGAGCAGCGCGAGGTGGCGCACCCTGCCGCGCCGGTAGACGGAGTGGCGTAGCTGGTTGGCGTCCTCCAGCGCGGTGACCGCGGCCTGCTTGTCGCTGCTGTTTCCGCTTAGGCGATGCGTCCCGGAGACTGACGCCGGACGTGCGTGTCCTCAGGCCGGTGCGGAAGTCGTCGGGTGTCAACCGGGCGCATTGACGGGGCGCCCGGCATAAACACTGTCGTGGCCTTCAGCACGGCTTGCGTGCTTGGCTGCGAAGTCCTGCTTAGTGGTCTGTTCCGGAAGTCCTTCGGGGGTTGACCTCGGAGTCTGTGTTGTGCATGTCGTCTACACCGGGCCTACTGCAGATCGAGCAGCATGGTGTCGGCATGGTCGCGGCTCTCGACCACCCGGTAGCCCTCCGCGTAGTAGAGCGCGGCAGCAGGATTAGCGCGTTCCACGCTGAGGCTGATGTACTCCAAGCCGTGCTGTCGGGCGGTGTCGGCCAGCGCCCGCAGCAGCGCACGACCCACACCGCGCCCCCTCCAATCAGCCACAACGCCGATCGCCAGCTCGGGGATGTCGGCATGGACGAAGCCGTAGGCCGGCTCAGCCTCGGTGAAGAACCTCAGCCATGCCGCACCGACGGCGCGCCCGTCGACCTCGACGGCCACCACACCGAGGTCGGTAGCACGCGGCCACCCGTTGACGTAGCGCGCAACCTCCGGGGCGGCCAACGTGTCCGCTCGGCTCCGCCCCGGGTGACTGGGCGTGTTCGCCGCCTCAACGAGCATGTCCTGCAGGAACGATGCGTCAGCAGTCATCGCCGCGCGGATCACGAAATCATTCATGGCCTCGAGTGTTGGAGTCGCATGAGGTCCACTGCAACTGAGTAAACGTTGAAAACCACCGCTGACCGATCAGGCTGCCGCACCGTGATCAATCCTCAGCACTCACCAGTGCTACGCAGTGCTACATGTCAGGTGACGGCAGCTATACGAGAACTGGGCCGTCTGGTCAGATGCCGGGGGCGGTGAGGTGGACCCCGCAGGAGCAGTCGAGGGCGTCTTCGGGGCTGCCGGCAAGGCCGCCGGTGGGCAGCAGGGAGTCTTCGTAGCGGTCGCTGCTGGCGTAGTAGAGGGCGAGTGTGCTCCACGCAGATCCGGCGGGAGGACTGGCGGCGCCGCTGCTCGCGTCAGGCGTGGTGCTCGCCCAGCGGCGCATCGTCCTTCGGCTTCCTCGGCGGGGCGCTGACCTGGGCAGGGAACTCGTTGGCCAGACCCCGGTAGCCCTCGTCGACCTCGGCCCTCACCGTCGGGTGCCAGCGGAACTGCTCGGCGATGCCCTCGGTACGCACGGCGGTCTGGTCGTGCATCCGGCCCGGCCTGACCGCCCCGCTGAACAGGGTCCGCCCCTGGCCGTCGCTGAACGTGGTGGTCTTGATGGTGTTCTGCTTCTTCTTGCCGTATACGAACGCCTTGCGGCCGGGACGGCCTGCGCGCGGGCGGCGGACCTGCACCTCGGTTCCGTCGATCCTCAGCTCAACGCCTTCTGCGTCGGCGTAGGCGAACAGGTCCTCCAGCGTGCGCAGCCGCATCCCTGGACGGTCGGGGATGGCGAAGCCGCGAGCGGCCAGCAGCGAACGGACCTCGCGGATCGTTCCGGATACGGTGGAGCGGTCCACCCCGTACAGCTCGGCCAGCGCCGCGTGCGGCAGTCCCAGCCGTAGGTGGACCAGCGTGGCCAAGAGCCGGTCGGTGAATACCAGGCGCTGCTTGGGCCCCGCGCCAGCGGCCCGCCGCCGGTTACCGCCGCGGCGCTCGTGGAGCGCCGACTCCCGGGCCGCTTCCCACTTCGGAGCGAGTTCTTCGAGCAACTCGCCGAAGTGTGCGCGGGAGATGCCGGACAGGGCACGATGGGAACAGGCCGCACGGGCCTAGGCTTGTGTCACAACTTGCCCAACCCGTGCGGCCCTTCTCACGTCACAGCCCGGCACGAGGCGCGATACTCCACCAGTGAAATCGATCTACCGCAGTACGACGGGCCAGGAGCTCATCCGACGCTGGTGCCTCGACCAGCTCGCCGCATGGCCGGTGCCGCACGAACGGAAGACGGTGACCGCCAAGGGCACACCGACTCACGTGGTCCTCGCCGGCTCTGGCACGACGACGGTCGTGTTCGTCCCGGGCACCAACTTCAACGCCGCTGCGTCCCTGCCGCTGGCCACGGCCCTGGTCGCCACCGGCTACCGGGTCCTGCTGATGGACGTCCCCGGCCAGCCCGGTCTCAGTTCTGGCGAACGTGGTCTCTCCGGCGGCCGGTTGTCCTGGTATGGGGCGTGGCTGAGCGAGGTGATCAAGAAGATCTCGTCGTGGGCTGCCATTTTGTTCGCTCCGACGCTCGTCGGCACCATCTACGGGATGAACTTCGCGCACATGCCGGAGTTGCGCTGGGTGTTCGAATACCCCTTCGCGATCGTCCTGATGGCGGTTGTTTGCACCAGTTTGTACGTCATCTTCAAGCGGCGGGACTGGCTCTGAGTAATCGACTCGCGAGTGCTGGCCTACCGGGCTCAGCGGCGCGAACATGGCTGCCACAGGCACCGTTCAGACCGCTGGGGAGAATCTGGGGAGATTGAAACGCGCCCCGCTTCGGCCGGCCTTCCCCATCGCGAGCACGACGCCTTGATCATTCCTTCCGCCCCATTGCCTACCAGGAGCGCTGGCCGACACGGAGAGTGAGCAACCGGCTGGGCAACGAAACGCCGAGGAGGGGCGCAGCAGTGCTGCGCCCCTCCTGTTCCCACTCCATGGGGAATCGTTTCTTCTATGCGGCTGCGGAAGGCCGGTCGAGCAGGGTGTCGATGGCACCGCCCCCCTTCCCGCCGGCCTCGGGCATGAAGTGGGCGTAGAAGTCCAAGGTGATGGTCGGGCTGGAATGCCCGAGCCACCGCGCAAGGGTGACGACCGATTCTCCCGCTTCGAGGATGACCGAGGCGTACGTGTGCCTCAGCACATGGAAGCCGTCTTTGCGGGACGCCTTCCAGCGCTCGCCCTGCTTCCGCATGGGGATCACACCGGCCGCGGCCAGAGCGGGCTTCCACACGTCGACGTTGAAGATATTCGCCCGGATGGCGTTGCCGTACGTCGTGGTCAGGATGAGCGGGAACTTCTCCCTCTCGCGATCGGGCTCCGGACCGCCCCACGGCAGTTCCACCTCGACTGCGGGGTACTCCATGAAGTACTCGGCTACTGAGGTTTTCGGATTGGGGTGACGGTGATCTCGGTGGCGGGTGTATCCCGGTGTCATGCGGTATCCCGATGGGGGTGGCCTGACCGCGAAGCAGCGGGCCCGGCGAGAGCAAGTGCGGTTCGAGGCCGCCGAGTTATTCACACGCAAGGGGTGGCACCGCCGCAGGTCGCGCTGCGGTTACGGGTCTCGCGCAACTCCGCCTATGCCTGGCATGCCCGCTGGCGGGACGGCGGTGTGGAGGCACTGCGGAGCAAGGGGCCGTCCGGGTGTCCGTCACGGATGAAGCCCGAGTGGCGTTCATGGCTGGCGGCGGAGCTGGAGAAGGGACCGGCCGCGCACGGCTGGACGGAGGACCAGCGTTGGACCCTGGCCCGGGTGGCCACCGTGATCGCCCGGCGCTTCCACGTGCGCTTCAGCCCGGCCCAGACCTGGCGCATCCTGCGCCAGATGGGCTTCACGGTGCAGGCGCCGGTGCGGCCGGCCGCCGAGCGCGACGAGGAGGCCGTGGCCACGTGGATCAAGGAGACGTGGCCGCGGGTGGAAAGACGGTGAGGGACCGGGACGCCTGGCTGTGTTTCGTGGACGAAGGGCAGCTGCTGCGGCCGCCGAAGGCGTGCACCTGGTCCCGCCGCGGCCGTCCGCCCCTGGTCAGGGTCCGGGCGGCCGGCTCGGGTCGCATTTCCATGGCAGGCCTGGTCTGCCGCAAATCTCATCAGCGCACCCGGCTGGTCTTCCGGATGCTGGTCCACCATGGCCGCAAGGGTGAGAAGAAGGGCTTTCGGGAGAAGGACTCTGCCTCCTTGCTGGACGCCGCCCACCAGCAGCCCGGCGGCAACATCGTGCTGATCTGGGACAACTACAGCCACCACGTCGACGCCACCATGCGCGAGCTGATCGGGAAGCGGCCGTGGCTGACGGTCTTCCGCTTCCCGACATACACCCCCGACCTCAACCCGGCCGAGGGCACATGGGCGCACCTGAAGAAGAGCCTGGGCAACCTCGCCCCGTGCGGTATCGATGACCTCGCCGGGCTGGTCCGCACCCGCCTCAACGGATGCAGTACCGACCGGACCTATTCGACGGGTTCATCGCCGAGACCGGACTGATCACGCCGCCGCCATGACGTCACCCGAAACGAAAACCTCAGTAGCGCACCAGTTGATCCGTGAAGCCGTTTCCGAAGACCCGGTGGGGATCGAGCCGGTCCAGGATGGAGACGGCTTCGGACCACTGCCCGGCGCCGTACGAAGCGGGCACCGCGGACTCGATGATCTGCTCGTCGGCCCAGGCTGCCGTATCCGTATAGCCCCAGCCCTTGGACCACTCGACGCGCGTGAGCGCGTAACCGCCGTCGAAGGTGCTCATGAGAAAGCGCTCCAGTTCCCGGTAGAACTCGTGGGCTCCGGGGGAGGTCGGCTGGGTCAGTACGTCCACCCACACCACGCAGTCGTACTCCGCATGGTCGGGGTGCGGGCGGATGACGGAGAGCAGTGGCGGGCGGGCGCCGGGCGCCGCGGAGTCGTCGGGCTGGTCGAGGCCGCTGACTCTGATTTCCACCTGCCCGTTGATCGGGAATCTGCCCGCCGCGGCCCAGGCCGCCAGCCGTTGCTGGTAGTAACCGGCGAACTCGGAGACGACGCGCTGGACGTCGGCGCGGCGGGTGAGGATCCCGTACCCGTTGGCGGTCTCACGCAGTGTCGTGGGGCGCAAGTAGAACTGGAGGGTGTGCGAGGGGCCCCACAAGTCCTTCGCGACGGTGGCGGTCAGTCCGGTCGCCGCCACCGTGTACTGCGCGGCGCCGAGAACCGGCGCGAGATGCCAGGAGCCTCCGACGAGCAGCCCGGACAGTCGGGCGACCGGGGTTGGGACGACGTCGCTGAACGGGTAGTTGTACGGGGCGTGCACCGGCCTGGAGGTGGCCGGGCGCTCGGGGCTGAGACTCCACACCTTGAGCCAGGGCCGGTCGGTGAAGGCGAACCAGATCGTCTCCACCCGCCCCGACTCCGCCATGAAATCCGCGAAGGTGTTTCCCCGGGTGGCGAGGGCGCTGCCCGGGGCGGCGAACAGTTCGTCGGCGGTGAGGTCGACGCGGCTCTGGCAGCGCAGCGGGATGTCCTCGCCGGCCTGGATCTCGGCCTCCACGATGAGGCCGCGCCCAAGGTGGGTGGCCAGCGCCTCGCACTCCTCGTCGGCTCCTCGGTGGAAGGTCTTCACGACGTAGGCGTCCTGGGCGGAGTCCCAGACGACGGCGGTGAGGGACAGGACGAGGTTGCTGAGGCTGCCGTAGGTGTGGCCGGGGCGGGCGGACTCGCCGTCCGCGGGGACGCTGGTGCCATGGGCGTCAATGGCCAGTGTGCCGCCCAGGGTCAACTCCCCGGGGGCGGGAGTGTTGGTGACGCCCAGTCCGTGGTCGGCGAGGAAAGCCATGAGCGTTTCGAGGGTCACTCCGGCCTGGGCCCGCACCGCGCCGGGGGCGCCGGGGGGCGGGGTGGTGAGTTCCATGCGCGTCAGGTGCTCGGTGGTGTCCAGCAGGAGGACCTGTGCGTCGGGCTCGGTGGCCGAAGTAAGGGTCAGCGGAGACCAGTTGTGCGACTTGCCCCGGGCACGCAGCCGCCAGCCGTTTGCATGGGCCCAGTTGGCGAGGTCGGCGAGGTCCTGCCCCGTGCGGGGCGCGCAGGCCCACAGCCCGCCGTGGGTGATCTCACCGGACCAGTTGATGTAGGGAGAGAGGTAGGGCACGAGCCCGGCGGGTAGTTCGGGTGCGGCGCTCGGAACGATGGCGGGCGCCGCTGCGGCAGGGGAGGCCCCGGCTATGGCGGCGCCGAGCGGGATGCCTAACGCTCCGGCAGCCGCCGCGGCGCGCAGAACACCACGGCGGGAGAGGACGGAGGGCTCCGAGGGACCCGAGGAGGTGACAGGACGTGAGGAGAACTCCGATTGATCAGACATGACTTAAATGTACGGTGAGCCAGCTTGTCACTGACGCTCGATGACATAACCCGCCGAGAACCGGCACTTGGACATCAAACGGCAAGCCGTACCCGTCCGATCGGTTCGTAGCCGCGCAGTCTGCCTCGTCGCCGCACTGAGTGCGGCGCGTTGGGGGCGGTGAACTTGTCCCGTCTCGCTGTCACGGGAATGGCATTTCTCCGCCGCCAAGCCTCAGCGGGAGCGGCACGGCCTCGACAGGACGAACCCGAAGCTGAGGTCGGGCCGTCCTGCTGAGCAAGGAAACCTGTGTCGTGCCCAGCTGCGGCCGGGCTGGCAGCCCGCTGATGGTCTGCCTGCTACTGAGGTTTTCGACCACGTGGCCACGGCCTCCTCGTCGCGCTCGGCGGCCCGCCGCACCGGCGCCTGCACCGTGAAGCCCATCTGGCGCAGGATGCGCCAGGTCTGGGCCGGGCTGAAGCGCACGTGGAAGCGCCGGGCGATCACGGTGGCCACCCGGGCCAGGGTCCAACGCTGGTCCTCCGTCCAGCCGTGCCGACCTGGCCGACGACCCGTTGGCCCCTCATCCGGACACATTGGAGGTCATCAATGGCCGCCATACCAGTCGTGGGCAGATCAACTACGCCGTCCCCGATGCTCTCCAACTCCAGCGGCCTTCCGCCGTTACCACGCAGACCACGGTGTCCAGCACGGCGACATCGTCGCGATAGCGCTCGATGCATTTCTTCGTGCCAAGGGCTACCCGCCCGAACTCCCCTCTGCTAGGGCTGACGCCTCGTGAGAGGGGCATCCGATCAACTCCTGCTGGGGGACGTCGCTCCCGCCCACCGTCCCTCGGAAACTCGGGCCGAACAACTCTCGCTCCTTGGGGAACCAATACCGGTTCGGCTCCCTGCGGAACTCTGGCGTGCTTGGTTGAGCGACGAGGACGTTGTCGCTCGGTTCGAAGCCAAGCGTAATGCCAGGTCGGCGCACCAATGTGCGCCGTGGCTCGGGGCCGTAAGTTCAACGGGCCACGGATCTTTCCGCGCAGCGAGCCTTCCTGGGCCGTCCCGGCGCGGAACCGTGCCAGCTCATCTGTTCGCCTACCAGCTCGCTCATGGAGTGATAGACCGAACTGGCTGGACCGCTGCCGACGACTCGGTCGTGTGTCATACGTGCGATTTCCACGGCTGTACCAATCCTGCCCATCTACGGCTCGGGACAGCAGCAGAGAACCGCGTGGAGTGGTCGCTGCGCCGGGGCAATCCCCGCAGTCCGCTTGCGGATACACGCGGGGCCGCTGGGCGGACACGAGCCATTGCTGAGGCGATTCGTGCAGGGCTCTGCGCGGGTGAGCTCGCCGAGCAGATTGAGCACCGCATTCAGGCCGCCGAGGAAGCAGGCCACCCACTCACCCTCTGGTGAAGTGCTCGGTGCCGAGGGTGCCCCGGTGCTGGCCTACATGGTCTGTTTCATGCTGTGGGTGTGCACTATCGCCAACGCGGCAGCCTCGGCCAAGGTCTCGGCGACAGGTAGGCCAGTCTGCCGAAGGATGCCGGCGTGGGTCAGGCCCCCGGCGTACGGCACCGCGTGCACGCGGTTGGCGAACGCGGCACGGACGTCATCCAGGGCGTCCCCGATGACCACGATCGGACGGTCTCCGATGATTTCTCGCAGCATCGCCACGTGCTTCGCAAGGGGCTGCTTCTTGCTCCTGGCGGACGGACCCGTCCGTCCGCCGACCCGCAGGAACAGGGAGGCGATGCCCAGTTCTGAGATGTGCCGTGTCAGCCTGTTGTGGGCGCTCAGCGACAGTATGGAATGGCTGCAACCGCTGCGGATCAGTCTTGCGAGCAGCTTGTCGGTTCCGGTCGTGAGCTGGGCCGACGGTCGTCGGGATTGGTAGGTCTCGAAGGCGACGCTCGCGTTCACTCGCTCCCGATCCGTTAGGGCCCGGCAGAGTATGGCAGCGCACAGGGCGGGGGCTGATGTGGCGAAGTGGCGACGGACCGCGTCGAGATCGACCGGTTCAGCGCCCAGAGAGGCCAGGGCTGCGTTCACCGCTCCGACTTGGTGCTGGGCGTCGTCGGCGAGGGTGCCCCTCCATCCCCACACTAAGTGTGGGCGGTTGAAGTTGCGTGGCACAGGAAGTGATTCCTCTCTTGATCTGGCCCGGACATTCAGCGGAACTGGGTGAGCTCACGCCCTGACAGCGTGTGACCGTTCCCGCGTCGACCAGCTGTCAGCACGCCGAGCGTGTCTGCCGACAGGGCTGGGCGGCTGGTGCGGGGTCCGCCGCGTGGTGCATACGGGTCCTCCACAACTGCATAGAGGGCCGGGAGGCCCTTCGCTCCCCGGACCACCGTCCGCTCTGAGTGCCGAGAGGCTCCCGTCCGCCGAGCAGGGAGTCGGGATTTCGGTGACAGGTCCGCGACCCCATGCCCCCGGTAGGGGACGACACCGGGGCTGCCGTGTGCGGCAGTCAGCAGTGCTCGCGGGCACGGACGCCCGGCATCGGCTGCTGAGACTGCTGGCACGAGACACGCAGCGCCTGTCCGGTCAGCGCACGCGGGCAACGCCTCCGTGGATGTCGGTGGGTTCCGGCGAGGTTCCGGGGTCAGGACGCCACAAGGGACACGAGACGATGCCCGGTTCAAGCGTGTCTAGGCCGCCGTAGAAGGCGGTGAGCTGTCCGGGGCTGCGCAGCACGTAGGGAACCGCTCCGGTGTCGTTGTATCCCTGCTGAGCCTTGACGAGGTCCGGGTCGGTGTCGATGCCGTCGTAGTGCACAAAGTAGCTGCCCGGGGACAGCGCTGCCTGGAGGTGGCGGACGATCGCCATGGCTTCTTCATGGTCAGGTATGTGGCCGAGTACGCCCATGAGCATCAGGGCGATGGGCTGGTTGAAGTCGAGGATCGGGCCGGCGGCGTCGAGGATCTTCCGCGGGTCGTGCAGGTCGGCGTCGGCGTGTGCGGTGACGCCCTCGGGTGTGCTGTAGAGCAGGGCCTCTGCGTGAGCCAGAACGATCGGGTCGTTGTCCACGTAGACGACCTTGGCGTCCGGGGCGATTCGCTGGGCGACCTGGTGAGTGTTGTCCTCGGTCGGAAGGCCAGTGCCGACGTCGAGGAACTGACGCACGCCCAGATCGCCTGCGAGTGTGGTCACCGTGCGGATCAGGTACCGGCGCGACTCTTGAGCCATCGTCACCACTTGAGGGGCGATCTGGCTGTAGGCGTCGCCCGCCTCACGGTCGACCTCGTAGTTGTCCTTGCCGCCCAGCCAGTAGTTCCAAATGCGTGCCGAGTGCGGGACGGAAGTGTCGATAGTGCGCACGGTGTTCTCCGGAAAGATCGAATCGGGATGCTGATCCGGCGGAACAGCACCAGGGACAGGAGCGGCCCCTCCCTCGGCAACGAGAAGGCCGGGTGGGACCGGCGAGCAGGGCTGCCCGCGACGGGGGTGACGTTGGGCTCGCTTGCCGAGGTCAGGGGCTGGACTATCAACCGCGGAGGGCAGCCCGACGGACGCCCGGGCGGCGTGTCTCCAAGATCCGGTAGCCCGGTCTAGGCGCGGACATCGCTACCAATTGCGGTGAGACTGCGAACGAGCTGGCTGGTGGCCGGTTCGACTGAGGTGCCTGTAGAGAGAAGCCCAGCAGTGCCGCCATCACGGCATGCCCGATCTCCAGACCGCTCCTGCGGATCAGGAACCACACCACCACCGCCCAGCCCAAGGACAAGGGAAATGCGGAAGCTCACGCAGGTGCGCTTCTGCCGGAAGCGTGTTCCCAAGATGTCGGGACAGACGGCGGCTCGGGACTGCGAAGCGGAGGCAAGCCGGGTGCTTTCCGGACGGCGGGTTGGGATGCCAGCTGCTAAGGCCGCTGGAGTGAGCCGTCGAAATGGGATAATTGTGGGCACGCGGGCATCCCCTCGTGGTGTGCGGGGAGCTCCTGCGTCAGGAGTGGGCGGCCAAGGAGGACAGTTCCCACCTCTGGATTGGCACGTCTATCCTGAACACGGCGCGTGCTGCTACACGCTGCCGGAGCTCCACCAGGGCTGATGTTGGATTCGCGTTCGGGTGGTGCCGTGAGTTGGCTCAGTGATGGCCGTTCCTTCGCCAAAAGGGGCGGCCATTGCGCTCCGTGCGGGGTAGCGCTCATCTGCAGCCGACCGGCATCAACGGTCAGCCGGTGTAAGGATGGTTGAGAAAAGTGGCGGCTGGCCTGGTGCGGCACCGCCAGTTGCATCAGTGGAGCGAGGAGTTGCTGGGCCCCAGCGGTCGGCAACTGGCCGGGCAGCAGGCTGACAAGCCGCCGCCTCGGGTTCCCCCGTCACAAGCCCAGTGCCCCGGTATGTGCACTTGGCAGGGATGCGCAGACCCGCGTCACTACTGCTGCCAGGACCGCCGGCGTTCTCCCCGCTGACGGCGCCCCTTCCCTGCGCCGGCTGGCGCGGATTAAGCCCGTTCATTCGTCCTCCCGGTCATGCCCCGTAAGCGTCGACCCCACCCAACTCGCTACAGGGCACAGTTCAACCACGCGTACGCGAAGGGAGCCCGGCGGCTGGGCCGCACAGTCTCGCGGCATCCCTCCACCCGCAACTGCGCGGCCACTGCAGTGGGTTACACACTCAACGGGTTGCGCACAAAGATTGCAAGATGCAAGGTATGCACTGTCAGCAAGTTGAAGAAAATGCCGGAAGGGGGTTCTGTGGCTCGCGAAAGGTCTGGTAGGACCGTCGCGCACCTCGTTCTCGCCACCCGGCTCAAAATCCTGCGCGAATCCGCAGGGATGTCTCGCGGGGACGCTGCCACCGCCCTCGGAGCCCACGTGGCGACCGTCCGCCGCATCGAGTTGGCTGAGACATCTCTAGATGAGGGTCAGGTCCACACCCTGCTGACGGCGTACGGCGCGAGCGCTGACGAGATCAAGGAGTTCCTCGGGCAGCTCGCGACTGCCAATCTCCCCGGCTGGTGGCATCCTTGGCGTTCTGTCATGGACGCCTGGCAGCTGGACCTGATGAGTGTGGAGTCCGCGGCCCGGATCATCCGCGTGTGGGAGCCAGCGCTCATTCCTGCGCTGCTGCGTACACCGTCCTACGCTCGCGCCGTCGACGACGTCCGTAGACCTGACCTGTCCCCTGCGGACAAGGACCGGCGGACTGAGCTGCTCGTGGAACGCCAGAAGCAGTTGCGTGACCAGCACACGCGCATCTGGGCAGTGATGTCGGCCGCGGCGCTGCATACTTCCGTCGGCGGTGAAGGAGTGATGGCCGAGCAGCGGCAGGCACTGAGAGCAGCCGTCGAGCGCCCTGACGTGACCTTGCAGATTCACCCTCTGGAAGGACCATTCCACGCCATGATCGGCATGCCAACCGTGACCCTGTACCGGGTCGACGTGCCCGAGATCCCCGACCACGTGGTCCGTGAAGGAGGTCTGTCCGGAGCCGCTGAAATCTCAGACGCCCTGCAAGTGGTGATGGCATATCGCGTGCTGCTAGACCACACCAGCGTTATCGCGCCCCATCCTGACAAATCAAAGGAAGCATTAGAATGACCGAACCGACCCGTTTATCCTCGCAGATCGACACGTCCGTCGCTCATAGCGCGCGCGTCTGGAACTACTGGCTGGGTGGCAAGGACCACTATCCCGCAGACCAGGCCGCCGGCGACGCCTACAGCAGCAAGTACCCCAACATCGTCCCGTTCGCAGGGGAGTCCCGGGACTTCCTGCGGCGCACGACCACGTTCCTGGCCAAGGAAGCCGGGATCCGGCAGTTCATCGACCTGGGGGCCGGGCTGCCCACGAGCAACAACACCCACGAGGTCGCACAGCGGATCTCCCCCGACTGCCGAGTGGTCTATTTGGACCACGACCCGATCGTGCTTCTCCACGTCCACGCGCTGCTCACCAGCACTCCCGAGGGCGCTACGGCCTATGTGCAGGCGGACATGCGTGACACGGACGCGGTCTTGACAGGTGGAGCCAAGACGCTGGACATGACTGAGCCGATTGCTCTGGTCATCAGCGATGTGCTGGGCCACATCGTGGACTGGGACGAGGCCCGGGGTCTTGTTCGCCGGCTGGTTGACCGCCTTCCTTCGGGCAGCTACCTGTCGCTGAGCCACTCCACCGCCGCGGACGAGAAACATCAAGCGGTACAGGACGAATACAACAGCTCCGGGGCGATTCCCTACATCTTCCGTGAACCATCGGTGGCCATCGAGCTCTTCGAGGGCACCGAACTAATCGAACCTGGGTTTACGAGTTGGCCGCGCTGGCGCCCAGACGCCAATACCGGCCGACTCACCGACCGCGCGGGCTGGGGCGGGGTGGCGCGGATCTCATGATGACGGGCAGTGAGGGGCACGCGCCTGTCTCTCCCGTGGAGGTGACGCGGTGTCAGGTAGTGCGACGGCTCACCCGTGCAGCGGCCCACTCGGACGCTCAGCTGATTGCTCAGGTGGCCGCCCTGGCCGGGGGTTGGGCCGTCCTTGTCGACCTCATGGGAGGCGTCCTCTGCAGCAGCCCTCACACCGCTGGACCCGAGGGGGTGCGTGCTGCCGCGCACCCCCCGCTCTACCCGCACCTGACGATCCGCAAGATGAACGGTGCCGTCCTCGTCGTCAGCCCCGGCACTGCGCAATCCGCATCCCGCATCGACCTGGTCATGCGGACCACCGTTGATCTCCTCAGAATGCAGGCCCGGGTTCGCAAGGCAGAGGAGACGCACCACGCTGAGCAGCGGCTGCACACGGTCGTGTTGCGTCTCCTACTGAGTGGCCAACCTCATTTGGCCACCGACGTGCTGGGCTGTACCGGAGTCACGCATGCCACGGTGTTCCGGCTAGCCGGGCCGTCAGTACATGCCGCGTATCGGGCTCATTGGAGAGCAATGCAGCCCAGCGCATCCCTCAGTGACCCCGGAATGCTGGTGTGTGTGAATGGCCATGAATTGGTGGTCGTCGCTCTCCACGGCATCGGCGGTGACCGCCACTCGGCACACTCCCTCGTCACGCGCATCGCCGACCGGTATCAGCTGGCCGGTGGTGCTTCGGACTCGTTGCCGCTGGACATGGTCGCTACCGCGTGGGCCGAGGCCGGGAATGCGCGTCACAGCGCAAGGGCCGGCAGCCTGACGTGCGCGACCTTTCTGGGCCCGCGCGGGCTGCTTCGCGCTGTTCCTGCCCGTCGGCTCGTCTCTTGGTCCGCAGCAATCCTCAGACCCCTTGATCGCCAGCAGCACAGGACACTGGAGGCATACCTGCGGTCGGGATCCGCTCAGGCCGCCGCGTCAGTGCTCGACGTGTCCGAAGGCACCGTGCGCATGCGGCTGCGCGTCATCGGTACTTTGCTTGCCACCGAATTGGACAACCCCACCGTGCAGGCCCAGCTGCTGCTGGCGGTGCGGGCGCCGACCGCTGCTAGACAGATCGCCTCGCCTGCACGCCTTGTGCCCGATCCCCCGCTGCCCGCCAGTCTCCTCAGCCCCGAGGATGCCCGCCGCTGGGCGTCGGCCCTGCTCAAACCGCTGGACCGGCCACTGCGGATCGCCCTTCGCTGTTGGCTCCAACACCGTGGCCGCACGGCTCCCGCTGCCTCCGAGCTGGGCCTGAGCCGGAGCACGCTCAGCGACTGGCTGAACAAGTGCGGCAGGGCGCTGTTCCTCGACCTGTCGTCCACCGCAGTACGGGCGGAACTCCACCTAGCCGCCGAGACGATCGCGACTCCCGACGACGCCCCGGCTCTGTTGCCACGGCGGGGAGGCAGAACCTATCGAGGGGCACACTCGCATGATCATCACAAGTCGTGATCACTCGGCGTTGCGCCGAGGTTTAGTGGAGAACTCAGACCGTGGTCCTTGCCCCCCGGCACCAGGGCTCGCTGGAAGGCCGCGCGAACGTCGTCGTCGCTGTCCGCCCGCGGGACGCCTGTGCTTCCCGCCCGGCCTCGCGGCTTGACGACAACGGGATGGCCAAAGCCTTCGACCTGGCCGGGCTGTCCGGCCTCACCCGCACCGGAACCACCGCGGGCACGGTCGCCTACATGCCCCGGGCCCAGCTGATCAGCTTCAAGTACGCCAAGCCCGAAGTCGACGTGTGGGCCACCGCGGCCACGCTCTACGCCATGCTGACTGGCACTACACCGCGCGATTTCGCGCCGTCCGCCGATCCCATCCTCGTAGTCCTCCAGAAACGGCCAGTCCCCATCCGCCAACGAAACCCGTCGCTGCCACGCCGTCTCGCCGAAGTGATCGACGAAGCCCTGATCGACAACCCACGGATCACCGTCACGTCTGCAGACATGTTCAAGCGACCTCTTCAAGAGGCCGTGTCATGACTACCGCCCGCAGGACTACCCCCACCTGCGTGCTCAGCCCGGTCGAGTACGAACACCGCCAGACGCCAGCAGCGTGGCCCGGTCGTTTGAGAATGCCGGCCTCCTGCGATCCAATCGTCCTGGCACCAGCAGGTCAGGGGCTCGCCATCTGGCAGCGCTGCTACGGGACACGCTTGCCCCTCCTGCCCGGCCCCAGGATTCGGAGACGGTCGTGAGAATGAACGGCTGGACACGGCGTGAGACACCGCGAGAAGCCGCAGGTCACAGCACCACGACGTGACACGGATCGTGAGTCCCTACAACTCAATCGAGTCGTTTTCTCAACGAACCGAGTCGTTCGGGCTTCTGTCTCAGCGAACCTAGTCGCGCGACTGAGTGCGCTGGGGGTGCGGGATGGCTGTACCGGCTGGGGTGGATCAGGCAGGGCCGTGTATCGAGTTGTCGTACGTGGACGCGGTACACGGGCGTCGACGGTGTCCGTTGCGGGACTGCGTGACGAGCCGGTTCGAGGATACGGTGGAGCCCCCGTTCCACCCCTACTACCGCTGCTGAGCCTGAACACAGCCTCCGCCCAACGGAGGCGTTGCGTTCAACCCGGCGGTCCGGCCAGAGCCTTGATGGCCGGGCGGAGCAACGCGGCGATGTCATCCGCAGGGGCCTCACGAAGCGCGGCCAGGCCGAGGAGCTGGTGGCCGATGGTCACGCCCAACAGCGCGGTGACAACCAGTGCGGCGCGCAGTTCGGGATCCTCGGCAGCGGGCAGGGCGGCACCGACGCTGTCGATCTGCCGGCCGAGAGCGGCACGGACGTGATCGGCTGCCGCCTGGTCGGTGAGCATCGACCGCATCATCGCCAGCGTGCCCTCGGGAAGACCACCGAGCTTGAGGCCGAGCGAGGCCAGCAACTGATCGACGAGCTCGTCGGTATGAGTGGCCGTCAGCGCGGCGGGGACCACCTTCACGGCTTGGCTGAACAGCTCCCGCTTCGAGCCGAAGTACTGCATGACCAGAGCCGGATCGACGCTCGCCGCAGCCGCCACGGCGCGAATGGTGGTGCGCTCGAATCCCTTCTCGGCGAACAACTCCCGAGCGCTGTCGAGGATGCGCACCTCGGTCGCTCGGCGTCGATCGGCGCGGGACTGGCGAGGAGTGGACACCGATTCACTCTACAGCCGTTGACCGAACTTCCGGCCGACCCTACGGTGAGTGGGTCAACAAGTGTTGAGCGAATGGAATAACCCCCGTGTCACATCTGGATACACCTGCTGCTCGCACCCCTCACGAGGTGCTGACCTGCTACTACCAAGCCATGCTCGACAAGTCCCCAGACGATCTCGCCGATCTCTACACCATCGACGCGGTGCACGAGTTCCCGTTCGCCTCACCCGGCTTCCCCCCATGCTTCGAGGGTCGTGAGGCCGTGCGCGCCGGATACCGGGCAGCCTGGGGCGCCAGCCCTGTCCAGGTGGAGGAGGTCAGGAGGGTCGCGGCCTACGAGACCGCCGATCCGGAAGTGATCGTCGCCGAGCATGTCGTGGTGGGAACGCTGACGACCAAGGCCACCACGTTCACCGTCCCCGGTCTCCTGATACTCCACGTCCGCAACGGACTGATCACGCGAGTCCGCGACTACATGGACGGCTTGGGCGTCGCCAGCGCCAGAGCGTGAAGGCCACCCGACCAGTGCAGCAGCCGACCTGGGACCGGACAGTACTGTCCCGTCTTAAATGATCTGGCTCCGAGTCGGGGTCCTGACCTGCGGCGACCAGTTCATCTGAGACGTGGAGGCGCCGGGAATCTCAGATGATGTGGTCCTGGGCGAGTGAATGCCGGCTGCTGTCTCAGCCGATCTGGTCAGCCTCCGCTGTTTGGACGTCCAACGCGTACTCCCAGGCGGATACCGCCTCCGCAGGCTCGCCCATGTGCCCTCCCAAGCACTCTGGCCGTAGTGCGAGGGGGAACAACTTCGAGCGTCCGAAGGTCCAGAAGGCGGAGGCGTCACCCTAACGAGGGATGACATGCATCGGGAGGTGGGTGCCGTGGAGGGGCGATTGTCGCGGGCCGGACTGGTCGGGGCTCTTGTGGAGCTCATCGCGTCGAGGAGGCCGGAGCATGTGCTCCGCGTTGCAGTGGATGGTCCGGACGCTGCTGGTAAGACCACCTTGGCCGACGAGCTGGCCCGGAATCTGGCCGGGCGGCGAGCGGTGATCCGAGTGGGGATCGACGGATTCCACCGGCCCAGGAGTGTGCGGCTCCGACGTGGGAACCTGTCGCCCGCCGGCTTTTACCATGATTCGTTCGATTACGACGCTGTCCGCAGGGCAGTCCTGGATCCGCTGGGCCCCGGCGGTGACCGCCGATATCGCACTGCCGTGTTCGACTACCGGATCGACGCGGCCGTCGAGGAGCCGGTCCGGGTCGCGCCAGAGGGCGCGGTGCTGCTGTTCGACGGGGTGTTCATGCTCCGGCCGAAACTGCGTGAGTGCTGGGATGTGAGCATCTTCGTCGATGTCAGCGCGGAGGAGGCGCTGCGACGGGCGCTGGTCCGTGACGTAGAGGCACTCGGCGGGTCCGATGTCGTACACGAGCGTTACGAACGGCGCTATCTGCCCGGACAGCTGCTTTACCGCGTGATGGCCGAACCTGAACTGGCTGCCGATGTGGTGATTGACAACGACGACCCTGCCGAACCCCGGGTGGTGAAATGGCCAGTCTGACCCTCTTTGTCGATATGCCAGGGTCAGCTCTGGGTGGCGGATTAGGACAGATCACCCGCGACCACAAACGAATCAGACCAGATCAACTGAGACGTGGACCAGATCGTTAGACGCCATCCGCTTTCCGAACGTGATCGTTTAGTTCGGGTGGGTGGGCATGAACTCCGGTTCGTGGCGGGAGAGATGGGCGTGGTTCGTCCGCTCATCTGGCTCGTGGAGGTCGCTGGTGGCGTCGGTGCTCGGTCTACTGGAGGCCAGGGAGAAGCGGGTCCGGGAGGAGATCACGCGTTTGCGGGAGAAGGCCGAGCGGGTGCAGGCCGCGCTCGGTGAGGCGGAACGCGAGCTTCAGCGGCTGGTGGATGCCCGGGTGACAGTGACCGAGGTGCTGGCCGGGCCGTCTTCGGCGGTCACGGAGCCGACGGAAGGCGCGGTGGCGGGTTCGACGGTGCCCCGGCGGGAGACGGGCATGGCGGCGACAACCCTCGCGCCGGACTACCAGCGGATCTTGTCGGTGCTGGAGTCTGAAGCGGGTCGGGAGGGCATGCGCTGCCAGCAACTGGCCGTCGCGCTGGGGCTGGAGGCCATCCCGGCGAAGGTCGAGGGACTGCGTTCGAAGGCGAAACGCCTGGTGGAGCGAGGGTGGGCACTCCAGGTGCGGCCGGGCGTGTTCACCGCTCTCGCGGTGTCGGCCGTCTGAAGCCGGCCGGGCGGCGTCCGGCCAGGCGACCGCTCATGAGCATGGTCATCGACCACAGCACCATGGCTTCGTGCATGGCCGGCAGTGTTTCGTAGTCGCGCACCAGGCGCCGCGAGCGCATCAGCCAGCTGAGCGTCCTTTCCACCACCCACCTGCGCGGCAGCACCACGAACCCCGCTGTGTCATCGGTGCGTCTGACGATCTGAAGGGTGAGCCGGGGCTTCTCGCGGGCCCAGTCGACGAGCCGGCCGGCATAGCCGCCGTCCGCCCACACCAGCCGGATGGAGAAGTGCTGCCGTCGCAGCCGCTGAAGCAGCGGGACGGCGGCGTCGCGGTCCTGGACGCTTGCCGCGGTCACCGCGACGGCCAGGACCAGGCCGAGGCAGTCCACCACCAGGTGCCGTTTGCGGCCGCCCACCTTCTTGCCGCCGTCCCAGCCGGAAGTCGAGCGCGGGATGTTCACCGCCGCCCGCACCGACTGGGAGTCCACGATCGCGGCCGTCGGGTCCGGAAAGCGGCCTTCCTTCTCCCGGACACGGTCGCGCAGTCGGTCGTGGAGTTCAGCGAGCAGCCCCGTGACCTGCCAGCGGCGGGCGAAGGCATGCACGCGTCGATACGGCGGGAAGTCCGCGGGCAGGTTGACCCACTTCACGCCGTTGTCCACGACATAGCGCACCGCGTCGAGCATCACGCGGTGGCAATAGCCCTCCGGCCGTCCGCCCCGCCCCTCCAGCCAGGCCGGAACCGGAAGCAACGGCCGCATAACCCGCCACTCCGCCTCCGTCATGTCGGAGCCATAACTCGAGGTGCGGTCCGGCCCGTCCGCCGCGTTGCCGAACCTGTGCGCGAGGCAGTCACACGACGGTGGCAGCGAGTTGGACTCCACGCACGCGGACGCGAAAGACTGCGGCAACAGGGCCTCCTGGTACTCGGTTGGGATCGCACCCCCGAACTACCAAGAGGCCCTGCTGCCATGCGTCGGCCCTCACGCGATCACCCGATCAGGAACCCTGTTCGACCAGCCCAGCCCCGTGATCGATAAGCGGATGACGTCTAGCTCACTCGCAAGCCGATGCGGTCGCGTAGGAGGGCCGGGTCGTCCGGCCCTCCTTTCACACCACCGGACATGCGGGCCCGCGTCGATCGGTTCACCGTGCTGATCTCAACGACAGGGGCGCGGTGGCGCTTGGCCCTTAAGGCGCGTCAGGGGCGTCGCGGCCGTCGTTCGGTGTGCGGCGGGTGCCGCGGAGGGCGGTCGCCAGGGTGATGGCCGAGGCTGCCAGGGTCAGGACGGCTGTGCCCAGTTGGAGGACGAGTGTCCAGTGCTGCATGGATGTTCTCCCCTGCGGAGTAGTGAGGAGGGGCCGGCCTGGTCCCGTTGGTGTATGCAGCCTGGAGGGGCCGGGAGATCAGCGGCGTTCTGCCGCGTTCTCTCTGATGGGCGGCCTATGCTGCCGCAGGCAGGTTCCGGGGTGGGCGTGCAGGGACAGAACGCGTGCAGGACGGGAGAGAACACCTTCACGTGTCTGTCTCGCTGGGTGGGGAAGGAAGGCAGCGTGGGACGAGGCAGGAGGATCAACCGCTCCGACTGGCCCGAATCAGGGCCGCACCGTGACCTGTTGGAGCGGCTCGACGCCGTTCACCTCGCCAACGGCGTGAAGAGCATGGCCGATGTCGCGCAGGGTATGGGACTTTCCGCCCGGTCACGAGCCAATACGCTGTTGCGGGGAACTAACGGTTCTCTTCCCGCCGACGAGGCGCAGTTGACGCTGCTCGTGCATGCTCTCGGCGGGGGCGACGACGACGTGCGGATCGCCTTAAAGCTCTACGGAGCCGCGGTCAGGGCACGGGACTACGAAATCCCGGTCGCTGCATCCTCACCCGCCGAACAGAAGGTCACCGACGCCGTGGCCCACTATGCGGGCCGCGCAGTGCAGGTGTACGGGCGCCTGGACCTGGACGTGCTCGCCCCGGTGGGGGAAGCCCCGTCGGCGGTCCGGCTGCCCGAGGTGTTCGTCGCCCCGACCGTGCGGGCTGACCCGCCCCCTGTACAGCTGCCCCGGGAACTGCAGAGGCGCGTGTTGGAGTCCGGTGGACTCCTGGACGACGAACTCCTGCCGGGGTCGGACACGGATGCATTCGAGCGCCTACGGAACTCTTACCTGGAACGCCCCGAGCAATGCGTGCTGGAGACGCTGGCCGGGCCCTCGGGCAGACGGGCGGTCCTCCTGGGTGATCCCGGCGCAGGCAAGTCGACCCTCATCCGCTACCTGACTCTGATGCTGACCTGCGGCGAACTTGATGGCGCCCTCCACCTGCTGCAGGGCCTGGTGCCGCTGGTGGTCGAACTGCGGCAGTACGCCGACGACCGCTGGCATCACAGCAGCTTCGAAGACTTCCTCGACCACCAGTACCGCGACTTGGCGCTCGGCGTTCCACCCGCTGTGCGGGACCATCTGCTGGCCGAGGGCCAGGCACTGATGATCTTCGACGGTCTGGATGAGATCTTCGACGTCAGGGCGCGGACGGAGGCCGTACAGCGCATCGCCGGTTTCGCCGCCCGCTGGCCTGCAACGCGGATCCTCGTGACCTCCCGGGTCATCGGCTATCAACGTGCGGTCCTGGACAGCGCGGGCTTCGCCCACTTCAAGATCCAGGACCTGGACGATGCGCGGATCAGCACGTTCGCCGACCGTTGGTACAGCAACACCTGCCCGGATGACGCCGTGCTGGCGCGGGAACGGTCGGAACGGCTCACGTCGGCGATCGAGACGTCACGGCCGCTGCAGGAGATGGCAGGCAATCCTCTCTTGCTGACCATTCTGGCCATCATCGGCCGACACCCTTCCCTTCCACGCAACCGGCGGGGCGTGTACGAGCACGCGGTCACGGTCCTGGTCGCGCACTGGGACGAGGCCACCAAGATGCTCAAGGCGCCCCTGCCCCCGGCCGTCGCCGAGGCAATAGAGGTACTGGGGCTGGGCGAGCGGCTGCGGCTGCTGCGCCTGGTGGCCCGCACCATGCAGGAAGGCCACCACGGCATCGCCGGCAACCACATTCACGCAAGCGACCTCGAACGCGTCTTCCGCGACTATCTGCAGCAGTACGCGCTGGAGCCCGTCCAGGCCACCCTTGCCGCCCGAGCCATGATCGCTCAGCTCTACCAACGCAACTTCATCCTGGCCCCCTACGGCGGCGACATCTATGGTTTCGTACACCGCGCCTTCCTTGAATACCTGACAGCAGCCGATATCACCCACCGGTACCAAGACGAACGGCATTGGACGCCCAAGGGCCTGATCGATCAGGTCGTGAGCGTGCGGGCCGCTGACCCCGCGTGGCACGAGGTACTGCTGCTCCTCATCGGGCAGCTGGACATCAGCGACGCGACCGCCGCCATCGACCGGCTCCTGGACCTCCACGCTCGGCGCACGGATCCCACTGATGCCCGCTATGTGATCCTGGCCCTGCGCGCGCTGGCCGAGGTGGACAAGAAGGCCGCACCGACCGTCCAGAGCACCACCGCCGTCGACGCCGTCACCGCGGTTCTCAATACGCGCGGTTCCAAGGGGCCATCGCTACTGGCCCAAGCATGGTCCGCGTTGGCCTCGTTCGGCCGGTACTGGGCCGGGCGCGTGCCCTACCTGCGCTGGTACCGCCTGAGCGGACAGTTCTCCCCCAGCGATGAGCCGACCGACGTCCTGGCCTTCGCCCTCAAAGCGGACGACGACGAACTGGCGGCACTCGCCCGCGGCTGCTACTACGGCTTCGACCGTCTGACGTTCCTCCACGTGCTGGGGCAACGAAAGCCGGACGACGACGCCATCCGCGAACTCGTCCTGCGCGAGGCAACGCTCCATCCCGGTCACCGAGTCCGTTCCATGGCGCTGGAGGTACTTGGCGAGGTGTGGAAGGACCGGAAAGACGTCCGCGCCTTCCTGATCACCCGCGCCGCCGAAGATCCCGAAGCCAACACCCGCGGCAGGGCCCTGGAAGTCCTCGGCACCTGGTGGTCGGATGACGACCACGTCCGTGACCTGATCGTCCACGCAGCCATACACGGCAACCATCCGTTCGTTCGCAGCGACGCGCTGCGAACCCTTGGCCGGCAGTGGCACGGCCGTGAGGACATTCGGTCCGTGCTCATCCGACGTGCCCGCGACGACCAGAACGACAACACGCGCGGCACAGCACTGCGGACGCTGAGCCGACACTGCACCGGTTACCAGGACGCTCTCGACTTTCTGACACAGCGCGCGGCCGACGACACCGACCCTGATCTGTGTCGGCATGCGATATGGGTCCTCAGCCAATGCGTACACGGAGACGACACGATCCGCGATCTGTTGATCGAACGTGCCGCCGACTCGTCCAACAACGGCGTCCGTGAAGCGGCCTTGAGGACCTTGGCCAAGAAGTGGCCGGGGCATGCCGACGTCCGCCACACCCTCATGCGTGCCGTCACCGACGATCGCTGTCCACGTGCGCGTGAAACCGCCCTTCAGCAACTGGGCGAGCGGTGGTCCCGACACGAGCGCGTCCGTGACCTGATCCTGCGCCGGGTCCACGAGGACGCGGATGAAGCAGTGCGTGGCGCTGCCATAGAGGTGGTGGGCAACCGCTTCCGCGACGATGACGACGCCCTCAGCAGCCTCAGCCGCGCAGCCACCGGCGATCCGCACGAGGGAGTCCGGGAGCGTGCCCTGCACGTGCTGGCCAAGCAGTGGGCGGGGCAACCGGAGATCCGCGACCTCCTTATCCGGTCCTGCACCGACGATTTGGGCGGATGGACCCGTGCGACCATACTGCGGGGCCTGGTGGAGAACTGGCCCGATCGGCAGGACATTCACGAGCTGCTTCTGGCCTCCGCCGATCACCTCTACCGCTACACCAGCTCCACCACGCTCGACGAGTTGCAGGACCACTGGCCCAACCGCGACGACGCCCGCGCGGTCCTGATGCGGACCGTTACCGAGCACGATGACTATTTGGTCGGTAGCTCCGCGATAAAAGTGCTGACGAAGCGGTGGATGGACCGTGCTGATGTCAAAGCCTTCGTGATGCGTGTTGCCGCGGACTCTTCGCACCGCTACCAGCGCGCAGTGCTGGACGTGCTGTGCGAACACTGGGCCTACCGCGAGGACGTTCGGGACATCCTCATGCGCGCGGCCTCAGACCATTCCGCCAAAGACACCCGCGCCGAGGCGGTAAAGGTACTGGGCCTTCGCTGGAGCGACCACGAGGGCGTTCAGGATCTGTTTCGCCAGTGCGCTCTCGTCGACCCGGACCCCGATGTGAGGTTCTCCTCGCTCCGTTGGTGGGTGGTCAAGGCCGGCGAAGACGAGGGGCTAGCGTTGGTCAGCACGCGGGCTGTCGAGGATCCCGACCCGGAGGCGCGGCGCAAGATCATTCACATGCTCGCCCTGGGATGGCCAGCACATCCACGGACGGCCGCTGTACTGCAAGACCGAATCCTGCATGACGAAGACGAGAGAACGAAAGCCGCCGCAGACGACCTCTGGGCCCGTTGATGGAACTCCTGGATTCAGGAAGCGCCATTAACGCACCGGCCACTGACCGAGAACAACGGCCCTACCTGCCTGATCCGATCCCCTCCCATTGGACAAGGCCCAGATCGGGCTGATCGGCCCGGCGGACGAGGCCGCGTTCGGGGAGATCAGACAGATCGTCCGGTGGCTGCTCCCCGAGGACTTCAACCGGCCGCTGCACGCCGGGCTGTGGCAGTGCCTGACCACCCTCGCTCGCCGCCACGAGCCCGTCGACCCCGTCACCGTTCTGTGGGAAGCCCAGCAGCGCGGTCTACTGGACGACAGAAGTGAACCGGGCGAAGTGCTCCGCCTGCTGGCCGAACCGGCTGGGTCCGTGGAGCACTGGGGCGAGCGGATCCTGCAGCGTTCCCTCCTGGCCACCGCCGAGCACACCGGCCGGCACATCGAGGCGTACGCCGGCGACCCGGCGAACACCCCGTTCCAGCTCGTCGTCGGCGCCCGCCGCTCCCTCGCCGACATCGGCGCCGTCCGCACCCGCTGGCAGCACGCCACCGGAACCATCCCGCCGCAGCGACCGCGACCGGCGCCCACCACCCGCGCCGGCCCGCCGACCACCACGGCCGCGCGCACCGCCCGCGCCGCGCGAGCAACCCGATAGCCCCCCGCATACGCCGGTGGCCGGACCCGAAGGCCCGGCCACCGGCAGAAGAGACGACACCCCCACGTGACTACCACCATCGACGCAAACGTCCGCCTCGACACCCACCCCACCCATCCCAGCGCCGTGACCGCCGTCCTGACCGGCACCCAGGCCCACATTGCCCACCTGGGCCTGGAGGCAGCCGACTGGACCGTCGTCGCTCACAACGTGCTGGTCCTGGTCCGCATCGACCACGAGGAACCCCACTGGGCGCAGGACGCAGCCAAGCACCTGACCGCCGAAGGCATCACCGTCGAGATCACCCCTCGGCTCCGGGAGGCCATGGCCGAGGAATGGACCTGGGCCAACTACCCGATGCCCTGATGCACCCGCAGCGAAATCCGCGAAGTCTCCAACGAGGCCCAGAAGATCCACGACGACATCCGCCACGGCCAGCTCCTCGTCCACGCCCACGACGGCCACACCACCGTCGCGGTCGGCACCTACCTCGGCCGCAACGGCAAGTCCGTCTATCTCCACGGCGAGGACCACCTGCGCCAGGTTGCCGACACCTTCGACTCACCCGCTGGGGCCCTGCTCGCCTTCGAAAAGGTCCACGGCGCCGAGATGCGCCCGGGCCGGCGCCCCTGACCGACACCGAACGCGCCGCCGCCGAAGCCCGCACCCCACTCGCCGTCCCCGCAGCCAAGCCCGAACCGGCCCGCCCGAAGCCGGAGACCGTTCCGGCCTACCTGGCCGATGCCGGCGACCACGACGCCCTCCTCGACACCTTCCTCGATGCACACAGCGACTGGGAAAAGTGGCGGACCATCCCTATTGAATCGGCGTGTTGAAGCCGATCTGACAGGGTGGCGCGATGAGCAAGTGGCGTGTCTTTTGGGTTCCCAAGTCGGCACCGCCCACCCCACCGCGGTTATCCGTTCTGGCGGGGTGGGCGGACCTGGCGGAGCGCGAAGCGTCAACCGGGATCCGGCCCGGCGACCCGATTCTGCTGGCGCCGGACTACCGCATCGACGAGCTCCTCAGCCTGTACACGCGCAGTAGCCTGTTCCGGGGGTACACACGAGAGACGAAGCGGAACTACATCACGGATCTCTGCCTCTTCTTCAACTTCCTGTGACAACGCGGAAAGGTCTGGACGCAGACGGTCGAGACAGACGTCGACGACTTCCAGTTCTGGCGCCAGACGTCGCCCGACAACCCGGTGCGGGTGAGCGGGAACAAGTGGAATCGTGAACTGGCCGCGCTGATGAACCTGTACACGTGGGCGACGAAGCCGGGCAATGAGTTCTTACCGCGCAACCCGGTGCCGACGCATCGCGTGGTCGGCCGGCATGGGCAGATCGTCGAGGTGCCGGACGGTAAGGCGAAGGACGCCCGGGGCAGCAACGTTCACTGGCTGACCCCTCGAACATTCCGGCTCTGGGTGGACATCGGGCTGCGCGGTTGCGGCACTGACGGCCTTCCCTCGCCGGCCTGGGTGGGCCGCCTGGAGGACCGCAACTGCCTTCGTGCGCCTGCTGACCTCGTCAGGGGTACGGCGGCTGGAGGGCGCCTCACTGCTGACGTTCGAGGTGCCGTCACTGCGCCTGGAGAGCGGCCGTTACTACACGGGACGCCTCGCGGCAGCGGTCACGCGTTCCAAGAAGGCCCGTACTTACTACGGCGAGGCTCATGTGGTGGGCGATATCGAGAACTACATCGACTCCTCGCGCGCCGAGGCCATCCGCAAGGCTCAGGCCCGAAAGCGATACAACGGCATACCGGGCATGCGCCTGGTCACCCGGGTGAGCCGAGGACCGAAGCCGACGGTCTACTGGTGCGACCGCCAGGGCGTCACGGGCCGCATCGCGCTGACGGAGGCAACCGCGGACGAACGGATGACGTGGTACGCCGAAGGCCCGGAGGGACCTGAGCCGTTGTGGCTCTGGCTGAACGAGATGGGCCTGCCGTTCCAGCCGCATTCGTGGAACAACGTCTTCACTACGGCGAACCGGCGGTGCCGGGCGGTCCTGGATCCGGAGCCGGAGCGTCGGCTGGACCCGCATCGCAGCCGGGCGCCGTATGCGACGCCGCATTCCTGCCGGCACAGCTTCGCCCTGTACATGCCGGTGATCCTGCACCACTTGATGGACCAGCGGTTCGGTCTGAGCCCGGAGGAGCGGCGGGACCACCGGCTGCTGTACGGCGATCCGTGGCGGATGGTGCAGGACCTGTTGGGTCATGCATTCCTGGAGACAACCCGCGAGCGATATCTGGCCCCGGTCGCCGACCTGCAGCTGCGGTCGCTGCTGACTACCGCGCCCCCGTTCCACGAAGGAGAGCGACCGGCACGGGGTATTGATGAGGTCTTCGCTCGTCTGGCGCGGGAGGCCGAAGGCATCCAGGACATCGACGCCAAGCTGCAGGTCGCCCCGCGGGCGGATCGATGAGCCGGCGCGGGCGTCGGCGCCGCTGCCGACAACGCCGGGGCGCAGGACGCCGGTTGTGGTGGGCGACGGCCTCGTCGTCGAGCACCGCGACCGAACGGGAGCGGTCGCGGTCTACGACTTCCGTGCGCTGCCGGTCTCAGACGCCCTGCGCCGCTCGCTGGCCCGCCTGTTCGCCGCTCGGTGCGTGCCGAGCCGGTGGACCTCGCACCACAGCAGCAGATACTTCTGGCTCCCCTTGCAGGCGTTCACCGCGTACCTGGCCACCCTGGACACGCCGGTGGCCGACCTCGACCAGCTGACCGCGGGGGTGTGGCAGCAGTGGAGGCTCAGCCGGCCGAACTCGGCTCGGCTACAGCCAGATCACCACCGTGCGGGGTCTGCTGCTGGACGACCCGCGGCTGTCCGCAGCGGCACGGGAAGCGCTCGCCCGCCGCGTCCTGTCACCCACAGCGAAGGAAGTGTCCTTCCAGGATGCCGAATTCGACTCGATCGTCACCACGGCGCAGCGGATGTTCCGCGCCCCGCACCTGCGGATCACGGACAACGCCCGCCACCTCGCCCAATGGCAGTCGGGCGCGTTCCCTCGCGGCGGCGAGGCATGGCTGCTGGGTGAGGCACTGGACTGTCTGGCCCGGACCGGTGAGGCACCCCACGACCCCGGGGCGGCCAGCGCGGCCGGGTGCTCGCCCGCTATGCGCGGGTGCTGGGCGGGGAGCGGCCCGAGCACACTTGGCAACGGCTGTTTCTGACCCGGATGGAGACGGTCGCGCTGGGGGTGCTGCTGCTGGCAGAGCACGGCTGGAACCTGTCGGTGATCAACCGGCTGAAGTGCCGCAAGCGGCCCCGGACACTGGCAGCGACGGCCCGCGAATCTACCGGGTCGAGCTGGAGAAGCACAAGCGGGGCGTCGGCCGGTACTTCGAGACCCGCAACCTCACCGACGACGGGGCCGCCTCCCCCGGCCGGCTCATCACACAGGCGCCGGAGGCGACCGTGTTCGCCCGCGCGGCCATGTACGCGCTGAGCCCAGGGACGGACCGCTTGCTGATCTGGCGCTCTGCCAAGGCCCCGCTGAACGACCACCCGCGGGAGGAGGCCGGCAAGAGGTCGGGGATCGGGGTGTTCGGGTTCGGGATCTCCGGCTGTACGGCCCATCGTTGGGCGACCCAACAGGGTTTCTCTTCCTCGCCGTTTCGCAGGGGGCAGCGGACGGTGAACACGCTGCACCGGCGCGCGCGGACAGAACAGCCAGGCTACCCACGACCGCATCTACGCGCTGGCCGACCCTCAGGTCCGTCAGGCAGCGATCCCGGTCATCGCCGAGGCAGCCGAAGCCGTCGTGGCCAAGGCCCGCGCGACCGTGTTCGCCGCCGAACTGCGCGAGGAAGCCGATCCAGCCGATCAGCCGACTGCCACCGGCGACTGCCACGACTTCGGCAACAGCCCCTATCCCGGCCCCAGCGGAGGCTGCTCGGCCTCCTTCCTGATGTGCCTGGCCTGCCCCAACGCCCGGATCCACCCCGCCCACCACAGCCGCCTGGCCCACCTGCACCGCGCGCTCGACAACCTGCGCACCGCCCTCGAGCCGGGTCAGTGGCACGGGCAGTGGGAGGACGCGCACGCCCGCCTGGAATACCTCAAGGGCCAGCTCGGCGCCGCGGTGTGGACCCGCGCCCTGGCCAACGTGACCGTCGCCGACCGCGAACTCATCGCCCTGCTGCTCAACGGAGACCTCGACCCGTGACAGCCACCCCAGCCGCTGCTCCAGCCCTCGTTCTTCCCGGCCCGGACACCCCCCCCCGCCATCCCCGCCCACCGGATCGTTGACGGCTACTGCGGCCCCATCACGCCGTACGCGGCGTCGGTCTGGCCGCTGATCCCCATGAACGCCAACCCGGGCGTCACGCACAGCACCATCCACTGGCCTGCGTTCCCCGGCACATTCCGGGAGGAGATGCGGCTGGCCGCCTGGACCTTGATCAACGGCGAACTGCCCGCGGTGTTCCTGCGGGAGCACCATCCCACCTGGCGCGCTCGCGCCAGGTGCCCAAGGCACTCTGCCAGACGATCGGGACCTGGTGCCGACTGGCCGTGTGGCTCACAGGCCGGGGCATCACCACGCTGAGCGCCTGCACCACTCAGGTGGTGGGCGAGTACGGCGAACACGTGCGAGACAGCGGGGCGGCCCGCATCACGGTGCACAGCGTGCTGTCGTCGCTGACCCGGCTGTGGGTCTTCGACCAGCTCAGCGGCCATCCCAGCGGCATCGGCTGCCCGCCGTGGGAGATGGAGGGAGTGGAGGACTACCTGCCGCCGGCGACACCGGGCGGCGAGAACGCCACCGAGGCGATCGCCGAGCAGACCATGGGCCCGCTGCTCGTCTGGGCGATCCGTACGGTCGAGGACTTCAGCGACGACATCCTGGCCGCCTGGGCCGAACCGCAACCGGCTGCGTGAGATGGCCGCCGCGAACATCGCCACGCCCGCCTCACGCGCTGCTCTTCGGGCCTTCATGGACCGCATCGACGCCGGCCAGCTGTCGATTCCGACCACACGGTGGCTGGGCCGAACCACGATCGCGGGCGCCTATGTCGCCGCGCTCACCGGCGCCTCCTTGGGTCAGGTCTACAGCGCCACCCGCGATTACGGGTGGCGGCAGGCCGCCCTGGAGCGTCCCGGTCCCTGCCCGCTGCGTGTCCGGGTCACCGGCAAGCTCGGCGGCACCACCTGGAGAGAGGCCGTTGACTACACCGAAGCAGGCTTCCTGATGCGCCAGTTGGGCACGGCGTGCTTCATCGTCATCGCCTATCTGACCGGGATGCGCCCCGGAGAGGTGGCCGGGCTGCACAGCGGCTGCTGCCCCGACCCGGAGCCGGACAGCGCGGGGCGGACAGGGCGGCACTTGATCACGAGCACCGTGTACAAGACGGCACGCGACGAGGACGGCAACCACCGCTCCGAAGGTGAAATCCGCGATGTCCCCTGGGTGGCCATCGCCCCCGTCGTGAACGCCATCCGGGTCCTGGAACGCATGGTGCCCCCAGGGCAGCTGCTGTTCGACCACCACGCCCACGACCTGCGCGGCACCCGCAGCGGCACCGGCTCCCTCACCGTGCACACCCTGGGCATCCGGGTGGAGGACTTCATCACCTGGGCCAACCAGGAGGCAGCCGCCCGTGGGCTGGCCCACGAGGTCATCCCTCCGGATCCGCACGGCAGGATCGGTACCGAACGGTTCCGTAGGAGCCTGGCCTGGCACATCGCCCGCCGTCCCGGCGGCCTGGTCGCGCTCGCAATTCAGTACGGCCATCTGCGGACTTCCGTAGCGGCCGGATACACCGCGCGCAGCCGGGACGGCATTCACGACCTCCTCGACGTCGAGACGGCCCGTGCCACCATCGACACCGTCGCCGACCTGAATGCCGCGCTCGAGGACGGCCTCGGCATCTCCGGTCCTGCCGCCCGCCGGGCCATCAAGGCCGCCGCCACCGCACCCCAGTACACCGGCGCCGTCATTACCGCCCGGCAGGCCCGACAGATCCTCGCCAACCCTCAGTTGGCTGTCTACGACAGTCCCCACGCGCTGCTGATGTGCGTCTACAAACGTGACAAAGCCCTGTGCCACCGCGGCCTCAAAGACACCCCAGCCTCGACCAGTGCGTCCCTGCCTGCGCGAACATCGCCCGCACCGATCAGCACGCCACCGGCCTCCGCCACCGCGCCACCGCACTTGACCAGCAGGCTGGTCACGTCCCCGGCCCGCTGGGCGAGCGCCTGCGCGACAACGCCACCCGGCTGCGCGACCTCGCTGACGCCCACCACCGCACCCGCATCACCCTCTAGGACGGCCCCGTATGAGCCCCGCACCCGACGAACGCGAGCGTATCCGCGCGGCCATGGACCGCATCCTGCGGGGAACCTCGCAGCACTCCAACGGCGCGCTGACGATTGTCGCCCTGGCCAGGAAGCCTGCGTACCGCGCAACGCGCTCACCCAGCGCCACCTCGACCTCAAGAACGACTTCTATAGGCAGGTCAGGGCCCGCGGACAGACGCCGGACTCCGAGATCCGCCTGCGTCGGCAGATCGTCAAACTGAAGGAACTACGCGCCGAGGACGCCATCGAGCTCGCCCAGCTGCGGACCGATGCCGAGCAGTTGGTGCGCGTCGTAAACCAACTGACGGCGCACAACCAGCAGCTGCTCCGCGCCCTGTCGAGCCCCGATTCCCCGGTCCGGGCCTTGCCGACCCAGCCACATCCAGGCCGCAGCCACTGAGTCTCTGTCTACCTCCGGTTCAGGTGAGGTGGCGCCTCGGACTCGCCGGCATCGGCTTCGCCCTGACCATGTCCCCACTGACAGGCGCCGCCATCCAAGCGGTCAGCTCGCAGGAAGGCGGGCCTCGCCTCAGGCATCAGCAGCACCACCCGGCTTATCGGCGCGGTGCTCGGCGTGGCCGTACTCGGAGCCATCGTCCGCACCCGGCAATCCGACGGCGCCTCCTTTGAGGCCGGCCTCAACAGCGCCTTCGTCACGGCCGGCGCGATCACCTTGGCCGCCGCGGTGTTCACCGGACTGTGGCTCGCGAGCCCCAAGCTGGTGGAACGCTCCGCGACACCGGGGACCGCCCGCCGATCCGGCCGCCGGCCAGGACGCGGTCACCGCCCCGAAGGAGGCATCCGTGAGCAGTCGTTGACAACAACCACAGCCTTGCCCGTATCGCCGGCTCACACAGCGGCATACTCGGCGAGCGAAGGCTCGAGAAGGTCGAAGGCGCTGTCCGACTCGGCGGCGACCGTGGCGGAGATCCGGGCGTTGTCCTGGCCGGCGAGGGTGAGTTCCTGGATGCGCTGGAACAGGGTGCGGTGCACGGCGCCGAGCAGGGCGGCGGCGGTACGGGGCGTGATGTCGCCGCGGGGTGCCCCGGTGGCGTCGGCCAGGGCATCCGCCAGGGCGGCCTCCCGCAGGTCGTGCAGATCGCGCAGCCGGGCGGACAAGGTGGGGCTGTCGGCGACCATCCGGGCGAAGCCGGGGCCGGAGAACCCGGCGACCGGGTCGACGTTCCCGACCGCGTCCGCGAAGGCACGACGCAAGGCCGTGAGGGCCGACTCGCCGGGTCGGCGGTCGGCCACCGTGGCGGCGAGCGAGGCGGTGAAGACGTCCTGGTGGTCAAGGGCCAGGTCCTCCTTGCGCGGGAAGTAGTTGGTCACCGTCTTCTTCGCCACCCGCGCCGCGGCGGCGATCTCGGCGATGGTGGTCTGCTCGAAGCCCCGGTCGAGGAATAGGCCGGTGGCGACGTCGGAGATGAGCTGCCGGGTCTCCTGCTTCTTGGATTCCCGCAGGCTGGCGGGGAGCGCGGACGAGGCAGCGCCGGCGCCGGTCGGGCCGGTCTTGTCCGTGGTCGGCTCGGTGTTCGCGTCAGTAACCATGAAGCAATCTTACACTCGTAGTAATTTTATGTTGACACCCTTCGCAGCCCTGGGATAACTTTACGTCCGTCGTAAATATTTCGTGTCCGTGGGGCGGGCGGACAGCCCGCGACCACCGAGAGGAATCACCTTGCAGATCACCGCGTCCACCGTCTCGCTCACCGTCGACGACGTCGCCGCGTCCCAGCGGTTCTTCACCGCTCACCTCGGGTACGCCGAGCAGGCCGCCGCCGACGGATTCGCCTCCCTGGCGCGCGACGATGCCGCGATGGACGTCGTCCTGCTCGCCCGCGGCACCGAGGTCCTGCCCGCCGACCAGCGCGACCGGCACGCCGCCGGCCTGATCCTCGCCTTCACCACCACCGGCATCGAGTCGGAGGAGAAGCGGCTGCGCGCCGAAGGCGTCGAGATCACCATGCCGCTGCGCGAAGAGCCCTGGGGTGAACGCCTCTTCCAGGTCACCGACCCCAACGGCGTGATCGTCCAGTTCGTCGAATGGGCCACCCCGTCCGCCCGCGAGAACGCATGAGGCCCCACCCCCACCGGCATCCCGCACCCCGGCCACCAACCCTCAACTCCCGTGAAGGAACCCAGCTTTGTCTCCTGACCCGGCCACCGTTCACCCCCTGCCCGCCCACGACCGCGTGGTGTTCCTCAAGCCGCTGGTCACCTCGCCGAGCATCGTCGTGGGCGAGTACACCTACTACGACGACCCGGACGGCGCCACGGAGTTCGAGCGCCGCAACGTCCTCTACGCCTACGGGCCGGAGCGCCTCGTCATCGGCAAGTACTGCGCAATCGCCACAGGAACCACCTTCCTGATGGCCGGCGCCGAGCACCCGACGATGGGGGTGTCCACCTACCCGTTCACCATGTTCGGCGGCCGGTGGGCCGAGCAGACCCTGGACATCGTCACCGCCATGCCCAGCCGCGGCGACACGGTCATCGGCAACGACGTCTGGTTCGGATACCGGGCGACCATCATGCCCGGCGTACGGATCGGTGACGGCGCCATCATCGCGGCCGGTGCCCTGGTCACCGCCGACGTCCCGCCCTACACGATCGTCGGCGGCAACCCGGCCCGACCGATCCGGCAGCGCTACGACGACGCCGACATCGAGCGGCTGCAGCGCGCCGCCTGGTGGCACTGGCCCGCCGACCTGGTCACCGAGCACGCCCGCACGATCATGGCCGGAACCCCGGCAGACCTCGAACTCATCGCCGACAAGCACGGATTGGGGCAGTCTCTTTGAGTCAGACGACCCAGGTTTCCATCGAAGAGCACAAGGTGGCCGACAGCGCGGCCGGACCGTACGCCCTCACCACGGGACCGGACGGCGCGCTCTGGTTCACCCTCGTCCACAGCGGCCGCATCGGCCGGCTCGTCCCCGGCGAGGAGCCGACGAGCCACCGGCTCGCCCCGGACAGCGGGCCGACCGTCATCACGACCGGCCCGGACGGCGCGCTGTGGTTCACCGAGTACCGGGTGGACCGGATCGGGCGGATCACGACCGACGGCGTGATCGACGAGTTCGACGTGCCGACGCCCGGCTGCGGCCCGTTCGGCATCGCCGCGGGACCCGACGGCGCGCTCTGGTTCACGGAGACCGCCGCCGACCGCATCGGCCGCATCACCCTCGACGGCAGCGTCACCGAGTTCCCCCTGCCCGTCACCGGCGCGTTCCCCTCTGCGATCACCGCCGGCGGCGACGGCGGCATGTGGTTCACCCTCAACCAGGCCAACGCCATCGGGCGGATCGGCATGGACGGTGCGGTCACCCTGCATCCCCTGCCGACGGAGGCGGCAGCGCCGGTCGGGATCGCCTCAGGCCGTGACGGAGCGCTGTGGTTCGTCGAGATCGCCGCCGGGCAGATCGGGCGAATCACTCCCGACAGTCGGATCACCGAGTTCCCGCTGCCCGACCGCACCGCCCGACCGCACGCCGTCACCGTCGACGGCCACGGCACCGCCTGGTTCACCGAATGGGGCGCCAACCGCGTCGGCACGATCACACCCGACGGCTCCGTCACAGTCCACGACCTGCCCACACCCCACTCCGAACCGCACGGCATCACCGTCGGCCCCGACGGCGCCCTGTGGACCGCACTGGAGATCGGCGCACTCGCCCGCATCACCCCAGCCGACAGCACCACCTGAACAGCCCCCTCCCTCACCATCAGCAACGGTCGCCCGTACGACGGCCGGAGAGGAATTCCCATGAAATACGCACTCGTGATCTTCGAGACGGACGAGTCGCGCCGCCGGATTCAGGCCGACCGGGCCGCATACCGCAAGGAGTACGAAGGCTGGATCGGCGGACTCGCCGCAGCCGGAAAGCTGGCTGGCGGCAACGCCCTGGAGACCGAGCGCACGGCTCCCGCGACAGTGCGTACTGCGGCCGACGGGACGTCGACGGTGACCGACGGACCCGTGCACATCGGCGAGGAGACCCTCGGCGGCTGGTTCATCGTCGACGTGGCCGACCGCGAGGAAGCCCTCGAACTGGCCAAGAGCCTCCCCACCCCGGAGACCGTCGAGATCCGCCCGATCCTCGAATCCGCCTGAGCAACACCGAGGACCACCCCGACGCCACGACAGCGCCCGGCCGCAAAGCTGCCGCTGTCGTGCCGTGCGGCTTGCCCTCCGGGACGGGCAGGCCGTCGCCGCGTAGCGGGCTGAAGTCAACGTCCAAGTATGGGTCGCACGCCTCGGGCTTAAGGCCGAGATCGTGGATGGAGTGGTCGCCGAAGCGGCGGATGTACTCGATACGCTGCCTCCACTTGCTCGACAGGGTCGTTGTCGGTGACGACGCCGCCGTTGATAGGCCAATCGCCTGGGAGAAGGTTGAACGCCCCGCCTCGTTCGTGGCGGCGCTGGTAACTGCAAGAACAACCCCCGGCACGAATGAGGCTACGGTCGGAATCAGCAGCCTGCGCCGGGCTCACGCTGGGTGCGCCATCTGCCCCGCCTTGGCCACAAGACCCGCGTGCGTATGGATTCAACACGCTGCACTTGACAGACATCCCATGAGCTGGAGTGTCAAATCAGTAGGTGCGTGGGTTGCCTTTGTCGCGCGGGCGTTCAGCTCGAACGGATGCCCTAAGGGTTGTCCCGTAACTGAGATGACGGTTGCCGAGATGCGCGTGCCCTCCAACGGGGCGCCCGGACTCTAGCGTTGCTCCTTGCCCCAGCGGGTGTCGCAGCAGTTTGGTATGGCTGTAGTTGGGCGTGCCCGGCCTGCGATCTGGGTGGCTGGGTGATTGACCCCCTTCCCTCACCAGTTGTGTGCGTCCCCGGGTTATGCGGTCGGCGCCGGGTTCTTGAGTATCTCTGTCAGGGCGGAGATGCTGTGGTCGCCGTAGCCGGCCTCGACGGCTCGCTTCAGCAAGTCGTGGAAGGGCTTGTGCCACTCCATGTCGAGGTTCGCTTCTTTGCCGAGTTCCTCGTCGTGCGCGGCTCCAGCCAGGAACAGACTTACCGAGGACGCGGGCTTGCTGTAGTCGCCGCGGTCAATCTCCTCTGCGAAGACCGGCAGCACCGAGTTGATCATCTCGAACCACTTGATGCTGAACCGCACCATGGAGGCCACCTCAAGTCCACGCGCCTGCACCGCTGCCGCACCCTGGAAGAAGCCGACGAGCGCAGGCAGCAGGGTGCCGCCCACCGCCATCTCGTACAGGGCGGCGAGATCGGCGTCGGTACCGAGGTAGACGGTGTCACCGCCCAACACCCGCAGCGTCGACGCGAACTCGTCGAAGACGGTGTTGTCGCCGCCGTAATACAGGAGGGTGTCCTCAGCTCCGACGGCAGACGGCACGTTCTTGATCGCCCCGCCGAGGTAACGCGCGCCGTGCCCGAGCGCCCATTCGGCCATCTGACGGGCACCGGCCGGCGAACCGCTGTTCAGGCTCACAAGGGCCCGCCCCTTGAGCGTGGCAGTAGCCGGTTCCAGAGCCTCGATGGTGCTCTCGTATGTGGTCAAACAGGCGATGATCAGCGGACTCGCCGCGACTGCCTCGTCCATCGTCTGCGCGTGAACAGCGCCCTTGGACACGAGCGGCACGGCCTTCGATGCTGTCCTGTTCCAGACGGTGGTCCGGTGTCCTGCGTCAATGAATGCCTCAGCCAATGCGCTGCCCATCGAGCCCAGCCCGACGACGGTCACGGGAGTGCGGTGGTGCCCGGTCATACGTTTGCTCCTGCCTGATGCCTATGCATCTGAAGCGCGAAATGGGTCGAATAGCTCGCATCCCAGGGAGTTGCTGCCCTCTCGGTGCGACGCCTGATCCATGCTGCGGCGGCACCAACACTTCTACAAGTACCTACAATTCTGTCTGGTACCCACAGTTTTGTTAGGGGAAGTGCTGGTGCGGAAGCAGAGTTATAGCTGCGGCCTGGATGCTGCCATCGACGTCATGGGAGGGAAATGGAAGGGATTGATCCTGTTCTGGCTCGGCGAGGGGCCGCTGCGCTTCGGCGAGTTACGCCGAACGGTGGTCGGCATCAGTGAGCGGATGCTGATCCTGCATCTGCGGGAGCTGGAGGCCAGTGGCCTGGTGCACCGTGAGGTCCATCACCAGGTGCCACCGAAGGTGGAGTACTCACTGACCGAGTTCGGTCACTCGCTCCTTACCGCTCTCACCCCGCTCGGCCAGTGGGGCGAGGACCACATGGAGCGTCTCGAAGCCCTCCTTGAGCCGGGCCCACGGGAAGGCAGTCGAGAACACCGCCGCGACACCTCCGCTCCTTGACGTACTGCCCGGCCCTCACAAGCCACCCCATAACTGATCTTGATGTGCGACGATCCCGATCGTGGCAGGTGTGATCACAGCATCAGAGACGGCCTGGATAGCCCCGTTCACAGGCCTTAGCCCACGGCTCTTCACTCGTTTGGTGGCCGCAGTGCGCCGCGAGAACGCGGCTGCGCCCGCGCGGGGGCGGCCGTGGAAACTTCCTCTGGAAGACCGAGTGCTACTCGTGACCACCTATTGGCGCACCAACCTGACCTTGCGTCAACTGGCCCCGTTGTTCGGCATTTCGAAGTCCGCTGCAGACCGTGTCATCGACCACCTCGGGCCAATGCTCGCCCTCCAGCCACGCAAGCGGTTCCGCAAGGACACCGTCCTCATCGCGGACGGCACCCTGGTGCCCACGCGTGATCACTCGGTGGCCGAGCAGTCGAAGAACTACCGGTACTCCACGAACCACCAGGTCGTCATCGATGCCGACACCCGCCTCGTGGTCACGGCCGGCCGGCCCCTGCCCGGCAACCGCAACGACTGCAAGGCATGGGAGTTGTCCGGTGCGAAGGCCGCTGTCGGCCAGACGACAGTAATCGCCGACGGTGGCTACCGCGGCACCGGGCTGATCATCCCGCACCGTCCCGAACCCGGCCAGAGCGAACTCCCGGGCCGGAAAGAGGAGCACAACCGCTCACACCGCAAGGTCCGCGCCCGCGTTGAGCACACCTTCGCCCGAATGAAGGAATGGAAGATCCTGCGCGACTGCCGCCTCAAGGGCGACGGCGTTCACCACGCGATGCTCGGTATCGCCCACCTCCACAACCTCGCCCTCGCCCTCGCCGGATAGACCGAGGACGCCCAGCCGCACAGGCCATCTGACTCGCCCAACCGATCATTGCGGGACAAGCCTTAGTCTCGGCGGGTGACGCTCTACTTCGACCCGATGACTACCGTCCACAGCAGGGACCACAATGCGTTTCGGGGCCGCTGGGAGGACCGGCTGTGGCTTAACGTCCCCGGGCCTTTCTACGGCGGGGAGACCGACACCTGCTGGACTGGACGGCTTGCAGCGCCCGCCCACGTCCTCTACGGGGGTGAATACCTTACCGAGTATGTCTATCGCCAGCCCAGAACGCCTGCGGAGACCGCCGTGCTGGTCGACGCGGCAGGCGACGACCCGTTCGGGGGGTACGGCTGTGACGGCGACTCCCGGTGGACACCGGAAGCCGTCCGGGAGTGGTGGCGTAACCGCGGACAGGTCCTGCAATACCTGTCCGACCAGCGGAGCACATGGGATGAGAGCGATGCCGCACAGGGCCAGGACATCGCTGCTGCCGTCCGCGACTTCGAGTCCTACATCGGCGGCGGCCTGGCATCCGACCTGCAGATCTACCTCTACTGGCTGGAGAAGCGACAGTCTCCCGATCCCGGTGACCGGCTGCCCGAGTTGTAGCCGAGGGCATTTCGCGGCAACAAGGCCGCCGATCCGCGAGGAACGCAGCGATCCCAGGGGCTGAGGTGTCACGCGGCGAGTGCGTGGGCTCGGTGGGACCAGGCGGTCGCCTCGTCGTACGGTGTGCCGGTTTTGAGGCAGCCGTGCAGGATGCCCACGAGCCGGTTGGCGAGTTGGCGCAGGGCGGCGTTGAACTCGATGCCGCGGGCGCGTTTGTGCTCGTAGTAGGCCCTGGCGCCTGGGGAGACCCGCAGTGCGGAGAATGCTTGGGCGATCAGGGTCGATGAGCCGGTCGTTGCGGACGTGCCGGGCGGTCACGACCTTCTTCTTGCCGGAGGCGCGGTGATCGGGCTGGTGCCGGCGTAGTTCTTGCGGGCCTTGGCGCTGGCGTAACGGTGCGGGTCGTCGCCGAATTCTGCGAGTACCCGGGCGCTGAGTATCGCTCCCAGTCCGGGCTGAGACCGGATGATCTCGGCGCTCGGGTGCTCGCCGAAGAAGTCCTCGACCTGCGTGTGCAGAAACTTGACCTGCTCGTTCAAGGTGACCAGCATCGAGATGAGCGCGAACGGAGACGGCGTAGGCCGCCGTCACAGCGGTGGGCCGGCCCAGGTGCTTGGCGCGCAGTACGGCTTGGATCCTGGTGACCTTGTCGGGGATGCCGCGTCGGCGGGCGCGCTTGAGGGCCGCACTGATTTGTGTGGTCGTCAGCTTCGCAGCGGCGACCGGATCGGCTGCCTTGGCCAGTAGTTCCAGGGTGTCGGGGGCGTCCAGGTCCTCGAACGCCTCCAGGGCACCCGGAAAGTAGTCGAGCAGGGCGTGCCGCAGCCGCTGCCTGGTGCGGGTGCGTTCCCAGATCAGGGTCTTATGCGCGCGTGTCACGACCTTGACCGCTTCGGCGTCGGCAGTGTCCCCGGAGATCGGGCGGAGCTGGTGGGAGTCGGTACGCACCATGTCAGCGAGCATGTGCGCGTCGGCCCCGTCGCTCTTGGCCCCCGACACAGCCAGGCATCCCGGTACCGGGATGCCTGCAGCGGATTGACCGCGTACACCGTGTAGCCGGCGGCGATCAGCACCTGCACCCACGGGCCCCGATCGGTCTCGATTCCGATCACGACCTCGGCTTTGCTGTCTTCGCCGAGCTCCGCACCGATCATCGAGTGCAGTCGTTCGATTCCCGCGACGCCCTCCGGCAGGCGAGCCTTGGACAGCCGACGACGGCCTGCGGCGTCCATCAACTCGACGTCGTGGTGGTCCTGGGCCCAGTCGTCCCCAACGAACAGCAACTCGTCCTCCGTCATCGACCTCGATCGGCAGTAGCCCGTAGGAGAACCATCAGCGACCTAATAAGGCTGTGCTCACGCCGCAACCGGGCGGGCACGACATCCCATCAGCGATTTCGCTCCTGGCCGACCAGCAGGGGCACGATCTGTCAACAGGACTCGGAGTCCAGGGAACAAAGAGTGCTCACCTGATGGCGGCTACCAGGCACCGAGTCTGCCGGATGGAGCCTCGGTAGGTCTTATTAGGGAACACACCTGGTCCGACGACACCACCCACGCGATCCACGAATCCCAGACCCTGCGCATCGAGCGCGTCCACGAAGCCCACCCCCGCGAAACCGCCTGGACCGTGGCCGCGTACGAGACGCCCGTCTCCGACCGGATGTGGCACCTCACCGCGACCGGCACCACCCCCACCCCTGTGCTCCAGACCCTGCTGCACCACCTCGCCGAAGGCGACGCATGGGACACCGCCATCGGAAGTCCCGTCGACGAGAAGACCGTCACCGCCGCCACCAAACCCCTCACTGACGCCGGATGGAAGCACACCGTCGACGGACGCTGGATCCGGTGGACGAACCTGTCCGGGGACGCCGGCATCCAGTTCGACGCGTTCGCTGCCCAGAATCCGAACAGCCCCCTCACCACCTGGACCATCTGGGCCGGCCTCAGCATCGATCACCCCACCTGGACCATCACGGCATCCCCGTACACCCCCAGCTCGCTGATGGCCAGCCTCGCCGAGACTCTCGCCCACGCAACCGGCACCCGCCAGACCAACACCTCGCAGCGCGTGCGTGGCGCACATCTCGGCACCACGCCACCGGCTCTGCCACCGGCAACGGCCGGCTACCCGAGCGGCCGATCCCTCTGATGTCCGACCGATTCCTCCAGGGTTCTTCGACGGGTGTCCGGCGCGCGGAACGCCAGGCCCTGTCGCCACACTCCAGCGGAAAACCGCAGGCGCACGCCAACAGCGCGAGGGATCAGGAGGCATGCGCCCGGATGACTGGCACCTCACCGAAGACCTCGACGCCTTTCTCACCCGAGCCGGGGACTTCCTGCGCTCGCGCCCTGCCCTGCACACCGTCCCGCTGACAGTGACCGAGGCACTGCGTACGCGTGGGGTGGACGAGTACGGCGCTGAAGCCCCTGTCTTCGGCTGGCTGGAGCAGGCGGGCGAGGTCCGCGCGGCCTTCTTCCGCACCCCGCCCCGCCGCCCGTACCTCACCCCTCTCACCCCCAAGGAGGCCGACGCCCTCGCCGCCCACTTGGCTGGCCTCGGCCTTCCCCTCCCCGGCGCCAGTGCGGACCACGACACCGCCACCGCCTTCGCCGATGCCTGGGCGCGGCACATGGGCGCCACGCCGACGCTCCACGAGCGGGGAGCGCCTGTACCGCCTCGGCACGCTCACACCACCGGAGCCACTCCCGGAGGGCCGAAGCCGAGTCGCGGGCGAGCAGGACCGTAAGCAACTCATGCTATGGCACCGCGAGTTCATCACCGACATCGGAGGAACCCCCGCTGCGGACAACGGCTCATGGGCGGATACACGCATCGCCCCAGGACGCGTCACGCTCTGGGAAATCCCGGACAGCACCGCCGTTTCCATGGCGGGCGTGACCCCGATGGTCGCCGGCCAGGTCCGGGCGGCTCCCGTCTACACCCCGGCCCACCTGCGTGGCCGCGGTTACGCGGGCGCCGCGACGGTCGAGGTCAGTCGGGCCGCCCTGGCCGCAGGCGCGGAGGAGGTCCTGCTATTCGCGGACCTGGCCAACCCCACTAGCAACGGCCTCTACCAGAGGATCGGGTACCGCCCGGTCACCGACTTCGCGGTGTACAACTTCAAGTGTTCCGCGCCGGAAATCCGTTGAAGACCTCGCTGGACTTTCTTGAACCACCACGATCGCCAGTGAGGGCGGGTCCGCGTAACGCGTGAGCTTCACCGTCCTGTTCCAAGCCGCCGCCGACCAGATAACCGCCGCGCGGGGCATCGGCACCGCCGATCCCGTGTCGCTGATCGGTTATCGGGCCGTGCTGGACAGCCTCCTGCCCGAGCACTCTCGCTGACGGAGCCAACAGGTAAACACAACGGTGTTGCACTCGGCGGGACGCCATCCGGCGCATACGTAGTGACCCCTCATAGGGGCGATATGAACGGGTACAGCGTGGACATCCAGCCGTACACGGCACGTTATGACCCCTCGTAGGGACGATGAGGACGGGTCCGGGACGCCACGGGGCAGGTATGGCGCTACACGTTGCGACCCCTCGCAGGGACGACGAGGACGATGCCCGCCTTCCCCGGCACGCACGTGCACACCGTGTTGCCCCCCGTAGCGGCGAAAAGGGCGCATCGGGGAACAGCGCGCCCGCCTCGCCGACATCTAGAGGGCGTCTGAAAAGCCTGTCAGCGGGCTGGTCTTGCGAGGCGGCGCACGAGGAGCATGGCCATGGTGAGGTAGATGGCGTTCTCCGAGCAGACGCGCAGGTACTCGTAGTCCTTCGACAGACGGCGGCACCGTCCTAGCCAGGCAAACGTCCGCTCTACCACCCAACGCCGTGGGACCACGGCGAAGAGGCGCACTGCCGGAGGCGGTGCTCCCACCCGAGCCCAGGTCGAGCGGAATCCTCCGTCGCGACGCTGCACGACCTCCACGGTGATGCCGGTGGCCTCCTGGGCCCAGGCGTGGAAGTCCGCACCGCGGTAACCCTGGTCCGCCCACACGTGCCGCAGACGCGGAAAGGCATCGGCAGCGCGGGAGAACAGCACCACGGCACCATCGCGATCGCCGACGCTGGCCGGGCTCACGCAGGCCACCAGGACGGTGCCGCGGGTATCGACGAGCAGGTGACGCTTGATGCCGCTGACCTTCTTGCCGCCGTCGTACCCATGCAGTCCTCCGCGCTCACTGGCCCGAACGCTCTGGCTGTCCACAATGGCTGCACTGGGCGTGGGATCCCGGCCGACCTGCACCCGCTCGCGTTCGCGCAGCCCCGTCAACATCCGCTCCCACACGCCCTCTTGCTGCCACCGCCGCCAGTAGTGGTAGACCGTCTGCCACGGCGGCAGGTCATGCGGCAAAAGTCTCCAGGCACAGCCAGCGCGCACCCAGTACGCCAGCGCGTTGAGGATCTCCCGCCGCGCGTGTTTCGCCGGCCGTCCACCGGGCTTGACCGCCGGAACCAGCGGACAGAGGATCTCCCACTCCGGATCGGACAGATCCGTCGAGTAACGGGTACGCAGCCCGCACACCCCAGCCCCCGAAAGTGCGCCACCGCCCCGCTACCAGGCGACTTGCCCGCTGACAGGCTTTTCAGACGCCCTCTAGTTGTGACCCCTCCCAAGGGCGATGAGGACCTGTCGGCATCGGCATTCAGGTCCTGGACGGCGTCAAGTTGTGACCCCTCGTAGGGACGCTGAGGACCATAACCGTCCGCGTAGACAAGACGAAGGATGACGAGTTTTGACCCCTCGTAGGGACACAGGAAGGATGAGGATCCCTCACCCAGTCTGGGTACTGGATCATCAGGTCCTGGGGACGTTCACACCCTACGCCGCGTCCCAGCTCGCCGACGCATCGTTGTGACCCCTCGCAGGGACGATGAGAACTCAACCCTCACGACGTCTGCGACCTGGCTGGGTGTGTCAATTTAACGGCTGATCTTGATTGTTGAGTGTCAGCTGTTGCTCGGGGTCAGGCGGCCCTCGAAGGCGATCTGGAACGCGTTCAGGGGTGCCTTCCAGCGCATGGTCCACCTCTTGGGACCCTTCCCCGTCGAGTCCAGGCTCATCAGCGCCATGTAGATGCACTTGAGGGCGGCGGCTTCGTTGGGGAAGTGGCCGCGGGCGCGAACGGCCCTGCGGATGCGGGCGTTGACGCTCTCGATCGCGTTCGTGCTGCAGATGACCTTGCGTATCTCGACGTCGAAGGAGAGGAAGGGCACGAACTCGGCCCAGGTGTCCGACCACAGCTTCACGATCGCCGGATACTTCCGGCCCCAGGACTCCTGGAACTCCAGGAACCGCTCCGTCGCCGCGTCCTCGCTGGGTGCGGTGTAGACGGGCTTGAGCGCCTTGGCGACCTTGTCCCAGTCCTGGCGGGCGGCGTATCGGAACGAATTCCGCAGCAGGTGAACCACACACGTCTGGACAATCGTGCGAGGCCAGACGGTCTCCACGGCCTCGGGAAGGCCCTTGAGCCCGTCACAGACCAGCATCAGCACGTCGTTAAGGCCGCGGTTCTTCAGCTCGGTGAACACATGCAGCCAGTACTTGGCACCCTCTCCGCCATCGCCGGCCCAGATGCCGAGGATGTCGCGGGTGCCGTCCACGGTCACCGCCATCACCACGTAGATGGGACGGTTCGCGACCTGCCCGTCTCTGATCTTGACGTTGATGGCGTCCACGAACAGAACCGGGTAGACACGGTCGAGGGGCCGGTTCTGCCAATCGGCCATGCCCTCCATCACTGTGTCGGTGATGGTGGAGATGGTCTGCTTGGACACCTCGGCGCCGTAGACCTCGGCCAGGTGAGCGGCGATCTCGCCGTGCGTGAGCCCCTTCGCGGACAGCGACAGCACCATCTCGTCGACCCCGGTCAGCCGTCTTCTCTGGGGGTAACCGTGTGGCGCGAGGCGAGTGGAGACAACTTTGTGCAGCTCAGCGCCGGTGTGAACGACAGTATCGTGTGCAACATGTGTGGCGCTACTTGTCGTGAGAGTCGCTGAGTTTCAGCAGCGCTCGTCTCCGCCGGGCAAGGCTGGCTGATCGCCCCTGGGATTCACACGAATTCGACTACGGTCGGGCGCATGGATCGCCTATCCGAGATCACGTTCCTTCTGCCCGACGCACCCGAATCGCGTAGTTTCCTCGACGAGCTGCGCTCGCTGTTCGCCGAGGTGACATACGCCGACTTCACCGGGGATGCGAGCACGGCCGACGGGGTGGGTGACCGCCTGACCCTCACCCCGCCGCGGCCCGCCGATGCCCGTCCCGTGACGATATTTGAGCTGGCCAGCGTGCGTGCGCCTGAGATCGTCCTCGACACAGGCCACTCCATCGGTGGGTGGGGTGGCACTGACTTGCACGAGACGCGGGCCCTGCCGGCCCGGATCGAGATGGCAGAACTGACCCGCCGCATTGCCGGGCACGTCAAGCGCGTCGATCACACGGGCGTGAACGTGCCCGCCTGTGCCACTTCACCCGAGCAGTGGAGCGACCTCACCACTGCGCTCGCCTCGGCGTCCACCATGTACCGCTATCCCACCGGTGAGGACTGGCCGTTTGTCCTTCCGTCGACATCGGATGAGCTCATCGACGACATCCGTGACTTCGTCATCGGCCGCGAGCCTAGATTCGAGCTGGTTTACGACCAGTGGCTGACGCAGACGCAGTGGCAGTTCGCCCTCTGGACCGACCTGACCCGCGCAGACCTGGAGCAGATGTTTCCTGAGCCCGAAGGGATGACGTTCCCGGAACTTGAGGAGATCTTCCGCGTCGTACCTGTCCTCAGTCCCTGGCCATGCCTGGATATCCGATTCGACCTGTGCTACCGGATCGAAAACGGTCCGTCCGACTGGGAAACCGGCGAATGGCTCGTCACGGAAGGCGGCCGAATCCGCTGACACCGACGCGATCCGGCCGCCATGGTGACCGGATCGCCTCGTCTGCGAACTCAGCCGCGTTGGTTCAGAGCTCTGGTCAAGTCCCGGTTCGCCTCCCTCGCGGCATTGAGATCAGATCGGGCCTCCTCCAACGCGGAGGTCAGTTCGACATTTTGCTGCTCCAGCCTCGTGATCTTCCGCTGGAGCTCGTCGATGTCCGCTGGGGCTCCGAGCCCGGACTCCTGCCATGCCTGAGCACCCAGCGCCTGCGACAGTCGCTTCTCCAACTGCTGAATGCGTGCGGCCAAGCGGGTGTTGCGGGCCTGGGCGTTGGCGAGGTCGGCCTGGAGCGAGGCCCGGCTCACCGGTGAGCCGCCGGCCGGGTCCTGGGCTGCCGGTTCGAGTTCTGCGGCGTGGACGATTTCGAGCAGGTCGCGGTGACGGTAGAGGAAGCTGCGGTCCACTGCGGCTTGCCGGGCGATGGCCGAGACACTGATCGGGGTGCCATTCTTCCCGGCGTTTTTCACCGCTGTGGCAACCCGCTGGCGGCGGCGCTCAGTGTCCGCTTGACGGCCATCACGCATGGCGGGGATCACGGCAGCCTCCAGGGCCTGACATCAGGAAGTGGCTGCCCGACACGGGGCATGCCCAGCATCACCACACGGCCGCGGCGGACCACGGCGACGGCTTCCTCGATCTGTGCACGTTCCTCTTCCGACAGGTCGTCCAGGTCTGCCTTGACCCGGTTGAGCAGACGGCGGACGCGGCCAATTTCCTCTTCGGAGGGCATGGCCTCGCTGCGGGCCCAGTCGTCGGCCTCGAAGGCCGACATGAGCCGCTCGCGGCTGCGGAGCAGATCAGAAAGGTAACGCTCGAGGTCGGGAAGGTAGGAGACGTCGGTGCGGAAGTGGTCACAGCCGACACAGCGGAACCGAATCGGGCAACTCTGGCCCCCGGCCGCGACGTTGTGCGGTTCCAGGCAGATGCCCTAGGCCGTAGCCACTTCCCCGATGGCCCGGCGCACGTGTTCGGAGTCCAGCATCCACTGCGCCTTGCGCCAGACACGGTTGCCGCGGCGGTCGAACTGCAGGGCAGTGACCCGGTCGACAGCCTCGCGCCGTCGTTCCTGGCTGACGCGGTAGTACGCCTGAGTTGTGGAGAGTTCACGATGGTCCATCAAATCCATGAGCACGTCCGGGGCGATGTCGCTGTCCGCGTGACGCTGCGCGAAGGAATGCCGGTAGGCGTAGGGGAAGATCCTGGACTTGTCGAACGGCAGCATCTTCGTCACGAGCTGCCCGTCGACCAGCACCACGACCGGCATCATGATGTCGGGCAAGTCATCGACCCACGCTCGGTGAGCCTCGCCGATCGAGCCGATCGGCTTCGTCCCCGCGGGGTTGGCCACCGGACTCGGCAGCAGCTTGAGCTTGCTGGTCGGGGTGTCGGGGAACCGCTCACGCACCCGTTCCTGCTGCGCCGCAATCACGGCGGCGGTCGCCTGCGCGATCGGCAGACGACGGCCCAGCCGGTAGTCCTTGGAGTTGTCGTAGACCAGATGGGTGTCGCCGGGACCCCTCCCTGGAATGGCGCTGGGACCGCGACCCGCAGTGGAGCGCTGCCTGACTTCTCTTTCGGGTTCCGCCGACGCTCGCTCCTCGACGGTGAAGGCTGCCAGACAGACGTGTTCGGCGAGGCGCAACTACTGCTGCCAGCCCTCGGCAAGTCCTTGGTACATCTCTGCTCCCAGCAGTGCCGCATTGGCGAGAATCAGAGTGAACACGGTGAGCGCGAACCATCGGGCCGCAGTGACGGCGCAGGCCCGTTGCGCCAGCGCCCGTCGGACGGCCATGTAGCTGTGGCCGTAAGGACGTGGTGGTCCAACCGGCGGCGACGGTTCTGTTGAGCGATCACACTCCAGAACAGACTTCTCCAGCACTTGTAGATGCGACGCGTGGAACGGGGCTGGTTTTGTATGTGGGAGCTGACACCACTTGTTGCTCAGAGCGGGGACTGCCCCGTTTCGAGGGAGGGCGATCTCTCTGAGTTCTGACAACGCCCGGGGCTTGCGGTGGGAGCATGGACGTGCTTTGCGGAATTAGGCTGCGATGGCACCACCGAAGTCCAAGGTCGACTTGTACGCGGCGATCCGCCGTGACGCCCGGGCAGGGTTGTCGTACCGGGCCTTGATACGGCGAGTACGGAGTCGAATTCCGCACGGTCAAGACCGCGTTGGAGTCGATCCGGCCGGAGCCGCGGAAGAAACCGCGGCCGCGCTGGACCCGCCTGGATGCCTACAAACCGTTGATCGACGAGATGCTCCGGGCGGATCTGGCTGCGCCCTGCAAGCAGCGTCACACGGTCAAGCGGAACTTCGACCGGCTCCTGGGCGAGCACGGGGCGGAGGCAGTGATCTATCCGATGGTGCGGGCTTAGTCGCCGACCGGTGACCCCAGATCGCCCAAGAGGCTGGCCGCGGGTGGTGCGCGCGTTGATTCCGCAGCCCCACAGGCCGGGGGCCGAGGCAGAGGTGGACTTCGGTGACCGTCCGCCACGCCGGCCCGCTTCCAGGAAGCCGTCCACGGTCTTGAACCGTCGCTGCCGCGCTGGCAGGTGGCGTTGCGGGATGTGCTGGTATCAGGGCATGGACAACAAGCGGCGCGTGCTGATCGTCGCCTACGACGATGCGCAGATTCTCGACATCGCCTGCCCCAGTGGCGCGTTGGACATCGCCAACCGGTACGGCGCCGAGCCGCCGTACTCCATCGAGCTGGGGACCCTGGGCCGTCGGGTCGCCCGTAGCTCGGCGGGGATTCTGATGGGAGCGGGGCAAAGGCTTGAGACGGTCGCCGGGCATCTGGACACCCTGTTCGTGGTGGGCGGCATCGGCTGTGAGGACGCGGCGTCGGACGAGCGTCTACTGGGCCAGGTGCGCCGACTGGCCGGACTCAGTCGACGGATGGCCTCTGTCTGTACCGGCGCCTACGTGCTCGCCGCCGCCGGACTGCTGGACCACCGGCGGGTGACGACCCATTGGGGGTGGGGGGAACGACTTGCCGAGCGTCACCCCGCCGTGGCCGTGGACGTCGCTCCTCTCTACATACGCGACGGCAACGTCTACACCTCGGCCGGGGTCACCAGCGCACTCGACCTGACGCTGGCGCTGATCGAGGACGACCACGGGCCGACGCTGGCTCGTGCCGTCGCCCGGGAACTCGTCACGCACCTGCACCGGCCGGCCGATCAGGCGCAGATCTCCATGTTCCTGGCCGCTCCGCCGCCGGAGGACCGGCTGGTGCGGGACCTGGTGGGCCATATCGCCAGTCATCTGGCCGAGGACCTCACACCCGCCACCCTGGCAGCGCGGGCGGGAGTCAGCCCTCGGCACCTGACACGCCTGTTCACCGCGCACCTCGGTACGACTCCGGCACGGGCCGTGCGCGTGGCGCGTACCGAAGCAGCGGCGCATCTGGTGCGGTCCAGCGGACTGTCCATGGCGGCGATCGCCCGTCGCTGCGGTTTCGGGTCGGCGGAGACGCTTCGGCAGGCGTTCCTGGACCACTACGGGAATACGGGGGACAGGATTCGCAGGATGCCGGACATGCCAGCTGCGCGCGTCGCACCGAGGCAGAAGACTCCCGGGCCATGAGGCATTCGACGACACGCAGAAACGTACTTCGGGGGACCGTGGCCACCGCCGCCCTCGCCGCCACGGCTGCGGCCCCGACCGGGGCGCACGCCGTTCCGCGGGGCGGCGCGGGACCGAACATCGGAATCCTGCTGTACGACGGCTACAGCCTGCTGGACCCGACCGGTCCGGCCGAGGTGCTGTCCCGGCTGCCAGACGCGACTGTGACGATGATCGCCGAGCGGCGCGGCGCGGTCCGCACGGACACAGCAGACGTGGCCGTACTCGCTGAACAGTCCATCGACGAGGTGGACCGTCTCGACGTCCTCCTCGTGCCGGGCGCGGGCAACCGCGGCACCGTCGCGGCGATGAACAACGAGGCGCTTCTGCGCTGGATCCGCCAGATCCACCGGCACAGCCAATGGACGACCTCCGTGTGCACCGGCAGCATCATCCTCGCCGCGGCCGGGCTGCTGGACGGAAGGCGGGCGACGACCTACTGGGCTTCCGCCGAGTACCTCCAGTCCACGTTCGACGTGACCTACCTGCCGCAGCGCTACGTACGCTCAGGGAAGATCATCACTGCGGCCGGGGTGTCGGCGGGAGTGGACATGGCCCTGTATCTCGCCTCCCTCATTACAGACGACGACACGGCCAAGGCGATTCAACTCGCCGTCGAATACGACCCCCAGCCCCCTTTCGACTCCGGCAACGCCGCAGAGGCCAGTCCCCAACTGAAGGAAAAAGCATTGCAGTTGCTCGCCGCCTCGCAGGTGTAGCCGAAGCGGGAGCCGCTGAGCGGACAGCACTTACGTCGTGGTGAGCACCTCCGTGAGCGTTCTTTTCCTCTCTGTGTCCACCGCGGCCGGACCTGCAGCGCGACGTCTGTGAGTTTGGTCAACGCCCCCTTCACTGCCAGCTGCCCATCGTCATCCGGCCCTTCAAGCACCGCCGGCTTCACCGCCCCCAGGCATGGATCAGTTACGGCCTCCGGTGTTGTCACGTCTCGGTTCTGGCACAGATCTTGGGGAGCGGTTGCAGAAGGTGACCACGCTGTTCGATTGCGATGCACCGATCGAGTGTGAGACCGCGTACGCCGAGCCGTAGAACGGCAGGTAGTGACGCTCCGTCAGGTACCTGTAGGCATCCGTTGCTTGCGGTCGTGGCCGGTGACGGTGCTGGTCATGCAGGCCGACGTATCGTTCTGGGACTCGCTGGTGTTCGACGGGATCGACGAGCTCGTCATCGAGGCGGTGACGGCCGCCTTCGGCACAGTCGACGTGGTGGCAAAAAGCCGAGGGGTCGGAGCATCCTGCCCGGACTGCAACGGCTTCTCACATCGGATGCACGACTCCTACGAGCGCAGGCTCAGAGATCTCCCGCTCGGTGAGTTCCGCGTCGTGATCCTGCTGACGGTCCGGCGGTTCATCTGCGGCTCGGTCCACTGCCCGCGCCGGACATTCGCCGAGCCGTTCACACAGTTGACCAGCGCGTACGCACGCTTCACCCGCCGGCTCAACCGCACCCTGGAGCGCATCGGGCTGGCGCTGGCCGGACGGGCCGGCTCCCGGCTGGCCGCCCAACTCGGGTTTGACGCAGGGAGGATGACCTTGCTGCGCCGGGTCATGGCGCTGCCGGATCCGCAGTCCAGCACGCCGCGGGTGCTGGGTGTGGACGATTTCGCCACCCGGCGCGGACAGTCGTACGCCACCGTAATCACCGACGGCGAACGCCACCGCCCGATCGACGATCTCCCCGGCCGGGAAACGGCACCGCTCGCCACGTGGCTCACCGCGCATCCCGGCGTGGAGATCATCTGTCGGGACCGGGCCGGCGCCTACGCCGAGGGAGCCCGGCTCGGCGCCCCCGATGCCCTCCAGGTCGCCGACCGGTTCCACCTGTGGCAGGGCCTTGGCCGGGCCGTGGAAACCTGCGTCGCCGCCCACCGCGAGTGCCTCCGCGTTCCGACGCCGCCCACGCCGCCGAACACGGACAGACCGCAAGGAGATCCGGGGCCTGCCGGCCGCCGGGCCCAGCGCAAGAAGGCCGCGCACGCCCTGGTCCATGAACTGCTCAAGCAGGGCCACTCCCGCCGGGCGATTGCGCGGCACTTGGGCTGGGGCCTCAACACCGTGCTGCGTTATGCGAGTGCCCCGCACTGGCAGAACACCCTCCGCGAGAACCGCCCCAGGCCCAGCCGGTTGGATCCCTACAAGCCCTACCTGGAACGACGGTTCACTGAAGGCTGCACCAGCGTCACCCGGCTGCACCGCGAACTGCTCGCCGAGGACGCCCCCGTGACCTATCAGATGGTCCGTGCCCACATCGCCTCCCTGCGCGTCTCTCCGCCCCAAGTACCGCCACCACCACCGACGGTGCGGCAAGTGACCGGCTGGCTCACCCGCCACCCCACGGCCCTGAGCGAGAGGACCGCGCCGTCTTGAAAGACGTCCTGGCCCGCTGCCCCGAACTGGACACCGCTGCCGGACACATCCGCGAGTTCGGTGAGATGCTCGCCGACCGCCGTGGCACCACGCTCCCCACCTGGATCGACAATGTCGACGCCAGCCAACTACCCGGCCTCACCGGCTTCGCCCTCCACCTGCTTCGAGACCTCGACGCAGTGACCGCCGGACTCACCCTGGAATGGAGCTCCGGAGGCACCGAGGGCGCCGTGAACCGCATCAAAAAGATCAAGAGGCAGCTCTACGGCCGGGCCGGATTCGAACTACTCCGCAAGATGATCCTGCTGCAGTGACACTCTGCGACCACTCCCCAAGATCTGTGCCAGAACCCAGCTCCCACCCACGAAACCACGGGGCCTCAGGGCGGGCGACATGGGCTCCTGCTCGCCCACCTGGTGTAAGGACCTGGAAGCCACAGCAGGGGCGGGCATGGTGCCCGCCCCTGCTGTGGGTATTGCTCACTTGGACGCGGGCGGTCAGGCCGCCTGCGGCTGAAGGTAGCGGGCGAGCAGGTCGTCCAGGCTGACCAGGCCGGTGAGGCGGCCGGTGTCGTCGCAGACGAGTGCGAGCGAGGCACGGTGCCGGCGGAGCAGGTCGATCGCGTCCGCGACGGTGGCGTTGGCGGTCAGCTCCGGTACGGGGCGGGCCAGGGCGCGGGCGGTGACGGTACGGCCCTGAGCGCGGGCGACCAGCGCGTCGCGGGCGTGGAGGGAGCCGAGGACCGTGCCGCCCTCGCGAACCAGCAGCCGGGTGCGGTCGTGGTCGGCGGCGGTGCGCAGGATGTCGTCGATGCCCGTGTCGCCGTCGACCGAGGTGATCTCGGCGGCCGGGACCTGGAGGTCGCTCACCGGGGTCTCGGGCTCGGTCAGCGAGCGGGTGATCAGCTCGGAGTCGGACTCGCTGATCAGGCCGAGCCGCTGCGACTCCTCGACGAGATGGGTGAGTTGCTCACGGTTGTGGACCGAGGCCAGCTCGTCGCGCGGGCTGACCCGGCACAGCCGTACCAGGGCGTTGCTGATCCGGTTCAGCACCCCGATCAGCGGGCGAACCACCTTCACCACGGCCCGGAAGGGCGGCGAGAGCAGCATCGCCGAGCGCTCGGGGTGGGCGATGGCCCACGACTTGGGCGCCATCTCGCCGACCACCATGTGCAGGAACACCACGACGATCATCGCGACGGCGAACGCCACACCGTAGCTGAGCGCGCTCGGCAGGCCCAGGTCGTGCAGCAGCGGGTCCAGCTCGTGCGAGATCGCGGGCTTGGACACCGAGCCCAGGCCCAGCGTGCACACGGTGATGCCGAGCTGGGCCCCGGCCAGCATCAGTGACAGCTCGCGCATCCCGGCCAGCGCGGCCTTGGCACCGCGCTGACCTGAAGCTGCAGCCTTCTCCATCCGGTGCCGCTTGGCGGCGACCAGCGCGAACTCGGCAGCGACGAAGAAGGCGCTGCCGATCAGCAGCAGCACAGTAACGAAGAGCGCCATCGGGAAACTCATGCCTGCTCCTCCTCATGCTCAGCCACGGGCAGTCGCTCGAGGCGGACCCGCTCCGGCACGTGCCGGTCGAGCGTGCGTACGTCGATCACCGCGCGGCCGCCATCGGGCAGAGCGACGGTCAGCCGGTCGCCGATGGCCGGGAAGCGGCCGAGGCGGTCGATGACCAGACCGGCCACGGTGTCGTAGTCCTCCTCCTCGGGAAGGTCGATGCCGGTGGCGTCGGCGACCTCGTCGAGGCGGCGTCCGGCGTCCACCCACCAGCCCGTGCCGTCGGGGACGGCAAGTTCGGTGACGGTGTCGGTCTCGTCGGCGATGTCACCGACCAGTTCCTCGGCGATGTCCTCGTACGTGACGATGCCCGCCACCCCGCCGTGCTCGTCCAGCACCACGGCGAACTCGTCGTCCAGCTCACGCATCCGCCTCACCGCGTCCGGCAGCGGCAGCGTGTCCGGAAGAAGGAGCGGCCTGCGGGCGAGCGCGTCCGCAGTGGCGGTGGCGAGGCGGCCGGCGGGCAGCCGCATCAGCTCGCGCACGCCCACGACACCCGCGACGTCGTCCGGGTGATCGCCCAGGACGGGGTAGGTGGAGTGGCCGTGCTTGCCAATCAGCTCGACCGCTTCGGCGGCGGAGGCGTCCTTGCGGACGAAGACGGCGTCCACTCGCGGCACCATCACCTCATCCAGCGTCCGCTCGGAGAACTCCAGAGCGTGGTCGATCAGGTCGGCGGTGTCCTTGGGCAGCTGGCCCTGTTCATGGGACTCGCCGATCAGATGGCCGAGCTCCTCCAGAGTGGCACCGTGGTGCAGCTCCTCGACGGGCTCGATGCCAACCTTGCGCAGCAGCCCGTTCGCCGCGCCGTCGAAGACCCGTACGACAGGGCCGACGACCTTCAGGTAGCCGAGAGTGGAGACGGCCAGCGACTTCGCCAGCCGCTCCGGCACGGCGATCGCGAGGTTCTTCGGCGCCAGTTCGCCCAGCACCATCTGCACGACCGTGGCCAGCACGAAGGCAAGGACGACGGAGATGCCGGAGACGGCCCCCTCGGGAATGCCGATGCTGGTCAGGGCGGGTTTGAGCAGCGCGGACACGGACGGCTCGGCGATGAAACCGACGACCAGGCCGGTCACGGTGATGCCCAGCTGGGCGCCGGACAGCATGAACGACAAGCGCTCCAGCACCTTCAGGGCGCGGGCCGCCTTCTTGTCGCCCGCCTCGGCCTCACGCGTGAGGGCGAGCCGGTCGGCGGAGACGTACGCGAACTCCTGGGCCACGAAGTAGCCGGTGCCAGCGGTGAGGACGAAGACGGCCAGCAGGCCGAGTACGGCATTCGCGGTACTCATCGAACACCACCCCGCCGCGCACCGCGATCAAAACGATCATTTGAAATCTGGCGGGATGGTCGGGGACTGTGCCCCGGGGAGTCCGTCGATCTGGCGGACACGGGCTTGCTCCTTCAGTTGGCGTGCGGCAGGTGAACGATTGTGACTGAGTACGCGTTCCCGAGCGCTTCCGTGCAGACCCACCGGGCGCCGGCAGGCCGTACCGGGCCGCCGCGTGCGGGGGCGCACTCGGGGCGGCCCGGCGGTCAGGCGGTGGCCGGGGTGGGGCCGACCAGTTCGGACAGGACATCCTCCATGGTCACGAAGCCGATGACGGCGCCCGTCTCGCCAGTCACCGCGGCCAGGTGGCTGCCGTCGGTGCGCAGGGCGGTGAGGGTGTCGTCCAGCGGGGTGTCGATGCGGACCCCGGTGACCGGGTGCAGTGCCGTGCGCGGGAACGGCTGGCTGCGGTCGGTGATCCCGAGGGTGTCCTTGATGTGCAGGTAGCCCAGCAGGGTGCCGTTCGGGCCGGTGACAGGGAAGCGGGAGTAGCCCGCCCCGGCTGCCGTCCGCTCCAGCTCGGCCGGGGTAATGGTGTGGGGGACCGTGCGCATCTGCTGCGCGGGGACGAGGATCTCGCCCACCGGCCTCGTGCCCAGCTCCAGTGCATCGCGCAGGCGTTCGCCGTCCGCGGGCGCCAGCAGGCCGGCCTGGCTGGAGTCGACGACCATGCGCGCGAGCTGATCGTCGGTGAAGACCGCCTCCACCTCGTCCTTCGGCTCCACCCGGAGCAGCTTCAGCAGGGCGTTGGCGAAGGCGTTGATACCGAAGACGACCGGCCGCAGCGCCCGGGTGAGGGCGACCAGGGGCGGACCGAGCAGCAGCGCGGTGGGGACCGGCGCGGCGAGCGCGATGTTCTTCGGGACCATCTCGCCGATCAGCATGTGCAGATACGTCGCCACGGTCAGCGCGATTACGAAGGCGATCGGGTGCACCGCACCGTGGGGGATGTGCGCCGCCTCGAAGGCGGGCTCCAGCAGGTGCGCGATGGCCGGTTCGGCGACCGCGCCGAGCACCAGCGAGGAGACGGTGATGCCGAGCTGGGCGGCGGCCATCATCGCGGAGAGGTGCTCCAGGCCCCACAGGGTCATCCGGGCCCGGGTGCTGCCCTCCTTCGCGCGCGGCTCGATCTGGCTGCGGCGCACGGAGATCAGGGCGAACTCGCCGCCGACGAAGAAGGCGTTGGTCAGCAGGGTCAGGGCACCGATGGTGAGCTGCAGTGCGGTCATCGGGACTCCTCCCCCGCCTGGACCGGCACCCGGACCGGTGCGGTGATGCGGACGCGGTCGGCGCGGTGGTGCTCGACGTCGAGGACATGAAGCCGCCAGCCGTCCAGGTCGAGCTCGTCACCCTTGGCCGGGATGCGCGCGAGGCGGGTGGCGACCAGGCCGGCCACCGTCTCGTTCGGCCCCTCTGGCGCCGGCAGCCCTATCCCGGCGAGCTCGTCGAGGCGGACCGAACCGTCCGCCTCCCACACCGCACGCCCGTCCCCCGTCCTCGGAGCAGGCAGCAGATCGGGGACCTCGACGGGGTCGTGTTCGTCGCGGACCTCGCCGACGACCTCCTCGACGATGTCCTCCACGGTCGCCACGCCCGCCGTGCCGCCGTACTCATCGATGACCACGGCCATCGTGCGTGTCTCGCGCAGCCGCTCCAGCAGCCGGTCGGCGGTCAGGCTGTCCGGCACCAGAAGCGGGGCGGTGGCCAGCTCGGTCACGGGCGTGAGCTGCCGCTTCTCCGGATCCAGGGCGAGCACGTCGCGGATGTGGACGGTCCCGATGACCTCGTCCAGGCTGTCGCGGTAGACCGGGAAGCGGGACAGCCCGGTGGCGTGGGTGAGGTTCGCGGCGTCCGCGGCACTCGCGTGCGCTTCGAGCGCCTTGACGTCGACGCGCGGGGTCATCACGTTCTCGGCGGTCAGCTCGCTCAGGTGCAGGGTGCGCACGAACAGCTCGGCGGAGTCCGCCTCCAGGGCGCCCTCGGCGGCCGAGTGCCGGGCGAGCGCGACCAGTTCCTCGGGGCTGCGGGCGGAGGCCAGCTCCTCGGCGGGCTCCAGGCCGAAGCGGCGTACGGACCGGTTGGCGGTGTTGTTCAGGTGGTGGATGAACGGGCCGAAGGCGGCGGTGAAGCCGCGTTGCGGGCCGGCGACCACTTTGGCGACGGCCAGCGGGCGGGAGATCGCCCAGTTCTTCGGCACCAGCTCGCCCACCACCATCAGCACGACGGTGGAGACGGCCACGCCCAGCACGGTCGCAACCGACGAGGCGGCACCGCCCAGGCCGATGGCCCGAAGGGGCTCACGCAGCAGTGCCGCGAGCGAGGGCTCGGCGAGCATGCCGATCACCAGCGAGGTGACCGTAATGCCGAGCTGGGCGCCGGACAGCTGCACGGTCAGGTGGCGTACGGCCTTCAGCGCGCCTTCGGCGCCACGCTCACCCGCCTCGGCGGCGCGCTCCAGGTCACCGCGCTCGACGGTGGTCAGCGAGAACTCCGCCGCCACGAACAGAGCGCAGGCCAGGGTGAGGAGGAGGGCAAGCAGGAGCAGCAGGACCTCGGTCACCGTGCCACCCCCGATCCCTCACGCACAGACAGCGCGGGCTGCGGACCGGGTACGGCACGGCTGGTACTGGGAGGCTCACCCATTGCGGGACCGTCACTCCTTCTGGGCCTGGAGGGTCAGGCGAACCCACGGTGGTCGACAGGGCCGGGACACACACCCTCCCCGTCATCGTAAAAGACCGGCAAAGCATCGAGGTCAAGTCCCTGGCCGGCCTCGCTCGGCGGCTCTTTTCGGACTTTCCCACCACGGCCGCCGGGACACGGTGTGGACCGGTCCCGACAACCCTATGCTTCTACATACCTGTAGAGACAGCGTGTCGCTGCTACCGGTTGTTCCCCCAAGGCGCACGCTTCTCACCTGCTCGCACTACGGAAGAGGACGCGTGGCTGCAATCAACCTGGACAAGGTGCTCGACCAGGCGTGGGCGGACAAGAGCCTGCCCGAGATCCTGGCCGCGCCGGTGGGCGCGCTGAAAGGAGCCCTCCGACCGCGACGGTGAGCTGTTACAGGAGGCGTTCGGGGTCAAGACCGTCGCCGACCTGGCCGAGTTGAAGTACATCCGCTGGGCGCAGGCGCCGGCGGCCCTCGACGCGGCCAAGTAGCTCACCTCCTCGCATAGTTGTGGTGTCGTGACGCCCGCACGGGTACGCGGCACCGCTCTCAGGAAGCACACGCACATTTAAGGAGTGGACTGCACGATGGTGTTCAAACGACTGCTCGGATCGCTCGGTGTGGGCGGCCCCACGGTCGACACGGTCCTCGACCCCGGCGCGGCTCTCCCCGGCGGCGCGCTGACCGGCCAGGTCCATCTCAAGGGCGGTGACGCCGACTTCGACATCGAGCACATCACCCTGGAACTGGTGGCCCGCGTCGAGGCCGAGCACTCAGAGGGCGAGAGTGAAGGGGTCGTCGCCTTCGACCGGTTCACCATCGGCGACGGCTTCCGGCTCGCCGAGGGCGAGGTGCGCAGCGCCCCCTTCGCCGTGATGCTGCCGTGGGAAACCCCCGTCACCGAGCTGTACGGGCAGGGCCTGGGCATCGTCCTCGGCGTGCGCACGGAGCTGTCGGTGGCCGGCGCGAAGGACAAGGGCGACCTGGACCAGCTGACCGTGGGTCCGCTGCCGGTCCAGGAGGCGATCCTCGAAGCGCTCGGCCAGCTCGGCTTCGGCTTCAGGTCCGCCGACCTGGAGTACGGCCGTATCGGCGGCGCCGGCCAGCAGCTGCCCTTCTACCAGGAGATCGAACTCACCCCGGCCCCGCAGTACGCGCAGGCTGTGAACGAGATCGAACTGACCTTCCTCGCCAACCCAGGCGGCATGGAAGTCGTCCTGGAGGCCGACAAGCGCGGCGGTTTCTTCTCCGAAGGCCACGACGCGCTCACCCGCTTCACCGTCTCCCACGACGGGGCCGGGCACCAGGACTGGAACACGATCGTCGACGGCTGGATCCGCCAACTCGTCGAGCACCGGGCGTCCTACAGCTCGCATGCCACCTACGGCCACGGTGGCCCGCACACCGGCAGCCATGGCGGGCACTACGGACACGACGAGCACCACGGCGGCCACCGTTCCGGCCCCGGCATGGGCACCGCCGTCGCCGCGGGCGCGGCCGGGCTCGCCGTGGGTGTCGTCGGCGGCATGGTCGCGGCCGAAGTCGTCGACGAGGTCGGGGACTTCTTCGAGGGCGACGAGGAAGAGGAGGGCTGACAGACCGGGGCGAGCCGACGGGCCGAGCAGCTACTGACCGTGCGCAGAGACTGATCGGCGTCGCCCGGCTCGCCCCGGCGGCCGACCTGAAGCCAGGATCCGTCGGCGAAGCGGATCCTGAAGGCGGCGAACCCGCGCGGATGCGGCGCGAGACCCGCATGACATGGCATTAGAGGTGGAGCGAGTGACCGCAGGAGCAGCCGCAGCCGGCCCGCTGTCCGGTTCCAGTCGCTGCCGAGGAGGCCGGAGAGATGCTGCGCCAGGCCGGGGCAACTCCGCGCCCGGTGGACCCACACCAGACCAGGGCATGAGGCTCCCCCAGGACTTTCCGGGGCCGCCACTTCACCCGAGCCTCTCGGAAATCACGGGAACTTATCCGCCGAGCCGCTAGTTTCTACGTTGCTGTAGATATTGCTGGTGCACCGGCCCGCTCTCGGAGCGGCCCAGCCCTCGACCGTATGGAGTTCGCATGGCCCTGTGGGACCGCCTCAAGGAGTCCGCATCGACGATGCAGACCCAGCTCATGGCGAAGAAGAACGACCTCAAGAGCGGCGCCTTCCGCGACGCAAGCATGGCGATGTGCGCGCTCGTCGCCGCCGCCGACGGCACCATCGACCCCTCCGAGCGCCGCCGCGTGGCCCAGCTCATCGCCACCAACGAGGTGCTGCAGAACTTCGACGCCACCGACCTGCAGCGCCGCTTCGACGACAACCTCAGCAAGCTCACCGCCGACTTCGACTTCGGCAAGGTCAGCGTCCTGCAGGAGATCGCCAAGGCGAAGAAGAAGCCCGCCGAGGCCCGAGCGGTCATCCAGATCGGCATCGTCATCGGCGGCGCCAACGGCGACTTCGACAAGACCGAACAGGCCATCGTCCGCGAAGCCTGCTTCACTCTCGACCTGCCGCCCCACGAGTTCGACCTCTGATCTCCTTACGACGCTCGTGCCGGGTCGACCACTGGTGACTGGCGCCCGGCACGCCGTCCCCTTCGGGGACGCTTCAGTCAGCAGGACTCCGTGAGCGCCGATGCGTTCAGAGCCGGACAGATGGCGGTAAGGAAGCAACGAAGCCGCTGTACGGCTGATGGCCCCTCGGTGGCGTACCGGAATTCCAGCGCGAGAGGACGGCATGCCGCGACAGGACGCCGAACCCCACGGGGCCGCGCCCCGCAACCGCCCGGGAGACACTTCCCTCACCCTGGGCATTGTCGCCCTCGTGGGTTCCTTCATCCCCGTCATCGGTGACTTCGTCGCCGCGCCCCTCGGGCTGCTCGCTCTCCTCCTGGGAGTGCTGGGGGTCTGGAACAACGAGCGGGGCCTCGCCACGAACTTCGGCCCGTCCCTCATCGGCGCCACTCTCGGCGCCCTAGCGCTCTTCGTCGTCCTACTCATGTTCGCCGTCACCCGCTGAACGACGCCCTGAGCGCGCAAGCACAGCCCCGGAAGCCTGATACCCCGAAGCGCCCCGCCCGCCGCTGCCCCGTGAACAGAAGGCTGCTCCGTGCGGCAGGAAGTCCCACTGGCAGCCGGTCCGTGACTGGTGCAAGATCGCGTTGACGATCTCCCGCTTCGCGTACTTGCCCCGATGGCCGCCGATCAACGGCCACCGCTCGTCCGACAAGTCGCTGCGGCACGGCTTGCGTTCGCTCACCCCGCCACCCCCGCGCGCCCAAGCCCGCGGACCAGCCCCATCACCCCAGACCCACACGTTCAGGCGACAACAGAACGGTCAACAGTTCACAAACACCCCTGAGAGGTGCGTCCTCACAGGGGCGTCGCCGCGTGCAGGATGAGCACCATCGTGACCGCGGAGTTCGCGGACGACAGCGCGGAGACCGCGGTCCCCGCCGCTGCGCCCCAGGCGGCCAGGCCCACCGAGGTGAATACCGACGGCCAGCTGCGCATCGCGGGCGCAGGGCCGAGCAGGGCGGCGACCCGGCGCGGCACCGGGCCCGGCGCGGCGAAGCCCGCGAGCGTGGGTACCGGGGTTCCGCGGGAGACCAGGGCCGCCTTGCCGATCGCGCACGCCACGGCCCTGCGGCTGCCGACCGCCTGCGCCGCCTCCTCGTCCGCCCATCGCTCCGTCGTGTAGGACACGGCCGTACGCAGCGGCCGCAGGAACGGGTTGGTGCGCGCGGCCAGCTGGACGGCGAGCAGGAACCGGTGGTGCCGGGCAGCGAGGTGGGCGCGCTCGTGGGCGAACAGGGCGCGCCGTTCGGCGGGTTCGAGGCAGGACAGCAGGGCGGTGGTCACCACCACCCGGTCCCGTCGCCCGCCGGGCAGGGCATAGGCGTACGGCACCTCGTCGGGCAGGACGGCCACCTCGGCGCCGGGCAGGCCGGCGAGTGCCCGGTGGGCTCGGCGCCGCACCTGCCGGTGCCGCCACAGGGTGCGGCCGCAGGCCAGTAGCACGGCGAGTAGCGCCGGGATGGCCAGCTTCCCGGCCACCTCGTCGTACGGCACCGCCTCGCGCACCTCGGGGTCCGACCAGGCGTCGGGCAGCGGGTTGCCGGGCAATTGCGCGGTGCCGACCACCATCAGCAGCCCCAGGCACACGGTGCTGCACACCGCCATCACCGCAGCCAGCGCAGTCAGCAGCCGGGTGGCGGTCCGCGGATGCAGCCGCTGCTCGGCCAGCCGCGCGATCGGCCACGCCGTCAGCGGCAGGACCAGCGGCAGAAAGACGAACACCCCCATGAGGCTTCAGTCTTCCCTCTCGTCCTTGGCCCGGCCCAGCAGTTCGCGCAGCAGCCGCTCGTCCTGCGGCGCCAGGGAGGTGACGAAGCTGGCCAGCACCGCCTCCCTGTCGCTTTCGGCGTCAAGCACCTTGCGCATCTTGTGCGCCGCCAGGCCCGCCTGGTCCGAGGCCGGCGTCCAGGCGAAGGACCGGCCGGCGCGCTCGCGGGTCACCGCGCCCTTGGCCAGCAGCCGGGTGAGGATCGTGATCACCGTCGTATAGGCGAGGTCTCCGCCGAGGCGCTCCTGCACCCACCCCGCGCTCGCCGGGCCGTCCGCCTCGCTCAGGGCCGACAGGACGAGTGCCTCCAGTTCACCCTGCCCCCGCCGCCGGGGACGCTGCCGCTGGTCCGTCACGCCCTGTCTCCCTTCCGCTGACCCCGAGTTCACGGGTGGTCCATCGTATGGACGTACCACGGCCGACCACCGCGCCACGGTGCTCCGCCGCCCCTCACCACAGCATCTACATGATTGTAGAAGCTACGCTGCCCGGACAGGTTCTTCCGTGCCGCACGGACGGCAACGACACAAGGAGAGACGGTGGACATGGGCGTCATCGCATGGCTGGTTCTGGGGCTTCTCGCAGGGGCCATCGCCAAGGCCGTCCTGCCCGAGCGCGATCCGGGCGGACTCATCGGTACGACGGTCATCGGCATCGCGGGGGCCTTCCTGGGCGGCTGGCTCTCGGCGAGGTTCCTCGACCGGCCGGTGCAGCGGGAGTTCTTCGACGCCGCCACCTGGGGCTCGGCCGTCGCGGACGCGCTGGTCCTGCCGATCGGCTACCGCATCCTCTTCGGCAACTCCCGCGACTGACCGGCCACGCCGCTGCACCCGCCACACCATTTCTCGGCCATACGCGACACGGCCGATCTCCGAGGCCACGCAAACCCTTCCTCGTTTTCTACAGTGTTGTAGTTTTTATACCCGGGGCCGCCAGGCCCTGACCTGACGCATCGACAAGGAGTACCCGTGGGAGTTTCCCTGTCCAAGGGCGGCAACGTCTCACTCAGCAAGGAGGCACCGGGCCTTACCGCAGTCCTGGTCGGCCTTGGCTGGGACGTGCGCACCACCACCGGCACCGACTACGACCTCGACGCCTCCGCGCTGCTGCTCGACGCCTCCGGCAAGGTGCTGTCCAACCAGCACTTCATCTTCTACAACAACCTCAAGAGCCCGGACGGTTCGGTCGAGCACACCGGCGACAACCTCACCGGTGAGGGCGAGGGCGACGACGAGGTGGTCAAGGTGAACCTCGCGGGCGTGCCCGCCGAGGTCGACAGGATCGTCTTCCCGGTCTCCATCCACGACGCCGAGAACCGCGGCCACAGCTTCGGCCAGGTCCGCGGCGCCTTCATCCGCGTCGTCAACCAGGCCGGCGGCGCCGAGATCGCCCGCTACGACCTGTCCGAGGACGCGGCCACCGAGACCGCGATGGTCTTCGGCGAGCTGTACCGGGGCGGCGCCGAGTGGAAGTTCCGCGCGGTCGGCCAGGGCTACGCCTCGGGCCTCGCGGGCATCGCCACCGACTTCGGCGTCGGCGTCTGACACAGGCTGCCCGCCCCCGGGGTCTGATCCCCGCGGGCGGGCCCGGCACACCCTCGTCCAGCGCCGAAGCACCCCTACCCGTCAGGAGACCATGTGGCCGACCCCTCTGGCCTCCGCCCCCAGGACCGGGCGGACTTCGAAGCCGTACTGCACCTGGCGCTGAACACCCCGGACATCCTGGGCGCCCTGCGCGCCGACCCTACCGGCCGGGCCACCACGCGCCTGCGCCTGCGGGCCCTCGCCGACGCCGACGAGATCACGGCGGCGGCCTACGCCGAGTACCGCACCTATCTCACCTGTTCCGCCTCGAACGCGTCCGCCGAGGAGACCACACCGCGCCGACCCGCCGCCGGCCTGGTTACCGCCCTTGCGGTGCCCACGCCGCCCGTGGCCGCCTCATCCGCCGCTGTCCTGCTCCTCCTCGACTACCTGCTCCAGCTGACCGACGTTCGGGGCACACTGCCCGGCTCGCTCATAGCCGCCGGCTGGATCCTCACTCTCATCGCGGCCTTGAGCGCACTCATCGCCCTCACCGCGCTGCTGGGCACGGCGATACGCGGGCGCGGCGCCTCCGCACACCCCGCCCGACTGGAGCAGGCACGGCTGGACTGGCAGCAAGCCCTGCTGGAGCGCGGCATGCTGCCCCACCTACGCCGGTCGATCGGCGAGGATCCGCTCCTCCACCCGGCGCCGCCCACTGCCACGCCTACCACCGACTCCAAGAGCGGGCCCCCGCTCACCGGCTAGCAGCCATGCCGTCCGGACGGCCGAGCAGACGGTCCCGGACAGTTCCCTCAACAGCGCCAAACCCGAAGGAGAAGCCCCCATGTCGGTCAACATGACCAAGGGTCAGCAGATCAGCCTGAACAAGGCCGACGGCAGCGCCCTGAGCTCCGTCCGGATGGGCCTGGGCTGGCAGGCCGCGCCCCGCAAGGGCTTCCTCGCCAAGCTCACCGGAGGCAGCGACATCGACCTGGACGCGTCGGCCGTACTCTTCGCCGCCGGGCAGCCGGTCGACGTCGTCTACTTCCAGCACCTGGTCAGCGACGACGGCTCCGTCCGGCACACCGGCGACAACCTCACCGGCGGGGCCGGCGCCGGAGGCGACGACGAAGCCGTCCTCGTCGACCTGGCCCGCGTCCCCGCGCAGGTCGACCAGATCGTCTTCACGGTCAACTCCTTCACCGGCCAGACCTTCGCCGAAGTACAGAACGCGTTTTGCCGCCTGGTCGACGAGACCACGGGAGCCGAGCTGGCCCGCTACACCCTCACTGGCGGTGGCAAGCACACCGCCCAGATCATGGCCAAGGTCCACCGCACCGGCAGCGGCTGGCAGATGAAGGCCATCGGCGAACCCGCCACCGGCCGCACCTTCAAGGACCTGCTGCCGTCCATCGCCACCCACCTGTAGACGGGTGACAGACCGCAGGTCCAGCGGCCACATACCGGGCACGGCAACCGATCACAGACCCGGACGGCGACACCGCCGTCCCCACGCCCCCGATACACCTGGCCGTAATCGGCCCGGGCCGTACAGGAGACAGGACCCGCATGTTCGGACTGAGCGAACTCGCCGTCATCCTCATCGTCGTCATAGCCGTCCTCGCCGCCAAGAAACTCCCCGACCTCGCCCGCTCCGCCGGCAAGTCGGCCCGCATCCTCAAAGCCGAGGCCCGCGCCATGAAGAACGAAGAGCCCCAGGCAGACGCAGCTCCCCACATCGTCCAAGGCGAGACCATCTCTCCGGCCAGCACCACCCCCGGTACGGACCAGCAGTCCGCCCGGAACCCTGAGCGCCCCGGCGGCGCACCTGGAACACCGGACAACGGCAGCAGGCCGTAGGACGGCAGCGGGCTACTCGACTGCTTGGCCAGCCCAGTTTTCGCGTGCACACGAAAACGCACACGGTCTTTTGACACTCTTTCGGTCTGGGCTTTTGGTCCAACGCTGGCAGTGATCGAGCGGCTGCGGTCCGCTGCGCTGCCCGGCTGCTGATCAGTGACCGGCCTCGTTGGAGCAGCGGGCAGTTCGTTGCGGATCAGCACGCGGATCGTCGCTCGCCAACGGCGGTCTGGCTTCCCTCGACGGTGGGGAGGGCTTTGTCGAGCAGGGCTTCGACGCATGTCGGCGACGGCGGGCGCGGCGCGGAGGCGCGAGAGGGTGGAGTGTAGGGCATCCTCCAGGTGTCAGTCAGTGCCGGACGCGGGCAGTCCGGCAGCGGCGAGTGCATGGCGCAGGTCCGCCGTGGTCGGCGCGCCGTCAGCAGTGCCGTCCGTATGCCGGTACAGCCGCCAGGACACGCTGGGCCTGGACTGCTCCGTGGCGAACGGGTCGACGTCGTTCAGCAGGATGGTGGGTGATCCGGTCATCTTCCAGTGCGCTGCCCCTGCCTCGTCCGACACCTCGACAAAGTCCACACGTACTTCTCGACCGTCCAGGGCCCTTTCGATCCGGTGGCGCACGACCGAGACGTTCGGGCAACCGGGGACCGGAGAGACAGGACATCTCCCTCACCAGCCGGGAGACCGAAACGCTGGAACTGCTCGCAGACGGGCTCAGCAACAAGCAGATCGCACGGGCGCTGAGAATCTCCACCCATGGTGCGAAGCGCCTCGTAGGTGCTGTGCTGCTGAAGCTGGGTGCCCCCAACCGCACCGCGGCTGTGGCCATCGCGATGCATGCCGGGCTGGTGGGCGCCCGCTCCGGGACTGGAGCCGCCCTTCCGTCGTCGCTAGTGCTCTGACCGGGAAGGTTCGCCGGGTCGGCGGTTCCAGCGGTTGGATGTCCGGAGACGTCCGATCCGAACGTTGGGGGTGTGGTGGCTGAGCCTGTCCGTGTGCGCAGGTTGACCGACCAGGAAGGGCAGAAGCTGCAGCACATCGTGCGCCGGGGCAGCACCAGCTCGGTGCGATACCGGCGCGCGATGATGCTGCTGGCCTCGGCCGGCGGAAACCGGGTCCCGGTGATCGCGAAGTTGGTGCGGGCCGATGAGGACACCGTCCGCGACGTGCACCGGTTCAACGAGATCGGTCTGGCCTGCCTGGACCCTCGGTGGGCGGGAGGCCGTCCCCGCCTGCTCAGCCCTGACGACGAGAACTTCGTCGTCCAGACGGCCACCACCCGCCCGACCAAGCTCGGCCAGCCCTTCACCCGCTGGTGCATCCGCAAACTCGCCGCCTACCTGCGGAAAGTGCACGGCCGTGTGATCCGGATCGGCCGCGAGGCATTACGGGTGCCTGCTCGCCCGCCGCGGCATCACCTTCCAACGCACCAAAACCTGGAAGGAGTCGCCCGACCCCGAGCGCGATGCCAACGGCGAATGACAGTAGGCCGCAACCGCCGACGGGCCCCGGCAAGGTCCGGCGCGATGGGCTCAACCGTCGAAGAGATCCGCCTGCTCCCAACGAGCTGGAACCGGCTCGCCCGTGTCGAGCAAGTTCTCGAGTTGCGCAGCATCCTCGGCATCCAAGCCCAGGACCAGCCGGAGAGTTGTTCCCAGCAGCTCGGCATACGGAAGGTCCTGCTGATACGAAACTGCACCGCAGCGGAATGCGAGTAGGGGTGAGGGCTTGCGCTTCGACCACACCCTCCTCCTGCCCCAACGCGGCGCTTATCCCGTCGAGTTGCGGATCATGCGTGACGTCCTCGCCCGGAGTGTCGTACCCGATGCTGCGGTTGGTCATCAGCATCCGGATTGAAGTCAAAGGGATGGCGAACCTGGCGGCCCGCTCTCGGACCTCGGCCAGCACGGGCGCCTCGTACTCCTCTGGAGCGTCGAGATCCTTACGGCCGGCGGCCAGAAGTCGGCGGAGACGGGCCGATGAAGCGCACCCCGCCTACGGAAGTCACTCAACGTGTCCCCCCCCAGAGTGATGGCCTTCGTCTCAGCGCTGCCCGTGACGGCGTTCCTCCCTGGGGAGAATCTGGGGAGCATCCGCGCCGTTGGGGAGAGCCTGGGGAGGATCGGCTGCGTAACGCGGCACCAAGCCGCAAGGCACTGAAAGAAGCATTAACGCAGGTCAGCTACCTATTCCGAGGCATCGACGCAGGTCAGCGCCACCTGGTGGACAACTTCATGACGACCGCGTCGTCCTTGCCCACCAGCAGGGGCAGGAAGGCGTACGTCATCCGGATCGTGCCGAGCAGGTTGACCGTGACGTGATCCTCGGCGACCAGGAGTCCTGCCGGGTCGAGGAGGTTCTCCCGCAGCATGATGCCGGCGTTGATGACCAGGACGTTCAGCCCCGAGTGGCGCGCCGCCACGGTCTCGCGGGCCCGGGCGTTCGAGTCGGGGTCGGCGACGTCGAGGACGAGCGCGTCGATGCCCGGGTGCTCGGCCGTGATCTCGTCGAGGAGTTCCTTGCGCCGGCCGGCGACGACCACCTTGTTGCCGCCTCGTGCAGGCGCAGGGCCAGTCCGAGCCCGATGCCCGAGGTTCCGCCGGTGATCAGGATCGTGTTGCCGGTCATCTTCATGGGGGTCTCGCTCCTTCGTCGCGGCGGGCCGGTGAGCGCCCGCGGCCTCGACCGTAGGGGCGCCCGCGCAGGGGCGGGAGAGGAAGGTTTATCCATGGATCGGCGATCCCTGGCGGAGCCGTAGAAGACGCCACAGCCGGTCAGCGCCTCCAGCCCCGGAGCCGCGAGCCGCGGTAGGAGACCCGGTGGCCAGGATCACGGGACCCGGCCGGCTCCAGCGTCCGCGAGCTTCCGCAGCAGCGCGGCGATGACCTGCTTCCCGCCGGCGTTGATGATGTAGGCGGCGTGTCCGGCGCCGTGGCCGGGGCGGCACGCACGCGGTGTCGGCCGACCTGAGCACCGCGGAAGGAGTCTCCGCCCTCATCGACAGCGCGCTCGCCGAGCTGGGCGGCATCGACCTGCTGGTGAACAACATGGGAGGCGGAGACAAGGCGACCGTCCGCTTCCTCGATGTCGACGACACCGAGTGGACCAGCGCGTTCGACATCAACCTGCTCAGCACCATCCGGGTCACGCGTGCGGCCCTGCCCAGCCTGGTCGAGCGCCGGGGAGCGATCATCGCTGCCCGGAAGCTATGGATTCAGGATTTTCTGAATCCATAAACCTGTGTACTGTCATCCGTGTGCTGACTCTCGCCTCCGACATCGACGCGCTGGCCCGCTTCGGCCGCGCGCTCGCCGACCCGATCCGCTGCCGCGTCCTGCTCGCCCTCCGCGAGGCGCCCGCCCATCCGGCCGACCTCGCCGAGCGCCTGGAGATCTCCCGCACCCGGCTGTCGAACCATCTCGCGTGCCTGCGCGACTGCGGCATCGTCGTCGCCGTCCCCGTAGGCCGACGCGTCCGCTACGAGCTGGCCGACGCCCGCCTCGGCCATGCCCTGGACGACCTGCGTGGCGCCGTCGTGGCCATCGACGCCGACCGGACCTGCCCGGACGCCGACGAGAAGGACTGCTGCTGATGGCGGTGCAGATATCCGTCGGCCCCGCTCCGCAGCGCCGCACCCAACTCGCCCGGCGTATACGGCTCCTGGTCGCCGCCACCATCACCTACAACGTCATCGAGGCGTTCGTCGCGATCATCGCAGGTACGATCGCCTCCTCCACCGCCCTGATCGGTTTCGGCCTGGATTCCGTCATCGAGGTCACCTCGGCCGCGGCCGTCGCCTGGCAGTTCTCCGCCCGCGAGCACGCCGTCCGCCAGGCGCGCGAGAAGACCGCCCTGCGGATCATCGCCGTCTCCTTCTTCGCGCTCGCCGCCTACGTCACCGTCGACTCCGTCCGCGCCCTGACCGGCACCGGCGAAGCCGCGCACTCCACCCCGGGCATCGTGCTCGCCGCGCTGTCCCTCGCGGTGATGCCGTTCCTGTCCGCGGCCCAGCGCAAGGCCGGGCGTGAACTCGGCTCGGCCTCGGCCGTGGCCGACTCCAAACAGACTCTGTTGTGCACGTACCTCTCCGCGGTCCTGCTCGTCGGGCTGCTCGCCAACTCCCTCCTCGGCTGGTCCTGGGCCGACCCGGCCGCAGCCCTCGTCATCGCCGCCGTCGCGGTCAAGGAAGGACGCGAGGCATGGCGGGGCGAGGCCTGTTGCTCCGTGCCGGTCGGCCTCCCCGAGGCAGCGGGGCGGGAGACGGGCGACCGGGAGGGCTGCGGATGCGGCCCGGAGTGCTCGTGCCACGGACCCTGCGCGTAGCCCACGCATACAGAGCTACAGCAGCCCAACTCCCCCAGTTGGACGATGAGTCCGAATCGCCGTGGCCGCCGTTGAACTCGACGACGTTGCCTGCATGGCCGCCCGCATCAAGCAGGCCGCTGAGCCCCGCCACGAAGGTTCAGCCAGTGGCAGTGGTGACGGGGCACGCCGCTGCGCCAACAGGGCGGGCCGGCGGGCTACCGGCCGACCGCGGGCGAACCCGGACGCTGCGGTGCCCCGGGCACGGCCGACGCGGCCGGCCGGTTGCGGGCCAGCATGATCGCGGGCACCGCGGCAAGGACGAAGAGCACCCCCGCCATCGCGACGTAGAGGTACACGCCGGTCGCCGTGCTCACCATGGCACCGTCGGCAGAAGTGGCGGGAGCTCGGGTCGCTCTGAGCACCTCGCCCCCGGCGATGTTGAAGACGACCGAGCCGAGAGCGAGCACGACCGACACCAGACCGGCGATCGTGCCCTGCCGTTCGGGCGCTACGAAGCTGGTCGCCAGGTTGTAGCCGGAGGCGCCGATCGCGCCGGCGGCCATGCCGAGCACGGCGCCGCAGGCGATAGCCATCGGGAGCGCCGATACGCCCGCCAGCATCGCGAAGGTCCCCACTGTCCCGACGGCGATGCCGCCGAGGAGGGGCAGCGCGGGACCGAACCGCCCCGCGATCCATCCGGCGCACGTGCCGCCGATCACGATGCCGGCATTGGGCGTGGCGAGCAGCACCGCGATCGACTCTCCGTCGCCAAGACCGTAACCGAGCCCCAGTTCGGGGGGCACCTGGGCGACGATACCCGTCAGTTGCAGCAGGCTCCGGAAGGAGCCTGCTGCCAGGACCAGGGCCAGCAGCGTCAGCAGGATCGGGCGGGAGAGGGCCCGGATGTCGATGATGGGTTCGTCGACCCGCAGCGCGAGGAACGCCCAACCGGCCAACGCGGCGGCACCGGCCGCCAGCAGCGCGATCATGCCTCCGGACAGCCATCCGAGGTCTCTGCCGAGACTGATGTAGGCGAGCACCGCGCCGAGTCCGCCGCCGAGCAGGAACGCCCCGCGCACGTCGATCCGGCCGGTGCTGCGGATCGGCGACTCCGGGATGAAGGAGCGCACGCAGAGCGCGGCCGCCGCGGCGAGCAGCGCCGCCGTGATGAACACGCTCCGGTAGCCGAGTTCTTCAATGACCGGCTGCATCAGGTACGGCTCGATGACTCCGACGATCGATGAGCCGGACGTCACGAGCCCGACCAGGGCCATCGCCACCCGCGGGGTGCAGATCTGGCGTGCGAGGGCCACCGTGAGGAAGACCGCGGCGAAGGCGGCGCCTTGGAGGAAGCGCCCCACCAGGAAGATCCAGACGTTGGGGGCAGCGAGGCAGACCAGCGCTCCGGTGCAGGACAGGAGCAGCGTGCAGATGAGTATCCGGCGCTTGCCGAAGATGTCGGAACTCTTCGCGAGCAGCGGCGACCAGATGGCCCCGGCCAGCATCGCGCTTGCGTTCAGCCACGCGACCTGATCGGTGTCGAGGTGCTCCAGTAACTGGGGCATGACCATCATGGGCGAGCCGATGGCCACGTCGGCCAGGACGTTGGCGAGGGTGAGAACGGCAGCCCAGAGGATGAGCCGCTTACTCCAGCGATGCTCTTGGGTGCCGGGGGCGGGCTTTTCCAGCGTGTCTTCCACTATGCATTGTCTCCAGCGCATTGGGGGTGAGGTCCCGGGGAACGTGCGGACGCCCGTTTCCGGGGTCTGCCGAGGGTCAGTGGGCGTTGTCCGCATGACGCCGGGGAACCGGATGCCAGTCGCATTGCGCCGGGTTCAGGGCGCACCGTTGCCGGGTGCCCGCAGCGCCTTGTTGCGGGCGGCAATGGCAGCCCAGGTGGTCGGCAGCATGCGGTCGCGACCGCTGTAGACACGGTCCTGGGCGAACGTGACATAGGGGCGCTGTCGGGCCTCGTACCGTGCGAAGGCGGCGGTGTGGTCATTGCCGCACCGTTCGAGTTCTTCGGCGAGAAAGCGGGCGCCGGTGAGCGCGAGTGAGGTGCCCCGGCCGGACAGGAAGGCCGGGCTGTACCCGGCGTCCCCGACGAGGACGACGCGGCCTCGGTGCCAGGAGGGCAGGTGGATCTGGCTCGCGGAGGTGAAGAAGAAACCCGGATCGGCGAGGGCCGCATCGAGCAACTCCGGGATCCGCCACGACCGGTAGCCCGCGAAGGCGTCGATGAGGATCTTCTTCTGGGCGTCCAGGTCGTGGTGGTCGTAGTCGATCCGTTCCGAGCGGAACTGGAAGACCGCAACGGCCTTGCCCTTGTACCGGAAGAGGCCTGCCATCCGGCCGGGAACGTTATAGATCGAGTTATGTATCGAGTTGGCGCCCTCGGACTGCGCCTCGCCGGGGTGGTCGGCGAGCGCGAAGTAGACACCGAGGTGCCGGAGGTAGTCCTCCTCGGGCCCGAACACCAGCCTGCGTACCGCGGAATGCTGGCCGTCGGCACCGAGCACCAGATCGTACCGCCCGGTGCGGCCCGATTCGAAACGCACGTCGACACCGCCGTCGACACCGCCGTCGGTCAGTGTCTCGATCGAGTCGCCGAAGCGGATCGCCGCAGTGTCCGGGAGGGCGTCGGCGAGGATACGCACGAGGTCCTCGCGCAGGAGCTCGATGTCGTCGTCGGAGTCGCTGATCTCCGCCATCGGGATCCGGGCCACCGGCTTGCCGTCGCTGTCGACGAACTGGGTGAGCTCCGACATCCGGACCCGTTGCTTCTGGATCTTCGCGAGCAGTCCCATCCTGTCCGCGGTCTCGATCGCATCACCGCGGATGTCGATGGGTGTGCCGGTGAGCCGGAGGTGGCGGCCGTACTCGACAACGGTGACGTCGTCGCCGCGGGTGCCGAGCTCAAGTGCGCTGGCGAGCCCGGCGATACCGGCTCCGGAGACAAGGATGTTCACGTGTGCGCGCTCCAGGTTTCGCTGAGGTGGGTGGGCGATCGGACCGGCTGCCGCTCGCCGGTCCGACAGGCGAACCAGCGGAGCAGTGCGGTCGGCGGGCAGGCCGCTGACGTGGCGGTCCGATGATTAAAGAAACAAGCTGTCGCTTTTAGCGAGCCTACTTCCCACCGGCTTGCACCGCAACGCCGCACCTGGCGACAATCGGCACCCGAGCCAGAACAGGAGGTGAGCGCGGCGATGGCCAACGGGACCGCTGACCGGCCGCCCGCCCGCCGCCCCGGCGGCCGCAACGCGCGGGTGAGAGCGCAGATCCTCGACGCGACCGTCGAACTCGTGGCGCGCGACGGCATCGCGGGCTTCCGCTACGAGGAGGTCGCCGAGTTCGCCGGCGTGCACAAGACCAGCGTCTACCGCAACTGGCCCGACCGCGAGGAGTTGGTGGTCGAAGCCCTGCTGCGCTACGCCGAGGATCTCGCCTCGGTCGCCGACACCGGCGACATCCACCGGGACCTGGTGGACTTCCTGCTGGCCCTCGCCGGTGGCCTGGAAACGCCGTTCGGCCGGACGCTGGAACAGGCCATCCAGCCCGCCCGCCACAGCTCCACCGTCCAGGCGCTGACCAGGATCCTCGACCAGCGCGTGGCCGCCATTCAGCGGCGGGTGGACACCGCTGTCGACCGGGGCGAACTCCCCCCGGTCGACAGCTCCTTCCTCGGCGAGATGATCTCCGGCCCGGTGCACCTCATCGTCAACCGCGGCATGCGCCCCTTCACGCGCACGGACGCGGAGCGCATCGTCGGCGTGGTGCTCGCCGGCATCCGGGCCACGGCACCGCACGTCTGAGCAATCGCCCCGGCCGCACCGTTCGGGCCGAAGGCCAACGCGCCCGTCACGTCCGCGCTCAGCGCAGCAAGTCGCGGTGCCGCACCAGTTCGGGCGTGCAGGGACGCGATCCGCGGGCGGGTTCAGGAAGCGCTGGTTCCGCCGCTCGGCCGGGACACCGTACGCATCCATCTGACGGCGCCACTACGGGAGTTCATCGACGCGAACGCCGACTGGCTCACGGTGTTCCAGCTGCACGTGCCGGAGGTTCGCCCACCTCCAGACGCGGCCAGTCCGCGAGGTCACGCAGCAGTTGACGGTCGTGCGTGGCGACGACGACGGCGGCGCTCGTGTGGCGGATCGCGTCGGCGAGTTCGTCGACCAGTGCCGGTGACAGGTGGTTGGTCGGTTCGTCCAGCAGGATCAGCCCGGGCCGCCCGGCCAGCGCCAGTGCCAGGTCGAGGCGCCGCTGCTGCCCCTGCGACATCCGCCCGACCGGAGTGCGCATCGCCTCGGAGTCCAGCAGACCCAGTGCCCCGAGCGGGACGGTCTCGGCTTCGCGGAGCGCCCCGTGGGCCACCAGCCGTCCCACGTGACGGGCGTGCACCTCGCGGGCCGTGAGTCCTGGCTCCTGCGGGGCGGTCTCCTGGGTGACCCGGACGATCCGTGCGCCGTTCACCGTCCGGACGTGCCCGTCCGTGGGCTGGAGCGCACCGGCCAGCACTGCGAGCAGCGTGGACTTCCCGGCACCGTTCGGTCCGGTGACGAGCAGCCGGTCACCCCCGTCCAGGGTGAGGTCGACCGGACCGGCCAGCCGGCCTTCGACGGCGATGCCGTACGCCCGCAGCTGCGGCGCACCCGGGCGGACACCGAGGTCCGGCCACCGCAACGGCGACGGCGGCTCCGGTACGTCGATCCGGTGCGCCTCCAGCGCTTCCTGCTGCCGGTTCAGGGACTGTACGACGCCCAGTGCGCGCGACTGGCGCTGGTGCTTGGCGGTCCCCTTGTCCGGCCGCCAGCCGGTGGAGAGCCGGTCGCGGGCCTTCGACACCGCGTCCTTGAGCCGCCGGTGCTCAGCCAGCTGTTCGTCGTGGTCCTGCTCCCAGCGCGCACGCTCACGACGCCGGGCGTCCTGCCAGGCGTCGTAGCCGCCGGCATACAGGCGCGGCTTCCCGTCGCGGGTCGGGTCCAGGTCGAGGAACCGGTCCGCGACATCGCGCAGCAGCGCCCTGTCGTGGCTCACGACGGCGAGCCCGCCGTCGTGCTCGCGCAGCCTGCGGGTGAGGAAGTCCAGCCCGTCCGCGTCGAGGTGGTTGGTTGGCTCGTCGAGCAGCAGGACGTCGTGCCGCGCGCCGAGCAGGCACGCCAGCCGGACGCGGTAGCGCTGTCCGACCGACAGCGTCGACAGGGGACGGTCGCGTTCGGTGCAGGCACCGAGGGCTTCGAGGGCGACGTCGACGCGGCGTTCGGCGTCCCACGCGTCGAGCCGGGTGGCGGCGTCGAGCGCGGCGGCGTAGCGGTCGTCGGCAGCGGGATCGCCGTCCGACATGGCGAGGGTCGCCTCGTCCAGCGCGGCGAGAGCCGCGAGCGACGAGGCCAGCGCCTCCGACGTCAGGGTGCCTACGCTCGCACCGTCCCGCGCGGACAGCTCCTGGCGGGCCAGACCGGTCGTACCGGCGCGGTGCACGCTGCCCTCGTCGGGCGTGATGAGTCCGGCGAGGACGTGCAGCAGAGTTGTCTTGCCGCGGCCGTTCTCGCCGACGACGGCGACCCGTGACCGGGCGGAGACGGTGACCGAGACGTCGTTCAGGACACGCCGGGACCCGCGGGTGACGGTGACGCTCTCGGCTCGGATGTGCGCACTACCGCCCGCCTCGACGGGCATGGACATGGTTTCGGGGGTCGGGTTGAGGTTCAACGGATGCTCCGCAGCTCGCAGTCGAGCCGGGCAGCAAGAAGTGGCCGCCCGGCGGGAACCGGGACGGCGAGCGCTGATTCAACAGGGAGAAGGCGCCGCCGTCAGCGGGCGGAGCGAACCTTCTGCGACCAGATACCTCGTGCCATGACGATCACGATAGCAGCGCCGGCGCCTCTGTTCCTCCGGGTTTTTCCGGCGTACGGGACCCGGTGACGTCGGCCATGCCCGATTCCCAAGGCTCCTGGTCCGCGCACCTACCTCTTCCGCATCAGGCCATGAACCAAGCGGCGAAGCCCCCGTCGTACGCGGGGCGGACGGGATCGGAGTGGGCGACAATCCTCCCCACCGACTTGACCCGCGCCGCCGGGGCTTCGCCCCCAGTGAGCGTCGGGCGACAGGACCGGTGCCTTGCGTTCCGCTTGTGCTCGGATCTCAACGTGCGCTTCGTGAGCAGTGATGCGGAACGCCTCTTCGTAGGAAGCCAAGGCTGCGCTCATCGCCCCGCCGGTGAGACCCCGGCGGCGCATACGCAAGGCCAGCCACGCGAAGAACCCCAGGACTGCGGCAAGGCCGGCAATCAGCGCCAGGAAAGGTAAGAACGCCTCCACGGCCGCCGACTCTACTGGCCGGCCCTCGTCACTGACCCACCCTCCCGTCGATGCACTCCCGCAAGAGGTCGGCGTGGCCACAGTGGCGGGCATACTCCTCGATCCGGTGCACCATCAGCTCCCGGACCGATGTGCCGTCCTTCCCCAAACGCTCCCCGAGGTCCGGGTGCTCCGCCAGCGCCGCATCGGTCGCGGCCTGCTCGCGCGCCAGATCGGAGTACGCGGCGTCGACCTGGGCCTGGTCGGCGACGGCTCCGTCGAAGTCCGCGTCGCGCTCGCCGTACAGCTTCGGCAGCGGATCCCCGTCGCTGATCCAGTTGCGCCAGTCCCGTTCCACCTCGGCGAGGTGCCGGAGCAGGCCGAGCAGCGACATCGTGGACGGCGGAACCGAACGACGGGCCAGTTGCTCCGCGTCCAGACCCTCGCACTTCATCGCCAGGGTCATGCGATAGCCCGTCAGGAAGTCCAGCAGCGTCGCCAACTCCCCGTCCGGACTGACTCCTTCGCTGTTACGGGGGTCCTCATCCGGGTCAGCCCACATGTCGGGGTAGATGGTTGCCTGGCTCCAGCGTGCGGGGTGGTCATTCATGCGTGCCATATTCGTCGGTGAGGGTTCACACTCGCCAGTGCGGCGGGCTTGAAGTGTTCTCGATGATCATTACGTCACCCTTCCCTGCTCGCGGACAACCGCTGAGCTCCCTGCAGGCTTGTGCCGTGCGGCAAGGCGGTCACGATGCACCGCGTCAGGGCCAGGTCACGCAATCCGGGAGGCGGTTGGATGCCGAACAGTGCGGGGAGTCATCCGTCCTCCGACGGCGGTGCCGTTCGCCGAACCATGTGCGCCGCGTACTTCTCCATCAGGGAAGCCCCGATGGAGATGACGGCGTAACTATGAGCAGTCTTCAAAGGTAAGAGCGCACGTCATGTCGGCTGTCCGCACCGCCGTAGCTGGAAGCCGCGACGACGCGAGGGCGCCGACGGTGGACACGGCACGCTCAGCTGAACGGTCGTGGGCCGCCGCACCGATCCGCTGGCTGCGCACGGCCGACTCGGTCCGGTCACGCACGCAGTTCTGCACCACGCGGCGCAATGGCAGGTCCCACGGCGATTTGGCGAGCGCCGCGGCCAGTCAGCCGAAGAACACCTCGAACTCGTCGTACAGCGACGGGTCGACCATCTTGGGCTTTGCTGTGGCGTCGGCGAGGGGGAGGCGGACGATCCTGGTGCTCTGCAGGGCGACCATGACGCCGAAGTCGCCGTCCTTGACCGCTTCGATGGCGTGCAGCCCGAAGCGAGTGGCCAGCCACCGGTCGAACGCGCTCGGGGTACCGCCGCGTTGGACGTGGCCCAGGACCGTGGTGCGGGCGTCCTTGCTGGTGCGGTCCGAGATCTCCCGGGCCAGCCATTCCCCGATACCGGACAGCCGCACATGGCCGTACTCGTCCAGCGTCTGATCCTTGGTGATCATCTGCCCCTCTTTGGGGACTGCCCCTTCGGCGACCACGACGATCGGCGCGTAGTTGATCTTGAATCGGTTCTTCACCTGCTCACAGACGTCATCGATGTCGAAGGGCCGCTCAGGGATGAGGATCACGTTGGCACCGCCCGCGATGCCGGCGTGCAGGGCGATCCACCCGGAGTGCCGCCCCATCACCTCAACCACCAGGGTGCGCATGTGGGACTCGGCGGTGGTGTGCAGACGGTCGATGGCCTCGGTCGCGATGCCTACGGCGGTGTCGAAGCCGAAGGTGTAGTCGGTGCCGGACACGTCGTTGTCGATGGTCTTCGGCACGCCGACCAGACGGATCCCCTGTCGGCTCAGCTCGGTGGCCACACCGAGCGTGTCCTCACCGCCGATCACGACGAGCGCGTCCACGTCGTGCGCGGCGAGGGTGTCCCGCACGCGCCGCACCCCGTCCTCGTGCTTGAAGGGGTTGGTTCGGGAGGAGCCGAGGATGGTCCCGCCACGGGGGAGGATTCCCCTCACGCTGGAGATGTCCAGCGGCATGACATTGCCCTTGAGCAAACCGAGCCAGCCGTCCCGCACACCGACGAAGTCGAAGGCGTATTCCTGGACGCCTTTGCGGACGACGCTGCGGATCACGGCGTTGAGTCCGGGACAGTCGCCGCCACCGGTGAGAACTCCGACCCTCATGGGCTTCCTCCCATCCGCTGGTCACCCCGCCCGGCCGCGGCCTTCCCGGCGATCACATCCGCTGTCTGGGGCACATGGATCGCCTCCTTCCAGCCTCCCTCCATTCGATGCGCAGTGGCCACTCGACGTGCGCAGGAGCCGGGCGGCTCGCTCGAGGGGATACGGGCCTGCGTGATTACCTACAGCGATCGATCCGCTACGCATGGTTATTCTGAGGGTGCGGTCGTGACTGCTACCCGATCCAGTCCACCCCCTGCGCTGCGCCGACCCTGGCGGGCCACAGAACGGAGCACCGAAGAGTGAAGCTTCAGCGGAAGAGCGGGCTGCGCATGGTGGCGGTCGGCTCGGCGGTCGTCTCCGTCTCCGGCGCTCTGCTCCTGACGGCTTGCGGCTCAAGCGACAGTTCCCGGCCCTCCGGCAGTTCGCCCGTGGCTGCCTCGCCCGCCACCACCGCGGGTGCCGGCGGCGTCAAGTGCGGCAAGGCGGCCACTGTGTCGGCTTCCGGCTCGACTGCGCAGGAGTTCGCGATGCAGTTCTGGATCAAGAACTTCATGCGGGCCTGCCCCGGTACCCGGATCAGCTACGAAGGCAACGGCTCAGGTGCCGGCCAGACGGATTTCCTGAAGGGCAGGACCGCCTTCGCAGGTTCCGACTCCGCACTGAGCGCCACCCAGATCACCCAGTCCAAGAGTGTCTGCTCCAATGACGGTCGAGCCGTCCACCTGCCGATGCTCGGCGGCCCGATCGCGATCGCCTACAACCTGCCGGGGGTCAGCAAGCTGGTCCTGGATGCCCCCACCCTCGCCAAGGTCTTCGACGCGCAGATCACGAAGTGGAACGATCCCGCGATCGCCAAGCTCAACCCCGGCGCCAAGCTGCCGTCGACGCCGATCCAGGCGTCACACCGGTCCGATTCCTCCGGCACGACGGACAACCTCACCTCCTACCTGAGCGCCGCCGCACCGAGCGCCTGGTCGTACGGGCACAGCAAGGAGTGGATGGCCAAGGGCGGCCGGTCCGCCAAGGGTTCCTCGGGCATCGCCGAACAGGTGAAGAAGACCGTGGGTGCGATCGGCTACGTCGAGCTGTCGTACGCGATCGCCCGCAACATTCCCACGGTCGCGATCGCCACCGGCGCCCCCGCTCCGGTCGACGCCAGTGTCCTCACGGCATCCAAGGCGCTCGCCGATGCCAAAATCGCGGGCGCCGACGACGACCTCGTGCTCAAACTCGACTACGCGACCAAGGCCCCGGGCGCCTACCCGATCGACCTGGTCACGTACGAGATCGTCTGCGACAAGGGCAACAGACCGGCGACGTGGTCCACCACCAAGGCATTCCTGACGTACATCGCCGGCCCCGAGGGCCAGGAGGACCTGAGCTTCCAGGGCTACGCGACACTCCCGGCCACCATCGTGAACAAGGTCCGCAGCAAGATCAACAACCTGTCCTAGGCCAGCGCGCCTCGCCGACGCTTGGAGATGTGCTCGGGCCTGCCGTGCGACGGCGTCTTGCTGCGCCAGACAGGACCCGCCAGGACTCGGTTGCCGGGCGAGGGTCTCGTCGTACGCCCGCCGGACCTCCCCCATCCCACCGCGTCCGATCGACTCGTCCAGCCGGTGGCGGCCCGCCATCAGCACCTGTTGTCATCCTCTTGCCGCATGCCGTAGCTCACCACACGGGAACGGGCGATGGTGAGGGCTCGCGGTGGGCTTCACAGCAGGCCCAGCTCGTGGGCGCGCAGTGCGGCCTGGGTGCGGTCGCGCAGGGCGAGGCGGCTGAGGATGCGGGAGATGTGGTTCTTGACGGTGCCCTCGCTGAGATACAGCTGCGTGGCGATCTCCCGGTTGGTCCGGCCACGCGCCACGAGCCGCAGGATGTCGATCTCGCGCGGGCTGAAGGCGACCACCGGGGCCGGGACGGGGGCAGGTGGCGGCAGGGCGGCGGCGAGGCGGCCGGCCACCGAGGAGTCGAGCTGGGTGACTCCGGCGTGTGCCAGGCGGACCGCGTGGGCGAGTTCGTCGGCCGGCAGGTCCTTGAGCAGATAGCCGCTGGCGCCCGCTCGCAGCGCCTGGACGACGTACTCTTCGTCGTCGAACGTCGTGAGCATCACGACCCGGCACTCCGGCGCCCGGCCGCGCAGCACGGCGACGGCCTCGACGCCGTCCAGCTCCGGCATCCGTACATCCATCAACACGACGTCAGGCCGCAGTTCCACCGCCTTCGCCACGGCCTCCCGCCCGTTCACCGCCGTGCCGACGACCGTGATGCCGGGCCGGATGGAGAGCAGCGACGCGATGCCGTCCCGGATGAGCTGCTGGTCGTCCACCACCAGCACCCGCACCATCGTCGGCTCCTCGCTCACCGCTCGCCTCCGCCCCGCGGGACGACAACCGTGAGCCGCGTGCCCTCGCCCGGTCTGCTGTCGATGTCCACGCTGCCTGCCACGAGGTGCACTCGTTCCTTCATGCCGGTCAGGCCGAATCCGGCGGTGGCCACGTCCGGCGTGAAGCCGCAGCCGTCGTCGGCCAACGCCAGCCGCGCGCCGTGTTCGGTCAACCGGACGGCCACCGACACCCGCGAGGCTCCCGCGTGGCGCAGCGCGTTGGTCAGCCCCTCCTGCGCGGCCCGGTACAACGCGGTCAGTTCCGCCGCGCTGTATCCGTCCTCGTCGCCGCTCACCTCGACGGTGACGCGCGGTCCCGTACCGCCGTCACGCGCCCAGCCCTCGAGTGCGGCCGAGAGTGACGGGCGTGCGGCCTCGTCGCGCAGCGCGCGCACGGACTGCCGTACGTCGCCCAGCGCGAGCTTGACCGAGTGCCTGGCCTCGGTCATCGCCCGTCCGGCGGCGTCCGGGTCCAGGGTGCGGAACTCCGAGGCGATCTCCAACTGCACCGAGATCGCCGTGAGATGGTGGCCGAGGCTGTCGTGGATGTCCCGGGCCAGCCGGTTGCGCTCGGTCGCGGCGGACAGCTCCGCGACCCGCGCGGCGTACTCCTGCAGTTCACGCCGGGCCCGCTGTTCGCCGACGGCGACGGCCGCCATCGAGATGGCCAGTACCAGGCCGATGCCGAGCATGAGCAGGTCGGACACGTACTCCATGTCGCGGTACCAGCCGGGGGCGGTGAGCAGATAGCCGGTGAGCAGTCCGGCCACGCACAGCGCCGCCAGCGCGAGCGCAACCGTGCGGCCGAACGCGAAGTAGGCAGTGAACGGCAGCAGCACGAACAGCACTTGGGACAGTTCCGAGGCGTCCAGGGCGACCACGGCGGCCGTCAGGCCGAACCGGGCAAGCAGGAGCGGCACCCTGGCCTCGCTCCACCGGCGCCCCACCGCTTCCAGCGCGAACAGGGCCGCGAGGCCCGCCACGAAGCCGGCCGTGCGCCAGGACACCAGCCCGGGACCGTCGCCCAGATCCGCCGCCAGGTAGTAGAGACCGCCGACGAGCACCGCGCCGTACAACAGCGGCGACACCCACGGGACAGGAACATACGCCGCCATGTACACCCCCCACCCAGCCCGACGCTTCCGCCAGGCTAGGCCGGGTCCGAACGCCGGGGCGACACGGACGGGAAAGCTCCGGACAGGTATGGCCGAACGGCACATGCCGAACGGCACCCGTGCCGCCCGTGCGATGGTGACTTCCAGCGGCCTCTTTCGCCGCTGTGCACCTCCCTCCGCTGCCCCGTCACTCCCTACCGTTGCGGCCCTGACCTGCCCCTCGACGAACCGGAGTGGCCCACATGTCCTCACCGATCAGCACTGCACCGGTCTCCACCCGGCTCACCCGCCTCGGCGCCCTCTGCGGGGCGCTGTCCGGCCTGCTCATCGCCCTGCCCGCACTGGTCGAGGCCTTCACCGGGGAAACCGCCGCGACCAGCTTCCTCCTCGCCCTCTCCCCCGCGTTCTCCCTGTCGTTCCTCACCACGCTCCACCAGCGGCAGAGCCAGGCAACCGGCCGCTTCGGAGAGACCGCCTACGTCGTGAACCTCATCGGCCTCGGCCTCTTCGGCGGGGCCGCGTTCGCCTCGAACCTGGTGCTGTTCTACCTCGACGACGACGTCATCGACGCGGAACTCACAGGCCCCACCATTCCCGCACTCCTCGGCTCGGCCGTTGTCTTCGCGGTGGGCTGCGCCCTGTTCGGGGCGGCGACGATCCGTGCCCGCAGGTTGCCCAAGGTGCCGTCATGGGCGTACGCCGTCGCGCTGCCGCTGTTCGCGTTTCTGATCGCGCTGCCCGACTCGGTGTTCACGAGCGCGCTGCACATCGTCGTCGGGGCCACGTTGATATGGCTCTCGGCGGCGCTGTGGCAGTCTTCCCCGACGAGCGACCGGGCCGGCGTTCCGCGAAGTGATGCTCGCGCTGCCTGACGACTCCACGCAGAAGCAGCCGGGCGAAGTGAGGGCTGGGCACCGAGGTGGCGCATGCCGCGCAGCGGGGTCAGCTGCTCCGCGAAACAGGGCATCCCACTCCGCGATCCGCAAGGGCGGGCCGCTCCTCGGTGGGAAGCGTGCAGGACCGCGGCACCCACGCCAGGTCGGCCATCACCTGGTCGCTCCGCGGTGGCTGAGCCGGCGGCTCACGCCGCGCACCACGACGAATGGTGCGCGGCGTGAGCGCTGCTGGGACGCCGGTCGGGCTTGTCGTCAGGCCAACAGTTCCTGACGAACCGCGGCCTTCAGGTCGGCCAGCGCTTGGCGGTAGAACCGGGGACCGTAGGAGACTCGCGCTACGCCCAGCGCACTGAGCTTGGCCAGGTCCAGCACGTCCGGCCTGGTGTTGGCGTTGACCGGCCCGGGCAATTCGGCGACCAGGGTGACAAGGTCCCGCTCGTCGCCGACACCGATCGGGTAGACGCAGTCAGCCCCCGCCTCCAGGTAGCGGCGGCCTCGGCGGACCGCTTCCGCGACCCGCTCCTCCTCAGCCACCCCGGCTCCCGGCAGGAAGGCGTCGACGCGCGCGTTGACAACGAGGGGGACCCCGGCGTCGTCCGCGGCGGCTCGGATGGCCGACAGCCGCTCGGCATGCGCACCGGCGTCGACGAGTCCGCCTGCGGGGTGATCGGTGTCCTCCAGGTTGCAGCCGACCACGCCGGTCTCCAGCAACCGGTCCACCAGTTCCCGCGGCCGCAGTCCGTATCCCGCCTCGGCATCCATGGTGACCGGGACCTCCACCACACGGGCGATCCGGCCGGCCGCGGCGAACATCTCCTGCCAGGGCGCGCCCTCGCCGTCGGGGTAACCGAGCACCTCCGCGATCGCCGCGCTCGTGGTTGCCACCGCGGAGAACCCGGTCTCAGCCATGATCCTGGCGGTGGCCGCGTCCCACGCGTTCGGCAGAACGAGCATCTCATCGGCGTGATGCAGCTCGCGGAGCCGAACGGCATACGCCTTCAAGTCAGCGGTCATGTGATTCCTTCAAGTCGTGCGGACGCACCGTCAATCGGTGATCAAGCCGCCGGTGAGCGGATACGGTTCGCCTCCAAGATCTTGCCGCCCTGATGCCGCAAGTCCCCGACGATCAGCGAGGTGCGGCCCCTGCTCTACCTGCACGGACTGTCCAGCGGTGACTTCGTGCCCGCCCTGGAGCAGTTCCTGGGCTCGTCGGCGGGGCTGTCAGCGGCGACGGTGAACCGGCTGACCAGGCAGTGGCAGGACGACCACGACGCGTTCAGCGCCGCGACCTGTCGGACACCGACTACGTCCACGTGTGGGCCGACGGGGTGCACCCCAAGGTCCGTCTCGGGCAGGCCCACTCCTGCGTCCTGGTCCTGATGGGAGTACGCACCGACGGCACCAAGGAGCTGATCGCGCTCACGGAGGGCCTGCGGGAGTCGACCGAATCGTGGGCGGATCTGCTGCGGGACTGCCGGCGGCGCGGCATGCGTGATCCCGCCCTCGTCGTTGGAGACGGCGCGATGAGCCTGTGGCGCGCGCTCGCGGAAGTGTTTCCGCAGGCCAGACACCAAAGGTGCTGGGTCCACAAGACCCGCAACGTCATGAACGCACTACCGAAGTCCGCACAGCCGGGAGCGAAGAAGGCCCTGCAGGAGCTCTACAACGCGCAGGACCGGGCTCACGCCGAACAGGCGGTCCGGGAGTTCGCGAGGGCCTACGGGGCGAAGTGGCCCAAGGCGGTGAAGAAGATCACCGACGACCTCGACGAACTCTTGGCCTTCTACGACTTCCCGGCCGAGCACTGGATCCACCTGCGGACCACGAACCCCCATCGAGTCCACCTTCTCCACGGTCAAGCTGCGAACCAAGGTCACCCGCGGTGCCGGCAGCCCCGCCGCCGACCTCGCGATGGTCTTCAAGCTCACCGAAGCCGCCCAGGCGCGCTGGCGTGCGGTCACCGCACCCCACCTCGTCGCCCTCGTCCGCACCGGCACCCGCTTCGAAAACGGCCACCTCGTCGAACGGCCCGCAGCCGCCTGAACCTCACCCCACCTGCAGGTATTGACAACTACTCATCCGCGATGCATTCGCCGAGCAGTAGTGCAGCGACCGTCTCCGGAGCCTCATGCATTGCGTCGTGGCCGGTTGGGAGGTCGTGGACCTGCCACTCGGGATCGGCTCGGAGTCGGGTGCGGAGTTCAGCGAACGGCGTCCGGTCTTCCCATCCCGAGCAGTAGATGAACTCCCGACGGGGGACCTGGGCGAGCGTGCCTGTGAGCCGGATCGTTTGCAAGAACGAGGCGAGGGGATGGGGACGGCGGCGGGGATCGCCGCCGTCCGGCGGTCGGACGGCGTAGCCGGTGGTCGCAGCGCCGGCAGCGAACGCTTCCCGATAGCCCTCTGTCGTTGACGACCAGCACGACTCGCCATCGCGCGGTACGTAGGCGTCGAGGTGCACCAGTCGTGAGATCCGGCCGTCAGCGCGATCGGCGGCGGCAGCGATCACCATCCCGCCGTAGCTGTGGCCGACCAGCGTCGCGCTGGTGATGTGGGCGCGATCGAGGAGCCGCAACACGTCGTCGGCGTGCGTGTCGAGGTTGGCGGTCGCGACCGTCACGTTGTCCTCGTCAGGCCGCAGACCGGTCAGGGTCAGGGCGTGAACGGTATGACCGGCAAGCTCCAGCAGCGGAACCACCGCCTCAAACGACCAGGAGCCGTGCCAACCGCCGGGCACGAGGACGAACGTCGCCATGCGCTTCTCCTTCTCTCTCAAGCCGCGGCATCGAGGCAGGCTGCCTCGATGACATGTGGTTCGGTCGGGCGCTCTGCGCGACTGAAGACCACTCCGCATGGAGGCAGTGTCACCAGATCAAGGTGTGGCTGGCTGCCGATAGACTGCCAACTGATGCCTGTTCGCCGCCAACCTCGCCGGATCGCCGGTGTGACGTCACAGGTGTGGCCGTCCGGCGGGCGCCACCTCTGGCCATCCGGCGAAACAAGCGCAGTGCAGTCGCACGCACGGGGACACCTGGTATACGCAGCCAGCGGCGTCTTGACAGTTCACACCGAGCGCGGCACGTCGATCGTTCCCGCCAACCGGGTCGCCTGGACCCCCGCCGGGTTCACGCACTACCACCGCGCCCACGGCGACACCGACATGCGGATCGTTTTTCTCGCGCCATCCCTCGCCCGGCTCATACCAGACCATCCCGCCGTGTTCCTGGCCTCCGACCTCGCCCGCGAGGTCCTGCTCGCCCTGACCGGCCCCCGCAACTTCGACGACGCCGCGCCTGACTACAGCCGCTCCGCGCGCTCTCGCCTCCTTCGAGTCCTCGTCGATGAACTCCGCGAAGCGTACGAACAGCCACTGCACCTGCCGGAGCCACGGGACGACCGACTGCAAGCCATTGCCCGGATGCTGTACGAGAAGCCGACAGACAACACCACGCTGGCCGAACTCGGGAAGACGATCGGAGCCAGCACCCGCACCCTCAGCCGACTGTTCCGCAACGAATTCGGCATGACCTTCTATGAATGGCGCACGCAGCTACGCATCTACCACGCACTCGTGCTCCTCGCCGCCGGCCACGACACCACCCAAACCGCCTACGCCTGCGGATGGGCCAACCCCAGCAGCTTCATCGCAGCGTTCACCAACATCATCGGAACGACCCCGGGCCGCTACCGAACCAGCCACCAGACCACCGCCCGCGCATCTCAACTCCCGACGGTGGTCAAGTCCTCAAGGTGATTCGAACTCGCACCCGGGCCGATGTGGTCCGCGCCTGGACAGGAGATGCCCCCCGTGTGCCTCGCGATTCCCGCACAACTACAGCGGCGGCACCAACCGTCGGCCTGACCACGCGACAAGCCAGCAACGTCTACATCCTCGACTGCGAAGAACACCTGGACCTCTCGTGGAGGTCTGAGCTTTGCCGCCTCCGGCCCAACTTTGCTCCAGGGTCCCGGGGCATGAGCCCTGACGCCCGCTGGCGCAAGCGGGACAGCCAGGTCCTCTTCGCCGACGGCCCGTACGAACGCATCCACCTGACAGTGGACCAGGCCATCCATGTTGTTCTCGACATCGTCCACGTGATCGAGAAGTTGTGGGCGGCCTCGCGGTGTTTCCACACCGCCACCGATCCGGACGCCGCCTGCCGCTACCTGGAGAACAACGCCGCCTGTCTCCACTACGACAAGGCACTCGCGGCCGGATGGCCGATCGCCCGCGGCATCGTCGAAGGCGCCGCACGTCATCTGATGGCCGACCGGCTCGATATCACCAGCAGCGGGTGGACCGTCCCTGGAGCCGAAGCCGTCCTGACCCTCCGGGCCCTCATCAGCAACGGCGACTTCCCGCAGTACTGGATCTTCCACACCCACAGGGAGCGCGAACGCCTCTCCCCCGGCCCGACCAGCACACCTACGAACTCCTGGCCTGACCGGCGACCTCATTCCAGGAGCCGCACCCAACTTCTTCATCTCCGTCGCGCTCATCGCCAAGCCTGTGCCCGGCCGGTCATCTACCGACCCGTGGAAGTGAGGCCACCCGGGTAAGGCTCGTTGTTCGGGTCCCCAGGCGGGGCACGAACGGGCCGACCCCCAGACGCTTCGGGCGCGACAGGAGTTGAGATCACGGAGTGGCTGGGAGGCTGCGTATCCGCAGCATGGCTCCATCGCTTCCATGAGGGTCTGGAAGACTCCTCCCGCGCCCACATCCGGAGCCGGTCGTAGATCGTCGACCAGGAGCCGTAGTTCTCCGGCACATCCCGCCAGGGGCTGCCGGTACGGAACCGCCACATCACCGCGTTGAAGTAGCTGCGCAGGTCAGAGATCGGTTCGAACGCCCCCAGCGGCAGATGCGGCTCGATCAACCTCCACTCGGCATCGGTCAGATCACCACGCGTCACGCGACCGGTCCACCGCAGCCAGCACCTTCTTGAAGCGGGAATGACCGATCCGCACTTCACAGCCCCGCGAGCTGGCCTCCGTCGACGAGATGGGTGGAGCCGGTCTGGAAGGCGAAGTTGGGGGAAGCCAGACCCAGAGCGGCGGTGGCGATCTCTTCCGGCCTCGCCATGCGCTTCAAGGCGTCGACGCTCCGCTCGGCCAAGTCAGCCTTCATCCGGGCCCATTCCTCATCGGAGGAACCCTCAGGGCGGTGCACTTCGAGCATCGGCGTGTCGGTGATGCCCGGGGCGAGGGCGACCACGCGGATGTTGTGCGGGCCGTTCTCGATGGCCGCCGCCTGGACCAGGCCGGTCACACTGTTCTTGCTCGCCGTGTACGAGCTCAGTCCCGGCCGGGTCTGGAACTGGTTGGACGAGCCGGTCACCAGGATCACCCCGCCACCGCGCCGACGCATGTGCGGGATCTCGTACTTCATGGCCAGAAAGACACCGCGGGCATTGGTGAGGGACACGTCGTCCCACTCCTCCACCGACACCTCGTGCAAATCCGTGAACGCCTTCTGGATTCCCGCGTTGTTGAGCGCGATGTCCAGCCCGTCGTACGTCTCCACCACCCGGTCCACGAAGGCCTTCACCTGCACGGGCTCCCGGACGTCGGCCCGGAAGTACGTCGCCTCGCCGCCCGACGCGCGGATCTCCCGTTCGACCTCCCGACCCAGGCGAGCCGTCCGCCCGCAGAAGCCGACCTTCGCCCCCTCACGTGCGAAGGCGATGGCGGCGGCCCGCCCGATGCCTTTGGTCGCCCCGGTGATCAGCACCGTCTTGCCCGCGTAGCGGCCTTTGCCGGAACCCCGCACGTCACGTGCGGTCGACGCCGCCGACGCCGCCGGTGCCCCCATGCCGAGGCCGGTCGCCGTGGCTCCCGCCGCTGTGGCTGCCACGCCGCCCAGCACGGTGCGCCGGCTCATCGGTCCGCTCTTTCTGCCCATCACTGCTGTCCTCCTCGTCTCGGATGGTGTGGCGACAGGGGAACTCTCGGGTACGCCGGAGCCGCGTGCCTCCGCCGGACGGCGGGTGAAGAGGACCGACGAACGGCAGTGGCGCGGCGCGATACCCCCGACTTTCGTCGAATGCGCGCGGCGAACGCGCCGCCTACGATGCTGGGATGTCGACCAGGGATCCACGCCCCCGCGGCGGCTGGACCATGACGCGGCATCAGCGCCGGTTGCTGATGGCCGCGGTCCTGGCCTTCGTGTCGTACAAGGCGCTGCGTGACGCACTGACCACCGAGGCCGGCCTGGTCGAGGGCCGGGGAACGAGCGCGGCTGTGGCCGTGGTGCTCTGCGCGGCCCTGCCGCTGTGCGGGCGGCTGCCGGTGACCATCGCGGTCGTGGCCCTGGCCGGGTTCGTGCTGGACAGTCAGGTCTGGCCGGTGCTGATCGCGCTGTACGCGGTGGCCGTCCGCCGCCCCCCGGCCCTCGCGCTGGCCCTGACCGGTGCCGCGTATGTACCCGCCGCGTTCGCCCCGTTCCGCGAGCTGCTCAACATGCCCTTGCTGACCTTCATGCCGTGCGCGATGCTGATCGTGCCGGTGGCCTTCGGTCTGGCAGCGCGCAATCATCGGGAGCTCGCCCGGTCCTTGGCTCGCCAGCTCCAGGACACCGAGGCCGCCAACCGATTGCGCGACGAACGCGTACGCCTCTCCGAACGGGCCCGTATCGCCCGGGAGATGCACGACGTACTGGCCCACCGTCTCAGCCTGCTCGTCCTGCAGACCGGCGTACTGCAGCGGCGCGGCACGGAGGTGCCCGAGCCGGTACGGGAACGGCTCGACCTGCTCCGCGACACCAGCGCCAACGCCCTGGACGACCTGCGCGATCTGCTCGGTGCGCTGCGCGACCACGAGGGCCCGGTGCCGCTGACCCCGACGTCGGACGATCTGCCCGCCCTGATCGCCGACGCCGAAGCAGCGGGCACTCGGGTCCACGCCCGCATCGCCCCGCTGGCCGAACTGCCCGCGGCGGTACGCCTGGCGGTGCACCGCATCGTCCAGGAAGCCCTCACCAACGCCCGCAAACACGCCCCGACGGCACCGGTGGAGCTCACCGTCACGGTGGAGCGGGCGCGGGTCGAGGTGCGGGCCGCGAACATCTGCCCGCCCGCCACCGCCTTCACGTCCACCGAATCCGGTTCCCGCGGCTACGGGCTGGTGGGCGTCGCCGAACGCGTCGCTGCCATGCACGGCGACATGACCGCGACGCGTACGGACGACGGCCGCTTTGTGCTGCGCGCCGCACTGCCGGTCCCTGCCCACCCGGCCGACGGCGCGCAGGCGATGGAGAATCCCCCGCACGGCGCGCCCGCGACACAAGACATGGCACCGGCCGGGGAGGCGACGCTGTGATCAAGGTGATGATCGTCGACGACGATCCCTTCGTCAGGTCGGGTCTGAGCGACCTCGTCGTCACCGACGACGGACTGGAACTGGTCGGCGAGGCCGCGAACGGGCGCGAGGCCGTGGACCTCGCGAGCCGCTGCCGTACGGACGTGGCACTGGTCGACATCCGTATGCCGGTGATGGACGGCATCGCGGCGACCGGCGCCCTGCGCACACTGCCCCGCCCGCCGGCGGTGGCCATCCTCACCACCTTCGACCTCGACGAGTACGTGTACAGCGCCCTGCGGGCGGGCGCTGCCGGGTTCCTGCTCAAGGACACCCCGCCGGACGACATCCTGCGCGCCGTGCACATCGTGGCCGGCGGCGGAGCGATGCTCTCGCCGACGGTCACCCGCACGGTCATCAGCCGCTTCCACCGCCCCGACGCCGACCGCGCACGCTCCACCAAGAAGGCCGCCGCCCGGCTCACACCCCGCGAGCGCCAGGTACTGGACGCCTTGGCGGAGGGCATGACCAACGCGGACATCGGCAAGGTGCTGCGCCTCCGCGAATCGACGGTGAAGGCCCACGTCAGCCGCATCCTCACCGAACTCGGCGTGGCGAACCGCGTACAGGCGGCGATGGCCGCCCGGGATCTCGCCACATAGGCCCGCTCTCGCCATGATCCGGCGCAGCAGTGTCATCCGCCCCGCGCCGAGGCACGGTTGGGCAGTCGGTCAGACGCCGACCCGTCCGGCCACTGCGAGCCCGATGCGCTCCAGCAGTAGCCGGTGCCGCGTTCCTCCAGTGCGGTTCGCAGCTTGGGGGGTGCCGCCGTAGACCTCGTCGCCGGCAACCCATGCGGCCTGGTGGCCAGCGTCCAGGAACCGGGCAACCATACGAGTGGCCAGTTCCGGCTGGGTGGCGAAGGAGGTCTTCTCGGCAAGGCCCGCGGCGCGGCAGCGGTCGGGGTCGGGGTCGGAAGTACAGGAGCGCGGAACGTAGAGTTCCCGGTCCACTGCGGCGTGACCGTGCTGACCTGTGTAGACCAGGTAAACGGCGACTTGGGAGTTTTCGATCCGGCCGGCGGTGCCGGTGTACTGGCGCTGCACGCCGACCGTGCCAGTGCCCTTCTTCACGTCGCGGGTCTCGTCGACGACCAGCACCGCCTGGTCGTCGTGCAGGTGCTCCACCACGTAGCTGCGTACGTCGTCGCGGACCTGATCGGCATCCCACTTGGCCCTGCCCAGCAGGTGCTGCATGCCGTCCGGGGTCGTGTCGCCGGCCCACTCGGCGATGGTCCAGCAGTTCTTGCGCGGCAGGTCGGACAGCAGTCCAAGCACCAACTCCCTCATCCGGCTCCGGGTTTCGATGCGGGCGAACCGACCGGTGACCCGGCCATGAGGTTGTCGAACGCCTCCTCCTGCCGCGGGCGAGGTTCCCGCTGGGCCCTGCGGTCACCAGTTGGACGCCAGAGGCAGAAGGTTCTTTCACAGGCCCAACTGGTCACGCATCGCGTCGGCGTCGCGCAGGGCCCAGTGCTCGACGATTCGGCCGTTGCGGACGCGGACCATGTCCATGCTGAGGACCTCGTAGCGTCGGCCGGAGTCCGTGTGGGTGCCCCGGCTGGTGTACCGGTTGACGGAGGTGTCGCCGGAGACGACGTTCTGCTCGATCGTCACCGAGACGTCGTGGAACGCGCTGCCCGCGCTCATCCGCTCCCACTTCTGTCGCCAGGCTTCGCGTCCCCGGTGATCGCCCTGGGTGCCTCCCCGGTGGTCGACGACCTCGGGGTCGACCAGTTCCAGGGCGTCTTCGAGCCAGCCTTCCAGGATCTGCGCGTAGCTCTCGACGACGCGCCGGTGAATCTCTCCCGGTCCTGGGTGCGTGGTGTCTTCCGCTCCCTGCGGCATGCGGCATCTCCTCTGGTGGGGATACGTGAGGCGACAAGTGGGGAGTTCCCCGGTTGTCGCGTTCGGCTACCGTAACCGGGGAACTCCCCGATTAACAAGGAGGGTCATGTCATCGCAGAGCGCCGGACCCGCACCGCGTTCGGAACCCCAGCGTCGTCGTCGCGCGGACGCTCAGCGCAACCACGACCTGCTCGTGGCCGCGGCCAGAGACGTCTTCCACGACCACGGCGTCGACGCCCCGCTTGACGACATCGCCCGCCGGGCCGGCGTCGGCAACGCCACCATGTATCGGCACTTCCCGACGCGTCGCGAACTGATCATCGCCGTCTACTCCGAGGAAGTAGCCGAGCTCTGCGCCCGGAGCCAGTCCCTACTGGCCGAGGATCCTCCCGGCGACGCCCTCTTCGACTGGCTTCAGGATTTCATCGCACACGTGGCAGCCAAGCGGGAACTGGCGCTGTCGATCACCGATGACCGCACCGGTCAGCGATCAGCGCTGTTCGACCGCTGGCACCACTCGATGCACACAGCCGCATCCGCACTGCTGACCCGCGCGCAAAGCGCCGGTACCGTCCGCGCCGACCTCAACGCATCGGAACTCCTTGCCCTGGCCAACGGGATCGCCCTGACCACCACCGACGCCACTCAAGCAGAGCGACTCGTCGTCCTGGTCAGACAGGGCACGGACACTCCCTCGACACCGGACGACAGAATCCGCTGAAAGCGGCAAGCACCACGCCGACTTCCGCTGCACACTCGAAACACGCACTCTGGACCGCTCCCGCGAGCCACTCAGGCATGAAGATGACGACAGAAGCTCACCTGCCCGCGCGCCGATCGTGACCGGCTGCGCACGGACGTCCAGGAGCTGGTGCGGGTCGTACACGTCCTGGAGGTGGAGAATCAGCAACTACGCGAGGCAGCCGACGAGCAATGCTCAGGACCTGTGGATCGGGCTCGGGTTGGACGCGAAGGGCGTCCCTTCCCGAGTGATCGATTGAAGGTCGCCGAGTAGACCGACGCTGCGAACGTCGGTCGGGAAGGCACGCCCGCGCTCAGCGTAGTTAATAGCGTAGTTAATGCCGATGGCACCACGTCGAACGGCTCCTTGATCGACGAGATCGTCCGTGAGGGCGCCAGGCGAATGCTGGCCGCCGCGCTGGAGGCCGAAGTTGACGCCTACATAGCCGAGTTGGCCGATGAGAAGGACGAGCGTGGACGGCGGCTCGTGGTCCGCAACGGACACCACCAGCCCCGGAAGGTGACCACCGAGGCCCGGGACAGTCGAGGTGAAAGCCCCACGTGTCAACGACAAGCGCATCGACGGGGCGACGAGCGAGCGCAAGCGGTTCTCCTCGGCGATCCTGCCGCCCTGGACCCGCAAGTCCCCGAAGATCAGCGAGGTGCTGCCGCTGCTCTACCTGCACGGCCTGTCCAGCAGGGACTTCGTGCCCGCACTCGAGCAGTTCCTGGGCTCCTCGGCCGGCCTTTCCCCGGCCACCGTCACCCGGCTGACCACCCAGTGGCAGGCCGACCACAAGGCGTTCGGCGGGCGCGACCTCTCCGCCACGGACTACGTCGACGTCTGGGCGGACGGCATCCACCTGCGCATCCGCCGGGAAGAGACCAAGGCCGCCGTCCTGGTCGTCATGGGCGTGCGCGCGGACGGCACCAAGGAACTGATCGCCATGGCCGACGGCTACCGCGAGTCCTCGGAGTCCTGGGCGAACCTGCTGCGCGGTGGTGCCCGCCGCGGCATGCGGGCTCCCGTTCTCGCCGTCGGCGACGGCGCCCTCGGCTTCTGGAACGCGCTGAATGAGGTCTTCCCCGCCACCAGAGGTGCTGGGTTCACAAAACGGCCAATGTCCTCGACAGCATGCCCAAGTCGGCCCAGCCGGCGGCGAAGAAGGCCCTCCAGGACATCTACAACGCCGAGGACAGGGAACACGCCGCCAAGGCCGTCAAGACGTTCGCTCAGCAGTACGGGGTGAAGTTCCCCAAGGCCGTCAAGAAGATCACGGATGACGAGGTCGAGCTGCTGGCCTTCTACGACTTTCCCGCCGATCACTGGATCCATCTGCGGACCACGAACCCGATCGAGTCGACCTTCGCGACCGTGCGGCTGCGGACGCAGGTCACCAAGGGCGCCGGCTCCCGAGGCCGCTGCCCTGGCGATGGTCTTCAAGCTCGTCGAGTCCGCCCAGGCCCGCTGGCGGGCCGTGAACGCACCCCACCTCGTCGCCCTCGTCCGCGCCGGAGCCCGCTTCGAACGCGGCCACCTCGCCGAACACCCGGCCGCCGAACCCGTGAAAGAATCAGCGGCCTGATGAACCAACTGCATGCCTACATCGACGCTTGGCGACGACATGATGTGGTCGGAGTGCTGGGCACGTTGACCGACGACTGCGTGATCATCGAGTCCTATGGTCCGGTTTACCGCTGCCGGGAACGGGTCGAACAGTGGATGCGCGCTTGGTTCGGTGCCGGTGGTTCGGTCGATAGCTGGGAGATCACCTGGCAGGGGACGACCGGGGAGGCCCTGATCGCCGAATGGATCTTCTCCTGCACCTGGCAAGGAAAGGCGGCCACGTTCGAGGGTGCAACGATCGCCAGGCTCGAAGGGGAAAAGATCGCCTACCTTCGGGAGTACGCCACCACGGCGCCACTCTACGACTGGACGGGCACCTGGCGCGATTGACGTCCACAGGTCTTGACGATTCCTCGGTCGTGCGCCAGGGAAGTTTGAGCGCGCTTACCCGGTCCGAACGGCGCCCGACTTGCCCCTTCGGCGTCGCCCCGCCCCTGTGGTATGGGGCGACGCCGAAGGAACGCCTCAGAGAACCCTCACGCGCTCAGCCGTCGGCCCTTTCGCTCCCTGGACGACCTCGAACTCCACGCGCTGGTTCTCCTCCAGCACCCTGTCGCCATCAGACTGAATCGCGGAATAGTGCACGAACACATCTGTGTTGCCGCCTTCGACAGAGATGAACCCGAATCCCTTCTCGGCGTTGAACCACTTCACAACTCCCTGGGCCATGCCACTCCCTTGCGGTGATTCAAGACTGCGGCTGCCGACCGCCGTCGAATGTGTGACGTACGGAGCCCCGTCCGACCGGAAGCTGACGAATGGGAGCCGAACAGCACGCATTACGGAGAGTATGCGGCCAGGTACTCGCCGCATACGAGCCTCGCGGCCGCCGTCTGCGAGGCCGCGAATTGGACGCCCTCCTGCCAGCCAGCTCATGCATCCTCGGCGGCATCCGTCACGCAAGATTCGATGGCACGAACTGCCGTTCACCAACCTTCGGCGACAACGCTCAGCTTGTTTTTTTAACCCCTGGGCCTCTGGGGTGAAGTGCTCGATCATGGGTGAATGACTGCCTTTTACCATGTGTGCTTCGTAGTGCCGGACATCGAGCAGGCGATGCAGGACTTTCAGCGTGCGGCCGGGGTCGAGTGGAGTGATCCTGTGTCCGACCGGCTCGGTGAGTGGGACTACCGCATCGTCTTCACCGCCGGCGGGCCGCCCTTCATCGAACTCATCGAAGGGCCGCCGGGCAGTCCCTGGGACGCGTCCAGGGGAGCCAGGTTCGATCACATCGGCTTCTGGACCAGCGATGTACGGCACGGTTCCCAGCGTTTGGAAGAAGCGAGCATGCCCGTGGACTTCTCCGGCTGCCCCTACGGCCGGCCGTTCGCCTACCACCAGATGGACAGCATCGGTGCCCGGATCGAACTCGTTGACGTCGCCAGGCAGGCCAGCTTCCTCAACGGGTGGCATCCGGGCGGGAAGCCGATGCCCGTCATCGACGAGACGCCCAGAAGCTGAGCTCTCGTCACGCGATGCAGCTTCGAACGGCGGAGGCAAGCGTTCTTGAGGCGCTTCGATCTTGAACATACTTTCCGTTTTGTGAAGCAGACGCTCGGCTGGACCCGTCCCAGGCTCCGTACTCCCGAGGCCGCGGGCCGGTGGACATGGCTCGTGATCGCGGCGCATACCCAGCTCCGGCTCACCCGCGAGGCCGCGGCCGATCTCCGCCGCCCCTGGGAGAAGCGGGCCGAGCCCGCCCGGCTCACCCCGGCCCGCGTCCGCCGGGGGTTCAGGAACCTCCGCCCTCACCTGCACAGTCCGGCCCGTGCGCCCAAACCCTCAACCCCCGGTCCAGGACGCCCACTTGGCTCGAAGAACCAGCGACCCGCCACCCGTCACAACGTGGGCAAATCGACCAGGCGCCCAGAAAGCATCGCTGAACGTAATCAACTCAAAGCTCGCAGACCATAAAACACAAGCTCAGAGCCTGTTTCACATTTCTGTTTCCGTGTTCAGGCGACTCCGGGGTGGCTCGTTGTGGGGGTGTGCTGTGCGAACGAGTATCTGCACAGTCTCACACTCACACCTTTGTCTACTCCCCCAACTGGCCTTACGTACAACGCTCGCTGCCCCGAGAGTTGAGACACCGGCGCCACCGACGGCACGGACGGCCGTGGCCTCGTCGGTGAACGCTCGATGGAAGGAACCGATCCGCAGGACTGGAAGAGGTCTCATGATTCTCCGTAAGGCACTGGCTGTCGTCGGCTTGTACTCGGCGGCTGCGACCACAGCGGGATGAAGAAAATCAAGCGCGTAGTGGCAGTCACGTGGACGAAAACCACACCGGACGACTGCAATTCCACCCAACTCGGGGAGAACACATGAAGCACATGCGACGTATCCTCACGGTCGGTCGGCACATTCTCGGCGACCCTCGCGGCGGGCGCTGCGCCCGCCATCGCCGACACCTACCCCAAGGGGGACCCCAAGGCCGCCTCGCAGGCATCAGCAGTTCAACGCTTCGGCGCTCCCGGAACCAACATCGGAGTGAACGCATTCAATGACTGCCCCCAGGGCCGTCTCTGCCTCTGGGACAACCGAGAGGCAGGCGGTCTGCGCCTCGCTGTCTTAACGCCCCCCGACGATTGGAGGCTGACCAGCGTTTCCGTAAACCGTACGAACAGCGTCTGGAACCGCACGGGGCGTATAGCCCTCCTGGAGGACGACAACTGCGATGTCTCACTTCGCGTAGACCCTGGCGATAGGCTGCCGGACCTGGGTAGCATCGATCGAATCGGTCGTGACGGTACCTGGAACAACAAGATCGACAGTGGGTGGTTCTACCTCTAAGTACGGTCGCCCTCTGAAAACTCCCGCCGACCAGGTCGGCGGGGCGGAAACGCGGGCACTCCACAAGCACCGGGCGACTGTTCTGCTCAGTCCTGATAGCTCGACTCGACCACGCGAATGCTGTCAGTGAGCGTTTTCAGCGTTGCCGCTCCAGGGTGAGGACAGCGGCGGCGATCGACGTCATTCGATTCGGGCTGCGTCGGGCTTTGCGGAAGATCCGCCAGGACTTGAGCCGTGCGACGCCGCGCTCGACCGGTGCCCGGGGAAGGTGACCACCGCGGCCGGGACGGTCGAGGTGAAGGCGCCGCGCGTCAACGACAGGCGCACCGACGAGACGACGGGCGAGCGCAAGCGGTTCTCCTCGGCGATCCTGCCGCCCTGGGCCCGGAAGTCCCCGAAGATCAGCGAAGTGCTGCCCCTGCTCTACCTGCACGGATTGTCCTCCGGTGACTTCGTGCCCGCGCTCGAGCAGTTCCTGGGCAGCTCGGTCGGTCTTTCGCCGGCCACCGTCACCCGCCTCACTGCCCAGTGGCAGGCCGACCACAAGGCGTTCGGCGAGCGCGACCTGGCTGGCAGCGACTACGTCTACGTCTGGGCCGACGGCATCCACCTGCGCATTCGCCTGGCCGAGGCGAAGTCCTGCGTCCTGGTGCTCATGGGCGTACGTGCCGACGGCACAAAGGAACTGATCGCGATGTCCGACGGCTACCGCGAGTCCGCCGAATCCTGGGCCGATCTCCTGCGGGACTGCGCCCGCCGCGGCATGCGCGCACCCGTCCTCGCCGTCGGCGACGGCGCGCTCGGCTTCTGGAAGGCTCTGGCCGAAGGCTTTCCGGCCGCCCGGCACCAGAGATGCTGGGTTCATAAAACGGCCAATGTGGTCAACACGCTGCCGAAGTCGGCCCAGTCAGGCGCCCGCAAGGCTCTGCAGGACATCTACAACGCCGAGGACCGTGACCACGCCTTCAAGGAGATCACCGCCTTCGAGGACGCCTACGGCACCAAGTGGCCCAAGGCGGTCAGGAAGATCACCGATGACGTGGACGAGCTGCTGGCGTTCTACGACTTCCCCGTCGGCCACTGGATCCGCCTGCGCACCACCAACCCCATCGAGTTCACCTTCGCCACGGTCCGGCTCCGCACGAAGGTGACCAAGGGCGCTGGCAGCGCGGCCGTCGCCCTCGCCATGGTCTTCAAGCGCGTCGAGACCGCCCAGCAGCGGTGGCGGGCCGTGAACGCACCCCACCTCGTCGCCCTCGTCCGTGCCGGAGCCCGCTTCGAACGCGGCGTGCTCGTCGAACGATCCGACGAGCACGCCGCCTAGCCTGCCGCCGACGGAGCCGGTTAGGGCGCGTATTCGGTTGTGATCAACAGATGGCCCGGGCGAGGTCCTTGAGCCAGATCATCGAGGCGCGAAGGCAGATGCCGGAGAGGTAGCTCGCGTGTGTCTTGTCGTACCGGGTAGCGATACCTCGCCACGCCTTCAGCTTGTTGATCAGCCGCTCAACGGTGTTCCGCGCCTTGTAAAGATCGGCGTCGTGGCTGACGGGCCTACCGCCCCGGCTGTCCTTCTTCTGCCGGTTGGCAGCTTGGTCCATCTTCTCCGGGATGACCGCCTTGATACGGCGTTTGCGCAGGTGGGCGCGATTGTCATGCGACGAGTACGCTTTGTCTCCGGCGACTGCGTCAGGCCGCGTGCGGGGGACAGCCGACGAGCCCGCGCACCCGTACCCTCTTCAGGACGGGGATGAACTGCGGGCTGTCCGCTACCTGGCCCGGGGTCAGGAGGAACGCCAGCGGGCGGCATCTCCGATCGCCGGCGACGTGAATTTTGCTGGTCTGTCCGCCCTGGAGCGTCCGAGGAGGGCGGCCTTCAGCCGAAGGTTGTGCCGGCGCCGGATGTGTCTTCGTTCATCCCGTTCAGGAGCTCCTTCGGCCCACTTGTCCCGGTTTGTTCGTCGCAATCGCCCCCTTTACGTTGGCCTTCTCAGCCTCCATGGCGACCTTCTCCAAAGAGGTGAGACATCCTCGTCCAGGTGCATCCCGGCCGCGTCGTGGTGGGCCCGGACGGTGGTGGAGTCGATGCTGACCAGGGACAAGGTCGGTCCACCTCACCGCGCTTCGCGGCTTCCGCAATCAGGCCCTCCAGCAGGGCCTCGAAGACCCTGGCGTCACGCCACTGCCGGAAGCGGTTGTGGACGGTCGACCAGGCGCCGAACTGCGCCGGCATCTCCCGCCACTGCCCGCCAGTCCTGAACCGCCAGATCACACCCTCGAACTGTTGCCGCAGTCGCTCGGGGTACGGGCCGTACTCACCGACCGGCAGGTACGGCTTGATGAACTCCCACTCCGAATCCGTCAGTTGCACTCGCGCCACCCAAGAACGTCCACCGGTCTGGGGCCTGCCGCGAAGGCAAATCTCGCAGATTGATCACGACGTGATGCGCGCCCTGGCACTCCAGCACCGGTTTTCGGCTGGACTTTTCCCGAGCCAAGCCGGGGACATGGCGGCCCGGAGTTCATTGTGGCCCATGCGGTCCAGAACTTGTATTGTGCGGGTATGCCTCGACCTCGTGAGTTCGATGAAAATCGCGTGCTTCTCGCTATCCGCGACGAGTTCTGGGACAAGGGCTACGCGGCGACATCGATGGACGACCTGCTGCGCGTGAGCGGGCTGGGCAAAGGCAGCCTCTACGGGGCGTTCGGGGATAAGCGCAGCCTGTTCCTGCGGGTGCTGCGCGACTACGACGACGCGAACCTGCTGATGCTGCGCGAGCGTCTGGTTTCCGCGGCGCGGGGGATCGACGTGGTGCGCGAGTTCGTACTCGGCCTGACCGGCGATCCGACCGGGGCAGTTGCGCGTCGGGGCTGCCTGCTGGCCAACAGCAACGCCGAGCTTGCCGCCAGCACTCCGGACGTCGCAGCTGAGGCTCGCCGCAGCTACAACGCGATCGCCACCGTCCTCACCGCGGCGCTGGAGCGCGCCCAGAGCGAAGGCGACCTCGACCTCGACATCGACCCTTCTGAGACCGCCCGCGCGGCCCTCGTCGCGCAACTCGGCCTCATCACTCTCGGGCGCACCGGCATGGACATCGGAGCGCTCACCGTGATAGCCCAGTCCGCCCTGGCACGGTTGCTGCCCACTCCGGCGCAGTAGCAGCAACACCGGCCGACCTGTACCGCCACGGCCTGCAACCGACTCCGAACCCTGGGGCCGCCCTGAGGCTGTGCGCTGCGACTCCTGCGGAGGACCGCGCTCCGCAGGCCGGGCTCCTGCGCGCTGCCAGTCGTCAGGCGACTCGAATCGCGACCCGGCAGGCCGATACCGCCGCGGCGGTCGGCGCTGCCGGTGGTGTGGCCCCGCCGTTGTCCGACCAGAGGTCGCGGGTGCGGGACAACTGCCCGCAGCCTGCTCAGCCCGGCTACGGGGCCGCGCCGGGAAGCCCCGATGCCGAAGCAATCTTGACTGTGCGGTCCATATCAGGGAAGGTTGTGGACGCAACAGTCCATAACTTGAAGGAGGCGGCATGGCCGTCTTGGAAGACAAGGTCGCCGTGGTCACCGGGGCCAGCACCGGCATCGGGTTCGCGACCGCGCGCGCATTCCGCGACGAGGGCGCCACGGTGTTCATCACCGGTCGCCGCAAAGACGCGCTCGACGCCGCGGTTGCCGAGCTCGGACCTGGCGTGACCGGCGTGGTCTGCGATGCTTCGGTGCCCTCAGAGCTAGTTGCGTTCTACAGCACCGTGCGCGACCAGGCCGGACGCATCGACGTGCTGGTCGCCAACGCCGGCGTCGGCACCGCGGCGCCGCTCGGCGAGGTGACGGAAGATCTGATCGACTCGGTGTTCGCCACCAACGTCAAGGGAACGATCTTCACTCTCCAGCAGGCGCTGCCGCTGCTCAGCACAAACGCTTCGGTAATCCTGACGGGTTCGATCGCTGCGACACGGCCCAACCTGGGACTTGAGGTCTACGCAGCGTCGAAGGCCGCAGTCCGCACGCTCGCCCGCGGCTGGGCTCTCAGCGCGCGCACACACGGCTTCCGGGTCAACGTCGTATCCCCGGGCGGTACGCGCACCCCTGGTCTGTTTGAGCTGGTCACACCCGAGATGCTCAAGCAGGCCGAAGGCGCTGTTCCCCTCGGCCGGCTTGCCGAGCCCGAGGAGATCGCCGCCGTGACGACGTTCCTCGCCTCGGACGCGTCGAGCTACGTCAACGGTGCCGAGTTCTTCGCCGACGGTGGATACGCGCAGGCATGAGCGCTCTCGTAAGCGCCGATTCAGGTGTGTCTCACGCACGGTCCGGGGCTGGGGCGGTGGCTTGGAGCGTGTCTCGATAACCTGAAGGCGTGGCGAGGTATCGCTACCCGGTACGACAAGACACACGCGAGCTACACCTCCGGCCACTACCTTCGCGCCTCGATGATCTGGCTCAAGGACCTCGCCCGGGCCATCTGTTGATCGCAACCGAATACACCTAGTAGTGCTTCGTTACCTTGGGTGATCTCGCGTGGTGATGGGCATCTTCGAAGCATGAGGTTGGGGGAGGTGGAACGGCTCCGGGGTGAGTTATCGGAGTTCGTTGCCGATGTGTTCGGGTCGTTGCCGCGGCGGGATCAGCGGCGGTGGGGCGAGTGTTATCTGCGGGGCCTGATGCTGGACGGCCGGCGCAAGTCGATCCAGCCGATGGCCGAGCGGCTGCCGGACGGCAACATGCAGGCCCTGCAGCAGTTCGTGAACCAGTCGCCGTGGGAGTGGACACCCGTGCGCCAGCGGATCGCCCGGCGGTTGTGCGAGGCGATCGGGCCTGAGGTGTGGGTGGTCGACGACGTGTCGTTTCCCAAGTGCGGCACCGCGTCGGTGGGGGTGGCCCGCCAGTGCTGCGGAGCGTTGGGAAAGCGGGCGAACTGCCAGGTCGCGGTCAGTGTGCACGCGGCCACCGACGCTGCCTCGTGCCCGCTGGAGTGGGAGTTGTTCCTGCCCGGGGAATGGTCGCAAGACCAGCAGCGGCGCCGACGAGCCGGGGTGCCCGACGAGGTCTGTCATGTGTCCAAGACGCGTCTGGCGCTGGGGGTGCTGGACCGGCTGGCCGCGCAGGGGCTGGCGGTATCGGTGATCGTGGCGGATGCCGGATATGGCCGCAGCGTCTCCTTCCGGCTCGCGTTGGAGGAACGCGGCTGGTCCTACGTCATGGCCGTCGATCCCAAGGAGATCGCCCGGCCCTCGACCGCCGAACCTCATCAGCCCGACTACGCCGGGCTGGGGCCGCCCACGCTGCCCCGTTACCGCGACCCCGCCCGACCGCTTCTGGGCCTCATCGACGCCGACACCCTGTTTCAGGAGGTCACCTGGCGGCAGGGCAGCAAAGGTGCGATGACCTCGCGTTTCGCCGTGCTCGAGGTGAGGCCGTCGGGCAAGGAGGCCAGCCGAACCGCCCAGGAGCAGGCCGGCGGACGCAGCCGCTGGGACGGCGTTCTGCCGCTGCGGACCCTGCTCGTCGAGCAGCCCGAAGAAGCTGCCGGGCCGACCGGGTACTGGATGAGCAACCTGCCGGTTACCACCCCGATCACCGACCTGGTGCGGTGGGCGAAGATGCGGTGGCGGATCGAGCACGACTACCGCGAACTCAAACACGGCCTGGGGCTAGATCACTTCGAGGGCCGCACCTGGCGCGGCTGGCACCACCACGTCACCCTCGTCACCGCCGCCCAGGCCTTCCTCACCCTGCGGCGGCTCGACCCAAAAGCACACACGTCGGCCTGACCCTCTACCAGGTCCTCGACATCCTCCAGGACCTGCTGAAGTGCTGGACCGGCACCTGCACCACCTGCGGCCGGCCCCTGTCGGCCAGCAGATCCAGAACTTAACGAAGCACTACTAGGAGCGGGTCCGGCGGATCATGGCCGGCGGACGCTGCGAGCGGGTCGCTTCAGTGGTGAGTGCGCCAGGAAAGGTACAGGCCCGTTCTCGGCTCTGCCGGTCGTGCGCCTTGTTCAGCTCTGCGGGCTCAGTCCCGCCACGGCCAGCCGGAACAGCCGCTCCGCCCGGGCGGCGGGGTCGGGGTAGTGCTCCGTGGCCAGGACGATGCCGACGACCAGCGTGATCAGGTCTGTGACGGTGACGCCTGCCGCCACCGCGCCGCCCTGCTCGGCGCGGCGCAGCAGCGGGCCTGCCGCCTCTTCCAGCGCCGCCGAGCAGGCGTTCTCATGCACCGGGTCGGACCCGGCACCGTCGTAGGCCAGCGCGGCTGCCAGACCCCGGGCGCAGATGCAGTAGGCGACGACGTCACCCAGCCACTCCAGGAGCGCGTCCCGGCTGTCGTCCTTGCCGGTCAGGTCGTGGGCGCGGGCGCACAGGGCCTCGATCCGTTTCCGGGAGACCGCCTCCAGCAGTGCGCGGCGGGTGGGGAAATGCCGGCGCACGGTCGCCGAGCCGACCCCCGCGGTGCGGGCGATCTGTTCCAGGGAGGCGGCGGTGCCCTGGGCGGCGACCTCCTCCTCTGCCACGGCGAGGATCCGCGCGTAGTTGCGCCGGGCGTCGGCGCGCTGTCGGTCTGGCATGGCGTCCTCTCCGTGCTTGCTAAGTGGCGGGCCCCGCCATATCGTACCGGAACAGAAACGGCGGGCCCCGCCGTTTATTCGCCGCGCACCCGAGGAGCATCATGTCCACACACTCCGCGCCCGTCCTGGTCACCGGCGCCACCGGCAAACAGGGCGGCGCCACCGTCCGTGCCCTGCGCGCGGCAGACGTGCCCGTCCGTGCCCTGGTGCGCGACCGGGCCACCGACCGGGCCAAGGCCGTCGAGGCGCTCGGCGCCGAACTGGTCACCGGCGACCTTCACGACAGCGATTCCGTGGTCCGGGCTGCCGAGGGTGCCCGCGCCGTCTTCTCCGTGCAGATGCCCGCCATGACCGCGGAAGGCTTCGATTTCGAAGGGGAGGTGACCCAGGGCACCAACCTCATCGAGGGCGCGAAGGCCGCCGGAGTGCGGCAGTTCGTGCACACGTCCGTCTCCGGCGCCGGCCAGCACACCGAAACTCCCGGCTGGGCCGAGGGCCGCTGGGCTTCGATGGAACCCACAATGAGCGCCAAGAGCGCGATCCAGGACCGACTCCGCGCGGCCGGCTTCCCGCACTGGACGCTCCTCAAGCCGGCCACCTTCATGGAGAACTTCCTCCCGTCCATGGCGTTCCTGTTCCCGCGTGGCATCGAGGGTGGCCTGGTGACCGTCCTGAACCCGGAGACCCGGGTGTCCCTGGTCGCGGTGGACGACATCGGCAGGGCAGCCGCCGCGGCCCTCGCCGCGCCGGAGCAGTTCGACGGCGTCGAGTTGGAGCTGGCGAGCGACTACCTGTCGATGACCGAGATCGCCGAGGTCCTCTCCCGCGCACTGGGCACGCAGCTTTCCGCACCGGACATGACCGAGGAGGAGGCCCTCGCCGCCGGGATGCCGGCGTATGCCGCCTCTTACGAGTGGCTGAACGTGGCCGGCCAGCCGGGCCGCCCGCACTACGCGAGGGACCTCGGCATCCCACTCACCAGCTTCGAGGAATGGGCGCAGGAACACATGCGGGCCAAGGCCTGACACGGCCCCAGGTCTCGTCCGGTTCGCCAGGAGGGCCAAGTCCTCTCCGGCTACGACGCCACCCACTCACCACGAACACAATCCTGAATCCCACGCAAGCCGTCCACAGAATTTGACAATTCCTCGGGATGCCGCCGCCTCCATCGCCGCTATGAACGCAAAGCCGACCACTTCCTGGCCTTCGCCAGCATCGCCTGCACCCTCAACTGCTACCGCCGACTCACCGACTGACGTGAGATGCCAGGTGGCGGGACACGAAGTCGCGCCAGAGGGCTATGGCCGCGGGCTCTGTTTCCGCGTGGGGACCGGCGTAGCTGACCAGTCGCTTGTCCTGTGACCCTAGTGCGTCGAAGAGGGCCAACTGGCCGTCCCTGGGGAAGATCTCGTCGTGCCATTGGAGGTGAAACAGGGCTGGGGCGGTGATCCGTCGGGCCTCCGTCGCGGTACGTTTCGGCGCTTCCAAGCCCTTGTGCAGGGCTGGTCCTTGCCGGAGGCCGAACTTGCCGAAGACTACACAGCGGAGTTCGTCGCCCAGTCCGGCCGCCAAGGGGACGCCGAACCGTGTTCCCATGGACATTCCCAGGTAGGCGAGGTGGTCAGTGTCCGCGATGCCCAAGGCCCCGAGGGCGTCCACAGTCGCCTGCCAGTCGTCCGCCATTCGATCGAGGACGACGTCGATCCCCTCTTCGGCGATGCGGGCCTGGTACTCCGCGGTCGGGATAGGGCCCGGCACTCGATCACCGTGGTAAGGCCCGTCGATCGCAAGTGCGGCAAGGCCGGCATGGGACGCAAACCAGCGAGCGAGACTACCGATTCGCTCGCTCTTCTTGTGCCCGCTGCCCCCGTGCCCCAGCAGGACCAGCGGAGGAGGTGAAGTGACAGGCGATGGTGACAGCCAGAGCACCCCAGGAACGACGCCGACTTCTCGGGTCAGACAAAATCCCTGCTCAACGACACCGCCGTCCATGATGCGGCGGTCGGTCCACTCGATTACCTCGTCCACGCAGTCATCCAAGCAGGAGGACGTCATAACCGGCGGGCGGCTGGGGCGCTGGAACGGCCCGCCGTTCACCCAAGCACATTCAGCCCTCATTCACTACCGCTCACTGACCAAATGAGATGACCGCTAAGCCCGGGCGGCATCGTCCGTCCCACCAGTGCCTGGTGCCGCCAACACCGCTCCTGAGACCTCTGCCGCCGAGGCTGCGAAGGTGTGGACACGCCATACGAGGGCTGGCCGGCTAGGGGCGACTTCCTCCGGCCCCACCGAGGCGATTCCAGCAGGCCCCGAAATGTGAAGCCCGCTCAGAGGCGACCTTCATCGGCCCTGCCCGTGACCGGCCCAGAGGGCCAAGTAGGACTGTTTTCAAGCCGTCTCCGCTGGCGGCGATCTTCACAGGTTAGGGCCGATTCGAGACGCCCCGGTGGTCCCAAAACGCGTCGCCATAGCCAGGTTGGCCTCGGCCGAGGAGCCCCCAGCATGTGCAGGTAGAGTCCGTACGCCCCCGACTCGACCTGCTCATCGTTCAGGTACAGGCACCAGCGGTTGTCCGTGCAGCGAAGCCCGCAGGTGCGGCACACGGGCGGCGAGTCGTTCGGTCGGCGAGTGGCCGGTTCGTCCGTCGGGCCCCTCGCCCCCGCGGCGGTGTTCCATCGCGAGTGCCAGGTCGACCAGGGTCCGCACCGACTCCTCCGTGTACAACAACCCGTCGCACAATCGAACAGCGCGTCACCTCGCGCGGTCAGACACGCATACAACTCCGTCCGGAAGCGTGGCACCTGCGCGAACGCATCCCGCAGGACGCCCTGACACCCAGACTCACGACCACGGCCTTCGCTCGGATCCACTCTGTGACATCGCGGTCGTTCTTGATAGAGCGGTAGTGGGAGTTGGCAGAGGCATCGAGCCACTCGCCCGGCTCCCGGAAGGCTTCATCGGCGTCGAACCATGCCCTGCCGGCCAGGATCTGGGCGATGCCTCCGTCGAGCCGGTCGAGCACGATCCGGGCGCCGCAAGGTCGTATCGCTCGAGGCCGGGCATGCCGAGGCCGGGCATGCCGACGGCGCGGAACTCGTCGAGGGAGAGGATGACGAGGTCGAGTTCGGGGGTGCGGTGCCCCGCAAACCAGGTGAGGGCCGTCGTCGCGCCATCGGCGAGGACGACGTACAGGTCGTGGTCGGAATGGTCGGTGGTCATGAACTCGTGGGCCCGGGAACCCTTGAGAACGAAGCCGACGACGGCTGGTTCAGCGGCGGCGAGTTCGACAAATGCGTCGTAGGTGAGGCTGCCGAGCAGTCATCGCGTGATCTCCGGTGTTGTGATGACGGGTATGCAAGCCAGGCGGCCCCAAACTCATCGGGGTCGCTCGCACCGTCTGCGGAGGCGCTTGGCCGCCGCCGCCCGGAAGTTCAACGCACGTGGGGACTACACCTCTTCGCCTGCCGAGAGGTCTCGTATTCGGATGTCCGGATGAGGGCTGGCGGGCTCGGAGAGCAGTGCGCACTGCAACTCCAGGGCCATGGTGTGCTCGAACCTGTACCGGCAAGCGGACTGAGAGCAAGCTCGGAATTGACGTCATCAGGCCGTGCAGACCGGGTGCTGTCATTGACCGCGGAATGCACGGCGGCCCCCGCGTCAGCGGGGCCGCCATCTATTCGACGAGTATCAGCGAGTCTTTTCGTAGGCCTCGCGGACGGCAGCCGGAACACGACCGCGATCGCTGACCTCGAAGCCGTTTGCCTTCGCCCAAGCCCGGACCGCCGACGACTCGTCCCTGCCACCAGTCGACGCCTTGCTCTTCCCCTTCGCGGCACCGCGAATCCTGCGAGCACCGTCGGCATGGAGATAGGGGTTCAAGATCTCAAGGAGCTTCTCGTAGTTCTCATCCGTGAGGTCGATCTCGACCCCAGCTCCGTCGATGAGGATGCTGTGCGTGGCGATTTCCGTCGATTCCTCGCCGGTCAAGTCATCCACATATGTTGTGACTACCTTCTGGGCCATGAGGGGGATCCTAGGGCACGTTCAGGCAGATCCGGCAATCGCAAGCAGTCGGGCTCCGGTAGTGCTATTTCTCCGGACTGTCACGAAGGCATCGAGATGTTCAGGTTTCTGTCCTTGTTGATGTACGTACGTTCGAGAAGCCGAGCTCGATGGGTCTTGCGGTCCTCGACGCGCTGGATGGCGCCGGGCGCCCGGCGGCCCGGCTGGCGACTGCGGGGGAGATGGGCTCGCCTAACCGCATCGGCGGCCCGGCCACTCCAGTGACCGGGCCGCCGAACAGGAAAGAGGCGGATACCGGGACGTTGCCCGGCGAGGAAACCTCAGTTATTTATAGATCCAGACCCACCAGCCCGCGGCAACGCCGTCCGAGCCGTCCTTGTACCTGCAGAAATGGAATATTCGGGTCTCTTCCGTCCAGTACTGGGCCCGGGCCTTGCAGGCCTCGAAACCTTCTTCGTCCGAGCTGAACGGCCCTTCAACCAGGCCCCAATCCGACCACGTTGTGGCTGGGGCTGCACTGGTCGCGCCGCCCACCGGGGAGGCCCCGGCTGCCGGCGCGAGACCGACCACCACCCCGCCCGCAATCGCGGCCAGCAGAAGCCCGGTCGCCAATCGAATACGAATACCCACTGCTCTCCTTCTCGGATTACTGTCCGAACGGCCATGGGAATCAGAGAGAATAATGGACTTTCCTTTGCCGTCCTCTCTTGCCCAGTAGTTTTCCAGGGCAGTTCCCGAAAAACAAGCCCACAAGTAGGAGATAGCATCCAGAGACGCTATGGACACAACCATTTGAATCCGGAATAAGTACCCTACTGATGCTTCATCAGGCCTTCATGTGATTTGGCTTCCTTCCGGCCAGGGCGCGATGACCGTGGCCGCGACATACGGTTCTGATCCACTCTCTGCGGAGCCATGACTGGGCGTCACGGGTGCCTGGAAGGGTGGGTGTTCGTGTGACTTCAGCGTGCTCTGGGCCGCCTTCTTCCACCTGTCGACGGTGACGGTGGAGGGGGTGCGGGACGGTGTCGGGCCGTGTCCACGGCGGGTACCGGCGGCGCTTTGCGGACGTGGCGGTGTCCGGGCACCGGACCGTGATCGACCTGCTGGCGAGCCGGTTCATATGCCCAGCCCGGGACTGTGATCGCCGGACCTTCGTCGAGCAGGTCGACGGGCTCACCGAGCGGTTCGCCCGGCACACGGCTTCGCTGCACCGGGCGCAGGAGAAGATCGCGCCGGCCCTCGCCGGGCCGTCGCCTCACTGGCCAGGTACAGCCGACGGCGACGCTCATCGAAGTGCGGCAGGATCTGATCGAACTTGGCCCGCAGAGCACGAGCGGCAACGCGACCTGCCAGACACGGAGTCATATCTCAGACTCCCACCAACACCCCTCTGTCGAACACTTATTGATATACGAGTCCCCGCGGTGCCGGCGTACTGCCGCTGCACGCCGACGGTGTGCGTGCCCTTCTTCACGTCCCCGGTCTCGTCGACCACCAGCACCGCGTCCTCGTCGTGCAGATGTTCCAGCACGTACTCGCGCACGTCATCGCGCACGGCGTCGGCATCCCACTTGACCCGGCCGAGCAGGTGCTGCATGCCGTCCGGGCCGGCCTCCCCGGCCCACTCCGCGATGCTCCAGCAGTTCTTGCGCGGCAGGTCCGACAGCAGCCCCAGCACCAACCTCCCTGTCCGGCGCCGGGGTTCAACCCGGGCGAAGCGGCCTGCGATCCGGCCCAGCAGCGCCTGCCCGGCGGCCGCGGGAACCGCCCAGATGGTGACGGCTATCCGCCCGCCAGGGACGCGTCACCCGTCGCAACTCGCTCAGGGCTTCCCGAGGCCGTCAGACATGTTGAGAACGAAGTTGCCGACCACGGCATCGAACTCGTCGTTGGCGAACGGCAAGCAGGGCAGAGCAGCAATCCGCACGTCAGCTTCCGGAGCCGCCAGCCCAGCCCGGGCGACCGTGCCGGCTTCGGCATCCACGGCCGTCACCTTCGCTCCTCGCTCACATGCAACTGCGGCGGCGGCGCCCGTGCCCGTCCCCACATCGAGGACCCGTACACCCTCACTGACCCCGACAGTGTCGAGGAGCCCAGGCACCGAATATACGCAGAGTTTGACAAAACTCGCAGCATAGGCATCGGCCTGCCCCGCCCACGCCCGCCGCTCCGACTCATCAAACACCGTCTGCACCACTCGTCCCCTCCCCGGAACAGCTACCGCCGCGACAACAACCCGGCGGACCCCCGACGCCAACCCATAGCTGATCAACAGCGACCAGGGATCGGAAACACGCGCTTACCCCGACCGCGGCGCGATCCGCTGCGCCTGTGGGCTACATCTCGAAAGAGCCGAAGCTGTGCGGCGGCTGTGCGGCCCTGAGGGGTGGGGCCGGCGCCCACCCACCGTTTCCGAACACGAATCCTCACGGCACCCCTTGACGCGCGCAGTGTTAGCGCTAACACTTCACTCGCATCCAGCGCAGTTACCGCGCAGCCGCATCGCGAGCCCCACCTCCGGCGGTTCTGTCATCTCTGCATTCCCTGACCTTGCTCTCGCCGCACCGGACGAGCCGCCCCGACGGAGCCTAAGTGTGATCGATAACATTCCTGCTACCGAGCCTTCACCACCGGGTGACGGCAGCCGCCGTCCCCCGGCCGGACCTCCGGCGCCGGCCATGGCCGGGAACCACCGGAGGCGGGGCCGGGTCCGCGCCACCCTCGAGGCGTACCTGCTCCTCGCGCCGAGCCTCGCCGGGCTCCTGCTGTTCCTCGTGGCGCCGATCGTCGGGGTCGTCGTCATGAGCTTCTTCGAGTGGAACCTGATGGGCGCCCCGCACTTCGTCGGGCTGGCGAACTACCGCGAGATGATGGGCGACAGCGAGGTGTGGCGCGCGATGCGCAACACCGTGTACTACGTGCTGCTGAACATCCCCGCGCAGACCGTGCTGGCGCTGCTGCTCGCCCTGGCGATGAACCGGAAGCTGCGGGGCGGCAAGGTGTTCCGGGTGCTGTTCGTCCTGCCGTGGATGGCGATGCCGGTCGCCCTCGGCATCGTGTGGAGTTGGGCGTTCGATCCACAGCACGGCGTGGTCAACCAGTTCCTGGCCCTGTTCGGCGTGGACGGCCCGGCGTGGCTGTCGTCCACCGGCTGGGCGATGCCGGTGCTGGCCTCGGTCAACATCTGGCAGTACACGGGCTACACCATGCTGTTCCTGCTGGCGGGCCTCCAGGCGATCCCCGAGTCGCTCTACGAGGCGGCCGACCTGGACGGCGCCGGGCCCGTGCACCGCTTCCTCCGGATCACGCTGCCGCTGCTGCGCCCGTCGATGTTCTTCGTGCTGGTGACCAACACGATCGGGTCGTTCCAGATGTTCGACACCGTCTACGTGATGACCCAGGGCGGGCCGGGCGGGTCGACGGACACGATGAACTACCACATCTACCAGCAGGCGTTCCAGCTGTTCCGCAGCGGCTACGCCTCGGCGCTGGCGATGCTGCTGTTCGCCGTGATCCTACTGGTGACGGCCGTCCAGCTCCTGTACTTCCGCAAGCGCACCATCTACGACTTCAGCTGAGGACGGCCACGATCATGTCTTCTCTCTCCACCGCCGTCCGCAGAACGACGCTGTACGGGATCCTCTCCGGCGGAGCGCTGCTGTCGGTCGCCCCGTACCTGCTGACGCTGAACGGCGCGCTCAAGCGGCCGTCGGATCTGCTGTCGACCAACGCCTGGGCACCCGCGCATCCGGCCACGTTCGCCAACTTCGGTGCCGTGTGGGGTCAGTACGGGATGTCCTCCTTCCTGCTGCACACCCTGATCGTGGCGGTCGTCGTCACCGCCGGGCAGGTGGTGTTCAGCGCGCTGGCGGCATACGCGCTCGCCCGGATGGAGTTCCCGGGGCGCGACGTCCTCTTCTGGGGCTACCTCGCCACGATGATGGTGCCTCAGATGATCACGCTCGTGCCGCTGTTCCTGATGATGCGTGACCTGGGTCTGGTGGACACGTACGCGGGCATGATCCTGCCGACCCTCTTCGGCACCCCGTACGGCGTCTTCCTGGTGCGCCAGCACTTCCGCACCATTCCCAAGGACCTGGAGGCCGCCGCCCGCATCGACGGGGCGAGCACCTGGAGCATCCTCGTGCGGATCATGCTGCCGCTGAGCCGCCCGATCCTCGCCACACTCGCGATCATCACGTTCGTCAACACCTGGAACAACCTGATCTGGCCGCTGATCATCACCAACAGCGACCGGACCCGGGTGATCACCGTGGGCATCTCCGCCCTCCAGGGCGAACACGTCTCCGACCTGCCGCACATCGTGCTGGCCGGGGCGGCCCTCGCCCTGCTCCCCCTGATCGCGGTGTTCCTGCTGTTCCAACGGCACATCGTCCGCTCCATCGCGCTCACCGGCCTGAAGTAGGCCCCTGCGCCGCAGGCCCGAGCGGTCCCCGTCCGCCGAGGACGTGACCGCCCACCGGCCTCCTCACCCCGCTCCACCCACCCCCCCGCCTCCCCCTCGCTCCCCCCGCATCACGCCACAGCTCCCCCGCCCCCCGCACCCCCGCGCACCACCCGCACCGAAAGGGACGCCCAACCATGTCCGCATCCTCCAAAAGAGTCCTGGCCGCCACCGCCACCAGCGCACTCCTGCTCTGCCTCACCACCGCTTGCGGCTCGTCCGGCTCGGACACCTCCTCGTCCGGAGGTACCGTCACCCTGCGGTACGCCATGTGGGACGCGGTGCAGGAGCCGGCGCTGAAGAAGTCGATCGCCGTGTTCGAGAAGCAGCACCCGAACATCAAGGTCAAGATCGAGCTGAACGCGTGGGCGCAGTACTGGAGCAAGCTGCAGACCCAGATGGCCGGCCGCACCGCGCCCGACGTCTTCTGGGACCACGTGGCGTACTTCCCGCAGTTCGCCCAGCAGGGCGTGCTCACCGACCTCACCCCGTACATCAAGGCCGACAAGCTGAACACGTCCGTCTACGACGCCAAGCTCCTGGCGGGCTGGCAGCAGGACGGCAAGCAGTACGGCCTGCCCAAGGACTGGGACACCATCGCCCAGGTCTACAACAAGACCATGCTCAAGAAGGCGGGGCTGACGCAGGACGAGCTGGGCAGCCTGTCCTGGAACACCACCGACGGCGGCAGCTTCGTCAAGGCCCTGCAGAAGCTGACCGTCGACGTCAACGGCAAGCACCCGAACGAGAAGGGCTTCGACAGCAAGCACGTCAAGCAGTACGGTCTCGCGCTCGGGTCGTCAAACGGCCAGACGGACTGGTGGAACGCGGCCACGCAGAACGGCTGCAAGCTCCAGGACAAGGCGTGGGGCAAGTGGACGATCAACCAGCCCTCCTGCGTGGAGGCCATCCAGTTCATACGGGATCTGCGGCTGAAGTACCACGTCGCGGTACCGGCCTCCGTCACCAACACGCCCAACGGGGCGTCCCTGCCGCAGGTCATGGCCCGTAAGCAGGCGGCCGTGGTGTGGGACGGCAGCTGGGACCTCAACGCCTACCAGAGCTCGATGAAGGGCAACTTCGGCGTCGCCGAGCTGCCCAGTGGCCCGGTCGGGAAGGGCACGGTGTACAACGGGCTCAGCAACGCCCTGTACGCGGGCAGCAAGCACCCGAAGGAGGCGTGGGAACTGGTGAAGTGGCTCGGGTCGGAGGAATCCCAGAAGATCATCGTCTCCGAGGGGTCGGTGTGGCCGGGCATTCCCACGCTCAACAAGGACTACGTGGCCGTGTGGAAGCAGCGGGGCGTGGACGTCAGCGCCTTCTCCAAGGAGGCCGAGGGCACGACCGTCGGGTATCCGCTGACCACGTCCTCGGCGACGTACAACGTCAAGGTGCAGGACGCCTTCAACCAGGTGTGGCTGGGCCAGCAGTCCCCCCAGGCGGCGGCGGACTCCGTCAACGAGGAGTCCAACTCGGCCGTCAAATAGGCAGCGGCGGCAGCAGTCGCCACGACCGACGATCCACCAGGAGTCCAACGGACATGCAGAACCACACCCCGGCCCGCCGTGACGAGGAGCCGTCCCAGGACGGCGCCGACCGGCAGCGGTCCGTCAGCATCTTCGACGTCGCCAAGGCGGCCGGGGTGTCCCACCAGACCGTCTCGCGGGTGGTCAACGGCAGCCCCAAGGTCAGGAAGGCCACCCGGGAACGGGTGCTGCAGGTCATCGACGAACTCGGTTACAAGCCCAACCGGCTCGCCCGGGCACTGGCCGGGGGAGTGGTGCGCTCGGTCACCGTGCTCACCTCGGACACCATCCTGTACGGCGCCTCTCTCGCCCTGCGGGGTATAGAGGAGGCGGCCCGCGCGGCGGACTTCGCCGTGTCGGTCAGCGTCCTGGACGAGAACTCCCCGTTGACGCCGGACGACGTCGCCGGGCGGCTCGCCCGCCCGGGAGAACCCGTCCTGGTGATCGCCTTCAACGCGCCCGGCGAACGAGTCTGGCGGGCGTTGCCCGCCGAGTTCCCCGCGGCCGCCGTGGTGGAGCGGCCGCATGAGGCCGGGCAGCCGGGCGGCAGGCCGGAAGCCTGGCTCGACGACCGGGCGGCCGCGGCCCAGGCCACCCGGTACCTGCTCGGCCTCGGCCACCGCACCGTCCACTACATGACGATCCCGTCCTCGACGACCAGGGTCGGGCAGCGCGCCGAGGGCTGGCGCGACACGCTCAGCGCCGCCGGTCGTCCCGTACCCGAGCCGCTGGAAGGCGGCTGGAGCCCGCGATCCGGGTATCTGGCCGCTCGCAGCGTGGTCGCCGACCTGCAGGTCACCGCCGTGCTGTGCGGCAACGACGATCTCGCGCTCGGTGTTCTGCGGGCGGCCCGGGAGGCGGGCCGTGAGGTGCCGGGCGACCTCAGTGTCATGGGCTTCGACGACGCGCCGTACGCGGCGTACACCCATCCCACCCTGACCACCGTCCGGCTGGACTTCGAAGGCCTGGGGCGGGGCGCCTTCGGGATGCTGCACCGGCTGCTCGACCCGGACAACGCCCCGGCGCCCGCTCTGTGGGCCGAACCGGAACTGATCGTCCGGGAGAGCACCGGCCCGGCGCCGCACCGGCCCGCCTGACCGCCCCTGCTCCCCGGGGCCCTCCTGTTTCCCCCAACACCCCTACCGCTCCGTCCGCGGGGGATGTGAGCGATAACATCCCGGTTCCCCCGATCCGTCCTTCCGCAGTGCCGCGGGAGGAGAAAGCCAGGTTTCCATGTCCCTCGACACCCGCACCCCGGGCGCCGCGCCGCCCGGCCGAAAAAGAGCACACCTCACCAGAGCACTGCTGGCCTGCGCGGCCCTCGTAGGCACCGCCCTCGCCGTGCCCCAGACGGCAGCCGCCGCCACCCAGACCTTCACCGTCGACCTCGGCACGACCACCGGAACCGTCCTGCGCGGCTCGAACGGCGCGCTCTACGGACAGAGCGACGACGGCGTCCCCAGCGACAACCTGCTGGCGCCCCTGAAGCTCACCACCGGATCGCAGAAGCCCCCGAACGGTGCCCAGCACCCCAACGGAGACATCCTGGAAGTGGCCCCGTCGTTCTTCCGCAACGGCGGCGGCACGATGTACACCAACATCCAGGACATGTACTCGGACTGGCCGTACCAGAACCTCGGCCTCAGCGACTACCTCACCAAGGTCGACAGCGCGGTCAACGCGATCAAGGGGACCTCGTACGCCGACAAGGTCGTCTTCGTCCCCTTCAACGAGCCCGACGGCATCTGGTATACCGGCATCAAGAGCGGCGACGCCACCGTCTACCAGAACGCCCTGAACAAGTTCAACTCCGACTGGAGCACCGTCTATAACCGGATCCGGAGCATCATCCCCGGCGCCAAGATAGGCGGGCCCAACACCGCCGCCTGGAACAGCAAGTTCTTCGGCGACTTCCTGACCTACGCCAAGTCCAAGAACCAGCTGCCGGACGTGTTCACCTGGCACGAGCTCGGCCCCGGCTCCCTCGCCTCCTACCGCGGTCACTACGCCACGTACCGCTCCTTGGAGAGCGCCCGCGGCATCAGCCCGATCACGGTCAACATCGACGAGTACGCCAACCGGCGCGACCTGTCCGTGCCCGGCCAGATGGTGCAGTGGGCGACGATGTTCGAGGACACCAAGGTCTACGCCCAGCAGCCCTATTGGGACGCGGCCGGCAACATGGACGGCAACACGGCCCTCACCAACAGCCCCAACGGCACGTGGTGGTTCTGGCGCTGGTACGCCGGAATGACCGGGCAGACCGTCAAGGCGACCCCGCCGCAGCCCAGCGTCCAGGACACCCTCCAGGGCATGGCCTCGCTGGACACCGGCCGCAAGCAGGCCCAGGTGGTCCTCGGCGGATCCGCCACCGACACCGACGTGGTGATCAACAACATCCCGAGCACCACCTTCGGCAGCAAGGTCGAGGTCACCGTGCAGGCCCTGGACTGGTCCGGCTACGACGGTGTGTCCGCGCCGCCGCAGACCATCTCCCGCGCCGCCTTCACCCCCTCCAGCGGGTCCATCACCGTTCCGCTGACCGGCCTGAACCGCATGTCGGCCTACCGCATCACGGTCACCCCGAACGGCGGCGGCACCGCCGCCACGCCCAGCGTGCCGCAGAGCTCCTCGTACGAGGCCGAGAACGGCACCATCACCAGCGGCACGATCACCACCGAGGGCAACGGCGCCAACTACAACGAGTCCCAGAAGTACGCGGCCTCCGGCGCCAAGGACGTCACCGGCCTCAGCTCGGCGACCAGCAAGGTCGACTTCGCGGTGAGCGCTCCGTCCTCCGGCACGTACAACCTGCGGATCTTCTACGGCAACCAGACCGGTACCCCGGCCCAGCAGGCGCTGCGGATCGACGGCGCCGGCCCGAAGTTCGTCACCTACCCGTCCACCCTGAACTCCCAGTACCGCTCCACGGTCACCGTCCCGGTGACGCTGAGCGCGGGCAGCCACACCATCTCCCTCGCCAAGTCCGACGCCACCCTGGGCACCGGCGTGGGTGACGTGACCCTCGACAAGATCGATCTGACGGCCGCGCAGAGCAACCCGGAGACGCTGTACGAGGCCACGTTCGCCGACACCAGCGGCACCCCCGGCTGGTCGTACGGGGACGTGGGCGAGGCCGGGACCGGCGCCGTCGTCCTGGACTCCGGCGACAGCACCACGTTCGACGCCTACGCGCCCACCAACGGCTACTACACGGTGAAGACCGCCTACGCCTCCACGGGCGGGACGGCCGCCCTGGCCCTGAACGGCACCACCGTCGCCACCCTGGCCAACTCCAGCGGCACGGCGGCCACCGCGAGCAACCGCCTCTACCTGGTGGCCGGCATCAACCGGATCAAGGTCAGCCCGAACACCGGCGCCACGGTCACCCTGCGGAACCTGAAGGTGGCCGGCTCGGGTGACACCACCGGCGTCACCAAGATCGAGGCCGAGAGCGGCACCCTGGCCGGCGCGGCCAAGATCCAGTCGGACGTGTGGAGCTCCGGCGGCAAGAACGTCGGCTACATCGGCAACGGCAGCGCCAACACGCTGACCTTCGGCAACATCAGCGCCCCGGCGGCAGGCCGGTACGCGGTGGTGATCCACTACGCCAACAACGACCGGTCGGGCACCGGCAGTTACAACACCAACGTCAAGTCCCGCACCGCCCAGCTGACGGTGAACGGTGGCACCCCGGCCACATCGACCTTCCGCAACACCTACGGCTGGAGCGACTTCTGGTCGCTGGGCACCACGGTCAACCTCAACTCCGGAACCAACACCCTGAAGATCTCCAACTCCTCCTCCTACGCACCCGACATCGACTACATCGAGGTCGCCCGGGTGAACGGCTGACCGTTCCCCTCCCAGGGCCGCCGCCGAGCCAGGCGGCGGCCCTCCTCCCCGCGTGCCGCCGCACGTTCTCGCCGCGACCGCCACAGCCCGAAAGGCCGCCATGCCGAACATCGCCCACGACCCCGAGCACCGGCTGTGGGTCCTGTCCGGACCCGGCTCCAGCTACGTGCTGCACCTCGACGACGCAGACCGACTGCGCGGCCTGCACTGGGGCCCCCGCCTCACCCTCGAACAGGCCGTCTCCCTGCTGCGCTACCCGGAGCCCGGCCGCCGTTCCTTCGAGGACCCCGCCGACGGCACCCTGGACCTCGACACCGCCGGAGCCATGCGCTACGCCCACGCGGGCGTCCAGGTCCGCTTCCCCGACGGCGTGCGCGACCTCGAACCGCGGCCGGCCGGCCAGGAGGTGCTCCACCACGAGGACGGCACGGAGCTGGTGCTGCGGTTCACCGACCGGCACTACCCGCTCACCATCGAGGCCCACTACCGCCTGCGCACCGACACCGATGTCATCGAACGCCACCTCGTCCTGCGTCACACCGGCACCGGGACCGACGGCGCGATCACGATCGTCCGCGCCGACTCCGCCACCTGGGTGCTGCCCAGGCTCGGCGAGTACCGCCTGAGCCAGGTGCGGGGGCAGTGGAACGCCGAGACGCAGCTGAACCGGACACCGCTGCCGTACGGCGAGACCCTCCTCACCAGCCGCCGCGGCACCACCGGACACCAGACCAACCCCTGGGCCATGATCGACGACGGTGGAACCGACGAAGACCACGGCGCCGTCTGGTCCTGCGCGCTCGCCTGGAGCGGCAGCTGGCGGCTGACCGCCCAGCGGATGCCCGCCGAACGGGTCACCGTGTCCGCGGGCTTCGGCCACGACCCGGTCACCTGGGAACTGCCGCCGGGCGAGGAGCTGGCCACCCCGGTCTGCGCGGGCGCGTACACCGAGGGCGGCTTCGGAGCCGCGTCCCGGCTGTGGCACCGGCACGTCCTGGACCATGTGCTGCCGCACCCGGGAGAGCTGCGGCCGGTGCTCTACAACTCCTGGGAGGCCACCGAGTTCGACATCGAGGTGAACGGGCAGATCGCGCTGGCCGAGAAGGCCGCGACGCTCGGGGTCGAGCTGTTCGTGATGGACGACGGCTGGTTCGGGGCGCGCACCCACGACGCCGCCGGCCTCGGCGACTGGACCCCCAACCCCGACCGCTTCCCCGACGGCCTCACCCCCCTCATCGACCGGGTGCACGACCTCGGTATGCGGTTCGGGCTGTGGGTCGAACCCGAGATGGTCAACCCCGACAGCGACCTCTACCGCGACCACCCCGACTGGGTGCTGCACCACCCGCACCGCCGCCGCACCGAACACCGCAACCAGCTGGTGCTCAACCTCGCCCGCCCCGACGTGGCCGCCTGGCTGCACGGCCGGCTCGACGAACTGCTGTCGAAGAACGCCATCGACTTCCTCAAGTGGGACATGAACCGCCCCTTCTCCGAGGCCGGATGGCCCGACGCGGACGGTGACCCCGACCGGCTGTGGATCGACCACGTGCGCGGCCTCTACGCCCTGCTCGACCGGCTGCGCGCCGACCACCCGGGGCTGCGCATCGAGTCGTGCAGCAGCGGCGGAGGCCGCCTGGACCTCGGCATCCTCGCCCGCACCGACCAGGTGTGGACCTCCGACAACACCGACGCGCTGGACCGCATCGGGATCCAGCACGGCTTCTCCCAGCTCTACCCGGCCCAAGTCATGGGCGCCTGGGTCACCGACAGCCCCAACCCCTACACCGGGCGCAGCGTGCCCCTCGACTTCCGTTTCCACGTCGCCATGAACGGTGTCATGGGCATCGGCGGCGACCTGAACCGGTGGAGCGAGGCGGAACTGGCCCGCACGGCCGAACTCGTCACGGTGTACAAGCGCGTACGGCACCTCGTCCAGCTCGGCGAGCAGCACCGGCTGCGACCCTCCGGGGACGGGGAGCTCAGCGCGGTGCAGTACCTCTCCCCCGACGGCCGGGAAGCCGCGGTGATCGCCCTGCGACGGTCACGGCGCTACGGACACCACGACCCGGCCCTGCCGCTGCGCGCACTCGACCCCGCGGCCCGCTACCGCGACACGGACACCGGCACCGTGCACCACGGCGCCGTCCTGCTCAGCCACGGTCTGCCTCTCGGCCTCGCCGCGGACGACTACGCCAGTGCACTCGTCCACCTCGTCCGTGAGCCGGCCTGACGACGGCGTGTCACCTCGACCGTGTCAGCGATCGAGTCCGGTCCGGCCCGCCCACACGGCCGGGCCGGACGAAAAAGGCCCGCCGCGGGCGGGCGCGGTTCAGGAAGCGTCGTCGAACCGGACGTCCTGCGTCGCCGTCACCCCTGCCTTGCGGCCGGGCGCCGACTGGTGGCGCCAGTAGAGGTTGGTGTGCGCGATGACCTGCTCCGGCGGCGGCGCGCCCCACGCGCTGTTGTCCGGGGCGGTGTGGGCGTCGGCGACGAGTGTCACGTCGTAACGGCGCACGAAGGCGCCGTGGATCGTGGAGCGTATGCAGGCGTCCGTTTCCGCAGCGCCGTAGGACTTGTGCACCAGCGGCTCCGACTCCCGGCGGGACAACTCGCTGACGTACTCCCAGGCTTCGCTCTCCTTCTCCAGCCCGTCGTCGAAGTCCTGCACCAGACGACCGGGACGCCCTCCTCGCGGGCCGGCCGACGAGGCCGGCGATGCTCGCGACGACCTCGTCGCGCTGGTGGGCCCCGGCGACGACACCCTTCTGCTGCCGACGAGTAACAACCGGTGTGGCCGGTGGCGGAACCACCGGCAGGTGATCAACGGGATCGTCCATCGGCTCAGTACTGGCTGCCAGTGGCGCGAGCTGCCCGGGCGCTTCGGCCCTTGGCAGACCGTTCATAAGCGGCACATGTTGTGGTCGACTGGAACATAAACGTCGACTCCACCTCGGCGCGTGCCCACCATCATGCCGCCGGAGCTCCGAAGGCTTCGCCACCGGCACTGTCCGTTGCTGAAAAGGAGGCCGCAAAAAGATCAGTTCACACGCGCGCGCTTGCGCCTGCGTCCGTTCCTGGAGGAGGCGGTGCGACAGGCGAAGCTCTCGGTCGGTCGGCGCGGACAAGGCGTACAGCAACCGTCAGGATCGCTCCTACCTGCGAAGGCGTGGTATCCGGCACGTGATCCCGGAGAAGCGGGATCAGGCTGTCCGCCGCCTGCGCAGGGGCTCGCGCGGCGGACGGCCTCCCGGCCTCGACAAGGACCGCTACAAGAAACGCAACACCGTCGAGCGGGCGATCAACAAGCTCAAGCAGTTCAGAGCTGTCGCCACGCGGTATGACTGTGAGGATGTGTGGGTGCCGCCTCGGGCGGTGGTCTGGCCCGCGATACGACTGGCCTTGGTGCCTTGAGTTTGATCTGCCGACCGCTGTCTGAGGCGGCGCAAGCTGCCGCCGGACCGGGGGGCGTGTCCCGATAGGGGCCTTCGCGACAGGCACCGTCACAGTCCTGACCGCCGCACTCGGCCCGGCGTCGGCCGGTGTTCCCGAGGCGTCAGGAGACAGTCGACCGTGACCAGCATGGCCCAGCACACCCATCCACGTCACCACATCACTGACCTGAGCGAGGAGGTGGTGCTCGGGGTGGACACACACAAAGACGTACACGCAGCCGCTGTAGTCACCAGTACCGGAGCAGCGGTGGCCAGCCGTACCTTCCCCACCACGAGGGAGGGATACCGCCAGCTCCTGTCCTGGGCCCGCTCCTTCGGACACTTACAGCGGGCCGGTGTGGAGTGCACCGGCTCCTACGGAGCCGCACTGACCCGCTACCTGCTCAGCGAGGGCCTTACGGTCACCGAAGTCAACCAGCCGGACAAAGCCGTACGGCGCCGACGCGGCAAGACCGACGCGATCGACGCGGCAGCAGCGGCTCACGCCGTCCTCTCCGGTCGGGCCACCGCTGCCGCCAAGACCGCCAACGGCCCGGTGGAGACAATCCGGTTGTTCAAAATGGCCAAGACCTCCGCGGTCAAGTCCCGTTCGCAGGCCATCAACCAGCTCAAAGCCATCCTGGTCGCCGCAGACCCCGCCCTTCGTGAGTCCCTGGCCGGCCTGAGCAACCCCAAGCTCATCCGCTGTTGCAGCGAACTGAGCCACGGCGAGGGATCCAGCCCCGAGGCAGCCGCCCGACACACACTCCGTCTCCTGGCCAGGCGCATCCTGCATCTCACCGACGAAATCAGCGACCTCACCAAGCGGATCACGGCGGCGATCGGCGCCTGCGCGCCCAGGCTCCTTGATGTCTACGGCGTCGGCCCCGACACCGCTGCCGCGCTGCTGACAGCGGCCGGGGACACCCCACAGCGAATGGGCAGCGAGGCGTCCTTCGCCGCTCTCTGCGGCGCAAGCCCCGTCGAAGCATCCTCCGGCAAGACCCAGCGCCGCAGACTCAACCGCGGCGGTGACCGCCAGGCCAACTCCGCCCTCTACACGATCGTCCTGGCCCGGATGCGCTGGGACACTCGCACCCGCGCCTACGTCGAACGCCGAGTCTGTGAAGGCAAGACACGCCGGGAAGCTATTCGCTGCCTCAAACGCTACGTCGCACGCGAGATCTATCAGGCGATCGTCACACTCCGATCAAGCACGGACAAGCCAAGATCAGCTGCTTGACATCCATAGGGGCATCAAGCGCGGACACGTCAACATGGGCACCATCACCGCCGCCGCACTCCTCATCTGGCTCCGATCATGACCGGACAGACGGGGCCAAGAGCGTGGCAAGTTCATCCAGGACTCGGGCCGCCGGAGCCGGGTCGACCAGCCACTTCAGGTGGCTGCCCTCGAGAGTGCGGACGTCGTACGGGTTGTCCGGCGTCAGCTCGTTGCCCTCGCGGATCAGCCGGTCCTGCATGGCGAGCGGCATGCTCGCGTCGTTGGCCAGGCGGACGAAGGTCTTCGGGACGCGGCCCCAGGTCGCGGCCTGCGCCCGGTCGGTGGAGGTGCCGACGTCCAGGTTCTCATCAGGCTGGAATGTGTTCAGGAAGGTCAGGAACTCCTCGTCGGTGCCGTCGGCGAGGAAGGCCGCCTTGAGCGCCGCAAGGACGTCCGGATCCGCAGTGCGGAAGTTGACGCGGAGCAGGCCGAGTTCGGCTGGGTTCCCCGCCATCGCCGAAACCAGGGAAGCGGCGTCGACCGTGGCCATCTCCGGCTCGGCGTAGTAGTCGCCGACGTCGAGAGCGACCGGGCACCAGGCCGCGACATAGACGATGCGGTCGATCAGGTCCGGCCGCGCGTTGGCCGCGGCCGTGGCCGTGGCGCCGCCTCGGCTATGGGCGACAAGGATCACAGGGCCATTCCGCTTGGCCCGTTCCAGGATCCCGATCAGGTGCGCAGCGTTGTCGGCGAGCGTGACACCCTTGATCGAACCGGGCGCGGTGGCGAGCCCGTCCAGATCCTGCGGCGCCTGATAGGCGCGGGTGAAGGTCGCCCCGAAGCCGTGGCCGGGCAGGTCGACGGCGACCGAACGGTGTCCCAGGAGGCCGAGTTCGGCCTGGAGCGGTGCTGAGGAGAAGGAGTTCGCGAAGGCTCCGTGAACCAGTACGAACGTCGGTTGCATCTTTCTACTCACTCTCTGGCCTCTGCGGCGTCGGCGGCACGCGCGTCGCCAGCCCCGTCGCCACGAGTTACCTCGCGGTCGAGGAACAGGCCTTCGTCCTGCGGCGCACCGTCCCCGCCGCAGCGACGTCTTGGGGCGTGGTAAGCACAGGCGGTCAAGCGCAGGGCCTTCAGGGCAGCGTGCGGACAGTTGTTTGGTCCGACGAATCACCCTACCCAGCGGAAGATCATCCGCACTACCCGTATGAGCCCTTCCACTTGTGTACTTCGCCCGGCCCACGACCTCGACGGACAGACCCTCTTGTCACCGCTTTCAGCAAGCCCGGCGCCAGGCCTGAAGGGGGCGTCCCACGGCCAGAGATCGGAGAGACACTCCCTAGGAGCGGGTCCGGCACAGTTCCTGGTCCACAAGTGTGATCATGGCCTGCTGGGTGTCTTGGCCGCCGTCACTGGTGACGTACACCACGGCGGTCCGGGTCCCGTCTCGGGTGGCGCCACCCCAGGTCAGATAGCCGAGCAGTTCGCCCCGGTGACCGAAGTAGCTGCCGCCACACGACAACGGGATCTCGGCCAGACCGAGTCCATACCTCACGCCCAGCTCGGGCGCGGGCACGGTGGTCGTCATCTCGTCGAGTTGCGCCGGAGCCAGCAGACGGCCGCCGAGCAGCGCGGCGTAGAACCGGTTCAGGTCGAGCGCGGTACTGATGACCGATCCGGAGCCGACGGCCATACTCGAATTGAGCACCGTGACGTCGATGCCATCGCCGGTGCCGGTGCCGAACGCGTAGCCCTGGGCGCGCGGACCCAGGATGAACGGGAAGGTGCCGGGCATACTGGTGTCCCTCAGCCACAGCGGGCGGATGATCCGGTCGTTCACCTCCTGTGCCCAACTCCGGCCGGTGACCTTGTGGGTGATCATCGCGGCGAGAATGTAGTTGGTGTTGGAGTACGACCAGTCGGCGCTCAGGGAGGGTATGGGAGGGTGCTGCATCGCCAGCCCCACCAACTCCTCGGGGGTGTAGGTGCGGAACCGCTCGGCTTGATAGCCGTCCGCGCTTTTCAACGCGGGTATCTCCAGCCCGTCGTCACGGATGCCGCTGGTGTGCTGCAGCAGCTGCCGCACGGTGATCTGCCTGCCGTCGTTGCCGTTGCCCTGGACCACTCCCGGCAGCCACTGTTCGACGGTGTCCTCCAGGGAAATTCGCCCCTCGCCGACGAGTTGCAGCACGACCGTGGCGGTGAAGCTCTTGGTGGCGCCGCCTATCCGGAATCTTCCATTCCGAGGCATCTCCCTCCTGGTGCCCCTCTCGGCCGTCCCGGCGCGCGCACTGTCACGTGTGTCCGGTGACGTCGCCTCGGCGGACACACCGACGGCCCCGGTGTCGTGGACCGCATCCACCTGCTGCTGGAGCGGATCGGCCTGCGGCGGCCTCGCCGCCGCCGTCCCGGTCGACGTGGCGAAGAGAACCGCGCGCAGGCTGCTCAGGACAAGCAGGTTCCGCCGACGCCTTCCTGGCACATGCATGATGATCCCCGTCCTGTGCGGGTTGCCTGCGTGTTCAGCGCTCAGGCTGTGGCCCGCGGTGTTTCGCCCCCGGAGCCGGAGGTCGACGACCATCTCACCAGCGATGAAGGATCGGCCCATCCGGCTCTCCCCCTGACGCTCCGATGCGTTGTCCTCAGGGTGGTGCTGGGGGTTAACTTCCGTAGGGACGCTGAGGCTTCTTCCCCCAGCCGGCGCCGACCAGCAAGATCACGCTCTGTCGCCGTAGCGTTCCAGTTCGGGGCGCTGGTGAGCGACGATGGCGTCCTCCACGGCCAGCTCGTGCAGTCCGAACTGCTCCGCGGCCTGCCACAGTTGCTCCGGGGTCGGCCGATACAGCCCGATCCAGGCCATCGTGCCCGGCTCCCCGGGGAGCTGCTGGTAGGTCTCGGCCAGCGACGCGGGCGTGTCGATGCGGTGTCCCTCGCGGTAGGCGGCCGCGTCCAACACGCTGCGCTCCAGCGACACGCACGGAGGTTCCGGCTCCGCTCGTGGGTCCATCGAGTGCTCGAGTGCCGGGGCCGTCTCGTCGTGGCTCGCGTGGCCGGTCGGGCTCAGGGCCCACTTGCCGGCGCGGGCTGCGCGTGCTCGCCATTCGGACATGACCGAACCTCCAGAGGAAATACCGAAGCTGGTCCGCCGGTGGTTCCGGGCGGATGACACCTCGCCCGGCGAGGTCGGTGAGGGCCACGGAACGGCGTCCACGAGCCTAGGTGTTGCTGCGCTGCCGTGCGACGCGGCGCTTCGGGAGGGCCGCCTCCGGTTGCGATCGGAAGGCGGGCTGCCGTATCGAGCGAGGCGGCCGGCACGGCGCCGGGCAGGGCCAGTAGAGCCAGTGCTGCAACCTGGCCGCCGGTATCGGCCATGCGGGGCATGTGCGCCAGGCGAGGACCGCCAGATGCAGGACCAGGCACGCCCAGCCGCCCAGCCGCAGCCACCGGCGCCGGCCCTGTTGCCGGGCGGCGCCCAGGCCCGCAGCCCAGACCGCGCCGGGAGCGGCCATTACCGCGGAGGCCAGCACTGCGATCCAGAGGGTGACCGGCTTCATACCTCATTCACACCTCCCTGCCCTGCAGCACCCCGGGTGGGTCGCCCGGAGCGTCCGGCCTGGTCAGGACCCCGGCGGCCGCCCAGTGAGACGCCATCGCAAGTATTTGCATATCGGTGCAACAAAGAAGACACTGCTGCGGTCAGCCTGCGCCGCACCCTGCGCGCAGGGCCGGAACCTCATCACAGAGCGGAGGCAGCCATGGGCGCGGACCCTCCCAGTACACGCTGCCTCACCGGCAGCCTCTGAACCACCCGTTTCCCTGCGGCCTTCTCCGTACGGAGCGGGTGCGTCGCGGTCGTGCGTGCTCGCCTGCTCGATCGCCCTTCCCCTGCCTGCTCACGTGCACACGCCGGGCACTGCTCCTGACGGGCCGGCCGTGCAGTCGGAGGTTCATGTGATGTCGTTCCGGACGACAAGTTCTGCCGCCTCGCGGGTCTCGCTGCCATCCCGGGTGGCAGGCCGCCTGGCACGGATGACCTGGGTGGACGTGGTCGTCGCCGCCGCGGTCCTGGTGCTGCTGTATCTGACGCTGCGCGTCGGCCAGAGCACCACGGTCAGCTTCTCCCCCAGCCAGGTCGCCCACGTCGACACCGACCCGGCGCGGCTGCCATACGACGCGGTGCGCTCGCTGCTGCGCATGTTCGCCGCCCTCGCGCTCTCGGTCGTGTTCACCTTCGTCTACTCCTACGCCGCCGCCAAGAGTCGGCGCCTTGAACGGATCCTCATCCCGGCGCTGGACATCCTGCAGTCGGTGCCGGTCCTCGCCTTCCTGACCGTGGCCATCGCCGGGCTGGTCGCGATGTTCCCCGGCTCGATGCTCGCCCTGGAGGCGGCGTCGATCTTCGCGATCTTCACGTCCCAGGCGTGGAACATGACGTTCGGCTTCTACTACTCGCTCACCTCCCTGCCGCGCGAACTGGACGAGCTGTCTCGGTCGTTCGGCTTCACCCGCTGGATGCGGTTCTGGAAGGTCGAGGTCCCCGCCGGGATGATCGGCCTGGTCTGGAACGGCATGATGAGCTTCGGAGGCGGCTGGTTCTTCCTGGTCGTCTCCGAGGCGATCAGCGTCAACAACCAGAACTACACGCTGCCCGGCGTGGGCTCCTACGCCGGCGCGGCGATCGCCGACGGTGACCTGGGCAAGGTCGGCTGGGCCATCCTGACCATGACCGTGATGGTGATCGGCGTGAACTTCCTGTTCTGGCGGCCGCTGACCGCGTGGGCGGAGAAATTCAAGAACGAGCAGGCCGAGGCCAGCGAAGTGCAGCGGTCGGTGGTGCTGAACTTCCTGCGCCGTTCCCACTGGCCGCAGTTGCTCGGCCGCGTGGTGCGGCCGGTGGGCCGAAGGCTGAGCGAGGCAGCCCGGGTCTTCGGTACTGACGACCGTCCACTCGTGGTGGACCGCGCGCGGCAGCGGACCGGTGACCTCGTCTTCGCCCTCGTCGCGGGCGGGCTGATCCTTTGGGGCCTGCTCGACCTCGCGGGTTACCTCAACGACCGCACCGGACTTGGCGTGTTCGGCGAACCGCTGCTGCTGGGGCTGGCCACCCTGGGCCGGGTCGTGGCCCTGGTGATCGTCGCCACCGTGGTCTGGGTGCCGATCGGCGTGAAGATCGGCTTCTCGCCCCGGCTGACCCGGATCGCCCAGCCGGTGGTGCAGGTCCTGGCCAGCTTCCCGGCCAACTTCCTCTTCCCGCTGGCCACCTGGTTCTTCCTGAAGACCGGCCTGTCCATCGACATCGGCGGCATCCTGCTGATGGCGCTGGGCGCCCAGTGGTACATCCTCTTCAACACCATCGCCGGCGCCATGGCCATTCCCACTGACCTGCGGGAGGCCATGGCCGACCTGGGTGTCACCGGCTGGCAGCGGTGGCGGCGCCTGATCCTGCCCGGCATCTTCCCCTCGTACGTCACCGGCGGCATCACTGCCTCCGGCGGCGCCTGGAACGCCTCGATCGTCTCCGAGGTCGTCACCTTCGGCGGCACCACCCTCACCGCCACGGGCCTCGGCGCCTACATCGCGCACGCCACCGAGCGCGGCGACTATCCGCACCTGCTCGCCGGGATAGCCGTGATGAGCCTGTACGTCGTCGGCCTCAACCGGCTCTTCTGGCGCCGCCTGTACCGGCTCGCCGAGAACCGCTACGCCCTGTGAACTTCCCGCTTCTGCTTCACCACTTGGAGCCTGCCATGGCGCTGTCCTCCCTCCTCCGCAAGAAGACCACCGTCCCCGCCCCCGCCGGGCTGCCGCGCGCCACCGACGGCGAGGTCCTGCTCGAGGCCACCGGTGTCACCAAGTCCTACGCCGGCGCCGACGGTGAACTGCCCGTCCTGGCAGGCATCGACCTTGAGGTCCGGGCCGGGGAGATCGTCGCCCTGCTGGGCAAGTCGGGCTCGGGCAAGTCCACGCTCCTGCGCTGCCTGGCCGGGCTCATCCCGGCCAGCTCCGGCACCATCGCCTACCGCGGCACCACGCTCAACGGCGCCAACCCCGGCACCGCAATGGTGTTCCAGACCTTCGCGCTGCTGCCCTGGCTGACCGTGCAGCAGAACGTCGAACTCGGCCTGGAGGCGCGCGGCGTGCCCGCCGACCAGCGCGCCGAGGCCGCCGTGCAGGCCATCGACCTGATCGGCCTGGACGGCTTCGAATCGGCGTACCCGAAGGAGCTGTCCGGCGGCATGCGCCAGCGCGTCGGCTTCGCGCGGGCGTTGGTGGTCGAGCCGGACGTGCTGATGATGGACGAGCCCTTTTCCGCCCTCGACGTCCTCACCGCCGAGAACCTGCGCGGCGAGCTGATGGAGCTGTGGGAGTCCGGCCAGTTCCCCACCCGCGCCGTCGTCCTGGTCACCCACAACATCGAAGAGGCCGTACTCATGGCCGACCGCATCGTCGTCCTCGGCTCCCGCCCCTACGGCACCATCCGCGAGACCATCGACGTCGGCCTGGACCGTCCGCGCGACCGCGATTCGGCCCCCTTCGCGGAGCTCATCGACCGCGTCTACGGCATCATGACCGGCCGCCCCAAGGACACCACCCGACTGCCCGGACGCGTGGAGGCGGTGCAGCTGGACAAGCGCACCGTGGCCAACACCCCGCTGCCCACCGCCAGCGTCGACAGCCTCTCCGGCCTGGCGGAGATGGTCGCCAACCGCGGTGGCCGCTGCAACCTGGTGGACCTCTCTGACGATCTCGGGCTGGACGTCGACGACGTACTGCCCCTGGTCGACGCCCTCGAACTCCTCGGCCTGGCCAAGGTCAGCGAGAACGACCTGCTGCTCACCGACACCGGCACCGCCTTCGCCGGGGCCGACGTGCAGGAGTCCAAGACCCTCTTCGCCACCGCGGCCCTGGACGTACCGCTGATCAAACTGATCACCAACAGCCTGCGCCAGCAGGCCGACCGCACCCAAGGGGCCGGTCTCTTCCGCGACCTGCTCGCCCACCACTACACCAGCGAACAGGTCGACCAGCAGTTGGAGACCGCCACCGACTGGGGCCGCTACGCCGAGCTGTTCTCCTACGACGCCGGCCCCCAGGAGTACCACCTCGACGAGGACAGCAGTCCCGCGTCCCGCTGAGGCCCCTTACTGCTCGGTCGCCAACCGCCGGGCGCGCGCCGGACCGACCGCCTGCTCCTGGGCGAGTTCCGCGGCTTCCTGCGGTGCGTCCCCCGACCTCGTCCCCGTCTCACCGATCCCACCCGCAACCAGCGAAGCCTCCTCCAGCAGCCCCCGCACGCGCCCGGCGGCCCGGTAATAGATGCGCGTCCCGTCACGCCGGGAGGTCACCAGCCCGGCCGCCCGCAGCTTCGCCAGATGCTGCGAGGTCGCCGCGACATGCGCGCCCAGCAACTCGGCGAGCCTGCTCACCGGCAGCTCCTCCCGGCTGAGCGCCCACAGCAGCCGGTATCGGGAGGGGTCAGCCACCGCCTTGAGCACCGCCACGGCCCGGTCAGCGGCGTCCGCATCCCACGACTGAGTTTGCACATCCACGCAAATATGGTAACCGGCAGTTCATCCGGCAACACGTGCCCGTCATGAAAGAGCCGACATGACGGATCGCACCACTCCGCCACACCCGTCCTCCGTCGTCGACTGCGCCCTGTACGAGTCGGACGCCGCCGACCGGGCCTCCTCCCGCTCGACCAGGCCATGGACGCCGCCCGCACCACCCCCGGCAGCTTCGTCTGGATCGGCCTGCACGAACCCACCGCAGACCAACTCCAGACCGTTGCCCGTGCCTTCGCCGCACCCTCCCCCATAGCCCTGAACGGGCATGGGAGGTGCCCCCAGCCGTCGAGGACGCCCTCCACGCCCACCAGCGCCCCAAGCTGGAGCGCCACGACAACACCTTCTTCGTCACCATGCGCACGCGAATCGGGTGAAGCTCAGCCCGCTGGCCGTAAAAGCCAGAAGGTTCGTCCCGGGCGCCGGGCCGGGCGGCAGTGACGAACACCACCGGAACGAGCAACACCACCGTGGCGTCCAGGCTCACCACCGCCGTGATCACCGAGGCGGCCACGAACACCTGCACCAGCAACCGGCGCGGCCGCCCCACCTCGCCCCGGGCCATCCAGGCCCCGCAGGCGTGGAACAGGCCCTCGTCGTGGCACAGTTGGGCCAGCACCAGCACCGCCGCCAAGAACCCGATCACCGGCCCCAGCCGCGCCGCCTCGGTCAGCGCACTCTTCAGCGGGACCGCCCCGGTGGCGATCACCAAGGCGGCGGCCGGGACCGCGACCGCCGCTTCCGGCCAGCCCCAAGGACGTATGACCGCGCAGGCCAGCACCAGCAGCGGCAGAGCGGCGGACACGACCTCCGGAGCTAGGTGTTCAGGGCCTGCTTCCTTCCCACGTACGGTTCGTCACCTGACAGGGCGCACGAACGGGCGGTGCCTCACCACGACTGTCGTCGCTGACGGTGAAACAGCTCCCGGTCAGCAGCTGCCGGACGACGTATCCGGCGGAGTCCCGCCGGAGCTGCCGCCCTCGCCCAGCGCTGCGACGGCGATGCGGGAGTTGTACGCGGTAAGCCAACCGTTGGTGTGGTCCCCTTCCTCCGCGGTGCCCGTCTTGGCGCTCACGCCCGTAAGACCGCCGAGGCGTGGCGCCGCGGTGCCGATGGTGGCCACGCTGCGCATCATCGACTGCAGGTAGCCGGCCGTACGACTGGAGATCTGGCGCGGGACGGTGTCCTGGTGCTGTCCCGGCAGGATGATCGGCTGCTTGAACCCGGCGTTTCGCACGGTCGCCGCCACGGACGCCATGAACATCGGCGTGGCTGCCGCCTTTCCCGGACCGGTGAACTGGGCCGCCTGGTCGCCGCCCTGGACGTCCGGTGGAATGCTCGGGTCTGTGGTGGAATCCGTCCTTGATGAAGGAGGTGTTGCACGACACGGTGAACGCCTGCGCGATCGTGGAGGTCGGGTTGGCCCTCACGCCCGGGTCGTTGTGGAAGGTCTGGCTGTTGGTCGTCACCGAGTCCGTGCGTAGGCCAGGACGGCGTTGTTGCACGCCGTGTTGGTGATGTCGTAGGGCTCCATGTCGAGGCAGATCGGGCTGCCGGCGCTCATGCCGAGTGCCGATGCCTTGGCCACCGCGTCGGTGGCGTCCTTCGCTCCGAGGGCGGCGGCGGTGGAGGCGGTGAGCTTCTCCGGGTTGGAGCTCTGCTGGCAGGGCGGCTGGGCGCCGACGTAGATCGGGATGCAGCCGACCGCGCTGACCGATCTCACCCAGGACGCGGTCAGGTTGGGCTGGGAGCAGCCGCGGTTCCTGCCGCCGACGTAGACCGCGGCGGCGCCGTAGAAGCCCGTGTGCCACGCCCTCATCGCGGCCAGGGAGGGGCACGGCGCAGGTGTCGAACGCGTGGCCCGTGTACGTGCTCTGGGCGGGCCAGGTCGTGGCCGCCATCGAGGTCTGCCGCGATACCGGCACCTGCGACGACGGCCGCTCCCGACACCGCCCACGTGATGTACCTGCGCTTCTTCGACTGCCGATGCCCGGCCATCCCCACCCCAGTTGATGTGTTCCTGCGTTCATGCGCGACGGCGTACGGCGCCGAGCGACGTACGTCCGCGGGATGAAACGCGTTGCGAGCCCCCTGAAACGGCGCACGGCGATACGCGCACGGCGCCGGGGGCGGATCGCACCATGACCGGCCGCTTTCCCGCGGTCGGGAATCCTCGCTTCTCGATCATCACAAGGCTCACCCAAGACACAGCAAATCTTCAGGAGGCGGCGGATCCTTTGACCGAGCCTTGAGCAACCGGACACCGGTCCGTGGCCAGCGGTTCTCTAAACTGCGCCCGGGCCCGCTGATCACCAGGCCCGCCTGCACGGCTCCCGGACGTACCCGGCCTTCCCACACATGCGAAGCCCCGGATCCCGTGCGGCGCACTGTGCGACTTCTCTCTTCTCTCAAGGACTCCGATGCGTCTGCCGTCCCGCGCCCTCAAGGTGCTTGCCGCCGCGGCACTCCCGCTGGCTCTGGCCGCATGCTCCTCCGGCTCTTCCCACTCCGCCGACGGCCCGACCGCAGCGGCCGAGCCCGCCAAGGTCAAGGACCCCAACACCGGACTGCTGACGGGTACGCAGCTGAAGAAGGCCCTGGCGCCCGCGTCGTACTTCGCGTCCGGGTTCGCCGCCGACCCCAGCCTCACCCGGGACACCGGGGGCACCTACCAAAAGCCGTCCACCAAGAGCGCCGCCAAGCCGAACTGCGCCGCCCTCGGTGCCACGGCCTGGATCGACCTCACCGGTATTGAGGGGGTGTCGTTCGCGCAGAGCTCCTACATCGACAAGAACACGTCCGCCGAACTCGACCAGGAGATCGACGTCTACCGCGGTACGACCTCGGCAGACGTGATGAAGGCCCTGGCGAAGGTCGTGGCCGCGTGCCCGAGCTACACCGACTCCGACACCCACACCAAGGTGACGGTAACCGGCACGTCCACGGCCGGGCTCGGGGACGACGCCTACACCATCACGCTCACCGACAGCGCCTGGGAGAGCGGCACCACGCTGATCGCCACGCACGTGGGCACGGCCGTCGTCAGCGTGCTGTCCACGGACGGCGGCGACAACGGCGCCGCGAGCGCGAAGAAACTGACGGAACAGATCGTGGCGAACCTGAAGGGGAAGACCGATACGGCGAACCCTGCCTGATCACCCGACACCGGCGAGTGAGCGCCGCCGACGGACAACGCCGCCGGGCCGCCGCGGCACGCCCCGAGCGCGGTCGCGCCTCACTGGGGTGCTCCATGGCGCGCAACGCCGGCCGCACGCACCCGGCAACTGGCGGAAACCGCCGCCTCCTCCCCTGCTCCCGGGCGAGCAAGGAAGTTCACCACCCTGGCTGCCGTCGATTCGGTCTCCGGCCGGTGATGCTGGTGCGGCGGCCCGCGTCGTCGTATCGGTAGGTCACATCCGGCGTGCTGTCGCTGTAACTGAAGCCGGTCGTAGCCCCCGGACACCGACAGTGGCAGTGGCTGTGGTGCCCTCACGCTGGGGCGGCTGCGGCCAGGTGAGCCCGTGACGCTGTGCGGGCTGGAGCCGGTCGCGCTCCGGCTGCTGCCCGGACGGCTGCGAAGCGGCCGCCCGGTTGAGTCCGATGAGGCTGCGCCCCAGCACAGGGCTCTCCGGACTCAGTTCCTCCGGCTCTGGGCATCCGGAGCGCCGGTCCGGCCATGATCGTCCTGGTGCGGTGACGGCCCTGCCGCCACGCGTTGCCGGGATGCGGAAGTCCTCAGCCTTCGTTCATCGCCCGGGGCGGGCCTGTTGGCCGGGAAATGTGCGGTGAGAATATGCACGGGTAGGTCGCCGCACGACACGCCGGCCATCCGCGAGGGCATCACGTCGGGAGGAGGAAGGCGGTCATGACAGGTCGGCGACGACGCGCCAGACGCCGCCGTTCCTTCCTGCGGGGCCCGGGAAGATCGCCAGGGTACTCCAGCAGCCCATCCACTTGGTCCGTAGCCGAGGGCCTGTTCGTAGCGTTCGTCGGCACGGTGCTCGTCGTCGGCTCCAGCGTGTACTGCGTACTGGCTGGGCCGGCCGCGCTGAGCGCGGGTGAGGCCGGAGCCATCTGCACCCTGGCGCTCGCGTTGTATCTGCTCATCGTGCGGGCGGGTCGTGTGCTGGTGGGCGCCATCGTCCTGACGGGTCTGGCGCTGTCCGTGCTCCTGCCCCGGGTGACGGCGGAGATCGCGCTGACCGAGCGCGGCCACCGACAGGACGTGATCGTCACCGCGGTCCAGACCGAGCAGACTGCGTCCGGCCGCGGTTCCGGTGTCCGCTGCACCTACGCCTGGGAGGACGGGGCTCCCGTCTCCGTCCGGATACGCCGGGGCTGTGGCACGACGACCTCGGCGGGCGAGCACCTCACCGTGCTGTTCGACCCCAAGGGCGTGATCACACCACGTGCCGTCGGCCCCTTCCGGCTCGGCCGATTCGTCGGCACAGCGGCACTCACGCTGGCGCTGCCCCTGCTGTGTGTCGTCGCCGTGGCGCGCTCCTACCGTCTGCCCGCGGCCCACGCGCCACGGCGACGAGCGGCCGCCGGTAGGTGAGCGTAGGTGAGCGACGGCGCTGGAGCCGCTCTCGGACTCGGCGTCGTCGTCCGGTTCGGGCGGGGGCGTCCGCCTGCTGGGCAGGGCGCGGAGTTGTCCCTGGGGCCACCAGCAGCAGGCCCCAGCGGAAGGCGGGACGGACGATCAGATCTGAATCACGGTGTTCGGTGGGTGACTTCTCACCGCCTCCTGCATCGCCGCGCGTTCCACTCCGGATGGCTCCAGTGGGTGATCGGCAGGACGTTCAGCAGAACTGCGGGTGCCCCCGCCGCCACCCGGTAGGTGGCCATGAGCCAGGCGACGGCCGCCCACGCCACGAGTGCGTCGAGGACGACCAGTGTGAGGAGCAGGCCCCGGCCGCTCTGCAACAGGCGTTTGAGAATCTGCCAGGCAGTCACGAGCACACCCCCCCCCAAGCGGCGGCGTCACTCGCTCCCGCTGTTGCGGACGAGACCGCCGGGCAGCGGCCCGGAACGGCGGCGTGAGATTCCGTGGGTCAGCCCGCCGCCGAGTCGTCGCCCGGCTCGCCCAGTTCCTCGGCGAGCTGGAAGAGGGCGGGCAGTGCGCCCGCGATGGCCACGCGTGCCCCCTCGTCGAGGGCGCCGAGTGCGGCATCCATACGGCGTTCATGGGCCGCGGTCCAGGCGGCGAGCTGTTCGCGTCCGGCCTCGGCGAGGGTGACGACGGAGGCGCGGCGGTCGGCGGGGTCGACCTCGCGGACGACCAGTCCCGCGGTGATCATCTGGCCGATCAAGCCGCTGACGGTGCTGGGGGCCAGGCGCTGACGGGCGGCGAGGTCACTGATCCGGGCCGGTGAGTGCTCGCCGAGCGCCTGCAGCAGCTCGACCTGCGCCATGGGGAGGGTCTCCCAGGGGTAGTCGGTGCGGATCGAGGCGCGCAGCGCGCGGCGCAGCCGGGTGACGGCCTCGGTGAGCTGCCGGGCGCCCGACGCCTCAGCAGCGGGCCGGGACGCGGGAACTTCGGAGCGAGGCTGCGCGGACACGCGGCAAGACTAACCGGACTGCCCGAGTGCGCCTGCCCGCTGAAGACAAGCTCCCGACGACCGAATACTTCGGTGTCCGATGTACTGTCGGGCGAGTCTTCCCCGGCCCGCGGGCCGGGCCTCGCGCATGCAGAACGGTCGAGCTCATGAACCTGGCGTACCTGCCCAGCCCCTCCCAGGGTGTGTGGCATCTCGGGCCGGTGCCCATCCGCGCGTACGCGCTGTGCATCCTGGCCGGCATCTTCACCGCCGTGTGGCTGACCGGCCGCCGCTGGGAGGCACGAGGCGGTCGGCGCGAGGACATCGCCGACATCGCGATCTGGGCGGTGCCCTTCGGCATCCTGGGCGGCCGTCTCTACCACGTGATCACCGACCCGGAGCTGTACTTCACCGCCGGCAAGCAGCCCATCCGCGCCCTGTACATCTGGGACGGCGGCCTCGGCATCCCCGGAGCCGTGGCGCTCGGCGCGGTGGGTGCCTGGCTGGGCTGCCGCCGCCGCGGCATCAAGCTCGCCGACTTCGCCGACGCCGTCGCGCCCGGCCTGGTGCTGGCACAGGCGATCGGCCGCTGGGGCAACTACTTCAACCAGGAGTTGTACGGCCGCCCCACCGACCTGCCGTGGGCGCTGTACATCGACCCGGCCCACCGCCCCGCCGACAGCCCGGACATTGCCCTGTACCACCCCACCTTCCTGTACGAGTCGCTGTGGAACCTCGGCGTGATGGCGCTCCTGCTCTGCCTCGACCGCCGCTGGCATACGCGGCTTCGACGCGGGCGCCTGTTCGCCTGCTACGTGCTCGCCTACACCGCCGGGCGGGCCTGGATCGAGGCGCTGCGCATCGACCACGCCAACCACTTCCTGGGCCTGCGGCTGAACGACTACGTCAGCCTGGTCCTGTTCACCGGCGCGCTGGTGTACCTGATCGCCACCCGCCGTCCGCGCCCGGACGACGACGCGCCCTACCCGGGTACCGACGGCGAGGAAACAGTGCCGGAGCCGGCCCAGGCGTCCGGCGGGAAGCGGTAGTGACGGCCCTCCCGGACGGCGGAGACGTCGCGGGTCACGGCCGGGCGGCCGTACACAGGATGGCGCATCGGCCCGCTGCTGCCCTCCCGTCTGCGTCCGCTCACGCGGCCCCGGCCATGGGTGGAGCTGGCCTTCACCGCGCTGCTCCACTGGGCCGACACCCTCACCCGCAACGCCGTGTCCGCCCACCGCACCGCCGCCCTCACCGCGCCCACCTGATCCTGGACACCGAACCCGATCTGCACCTGAACGTCGAGCTCACGGTCAACCACGCGGCCGACAAGGTGAGCTGGCTGATCGTGGGGATGAACTACTACTAGGCCACCCTGCACTTCATCGTCACCGCAGCCGTGCTGGTCTGGCTGTACGTCCGCCACCCCGACCGCTACCGCACCGTGCGCACCGCCCCGTACACGACCACCCTGCTGGCCCTGGCCGGCTTCGCGTTCTGCGCCACCGCCCCGCCCCGCTTTCTGAGCGGGCAGGGCTTCATCGACACCGTGGTCACCCACCACACCTGGGGCTCCTGGGCGTCCGGGGACGTTGCGTCACTGTCCAACCAGTACGCCGCAATGCCGTCCGTGCACATCATCTGGTCCGGAGGTGCCCCGGATGGGTCACCACCTCCAGCCATGGCCTCCGCCGAAATGGGCCATGGCCAGCGCGGTCGTGGTCAGCACCAGCCAGCGCAGCAGCGGGCCGCGCAGGAACTGGGCCGCCATCGCCCAGGCGATGGCGGCGTACCAGGGCATGGACCAGGGTGCCACGAGGACCCAGGCGAAGGTGAGCGCGAACGGCATCGTGTAGCTGGGGGATACGTCTGCCGGGACGCGGCGATGCAGCCACCAGGCGAGCCCGAGCATCATGGCCGGCCACATGACCGCCGTGACGGCAGCCGCCGGCCGATGGCCGAGCGCAGCCGCCTCAAAGGGCTGGAGTACCTCCCACAGTGAGGGCGTAGAGACCATGTGGGAGGCCGCCGACAGGGGCGATATCGCATGCGGCCCGTACGGGCTGTACAGCACCAGCAGCGTCAGCACGCCGGACGCAGCAAGCCGCGCAGCCGCCCACCAGCGGCCCCGCCGTATCAGAACCCACACGAGGGCCGCACCGACCAGGACTGCACTGATCTTCACGCCACAGGCAAGAGCGGCGAGGACACCGACAAGGACATCGTGATGCGGCCGTCCGGACCGAAGGGTCGCGCACTGGACGGCGGCGGCGCAGACGGCCAAGGCGGCGACAAAGGTGTCCAGATGGCCGCCCGTGACGAGCAGCGCGATGAGCAGGGGATTGGCCACCCACATCAGGCCCGCCCGGACGGGGTCGTCGGCGATGCGCATCAGCAGGTACCCGGTGGCCAGGAACATCGCTCCGTTGGCCATCATCAGGAGCCATATCGTCGTTCCGGCCCTTGCGCCGCCCACGAGCGCCGCGGCTTCTTGCAGCCAGGTGGCGACGGGACCGTAGACGGAGGGCGTGTGTTTCCACGCGGAACCGACCAAGTGGGCGTAGAGGCCGCCGAGTTGGGCGGGCGACATCACATACGGATCGCCCCCGAGGGCGGCGATCCGGCCGTAGGCGGCATAGCTGGCCGCATCGGAGGATCCGACGGGAGTGAGGTTGGTGACGACCATGACCGCGGCGGCGCCGACGGCGAGCAGGCGGCGAGGGCTGGGGCGCCAGCCACGGCTGCGGGCCGCGAGCATGCCTGCCAGCCCGAGAGACGACAGCGCAAGGGCCGCGTAGGTGAGCACGGTGGAGTCGATGCCGGGCATGGTGCCCAGCCAGGCCGGTCCGAGCCGTGCGTCGAGCGTGTGGTTGTTCGGGGCGCCGGCGCCCACCAGCGCGAGAAGCACGACACCCGTCACTGACAGGCTGACGGCCACCGCGGGCCGGGCGATCACGTTCGGCAACCGTGGGGACGACGGATCGACGGGCGAGTCGGCCGCCTCTTGTGGCGCACGTGCTCGTCCGGCCGAGGCAGGCGCGAGCCGAGCTGCCAGTCCCTCCGCGGGGCCTTGCGAGCCCGTCTCCGTCGCCCGGCTCAACGCGGACATGCCGGACGCACACGCAGGGCGCCGGCAGCCGGCGGCCGGGGGTCGGTCGTCACTGTGGCTCCATGTATCGCATTCGGGGTGTTGTGCAGTGCGGCATTCGGCACGAAGACGAAACTCCTGCTTGATGGCGGTACGACGGATGGCATGCGGTCTCCGCGGTGGCTGTGCGCTCGACGTGGGCGACTGTTGTGTGGCAGTGCATGACGCTATCTGGGGCGGACGTTGGCGTAGCCGCCGCGTCCTCCCCGCTCGCCTCACACCGAGCAGCGCACATCGCGGGCTCGCACGACGAGCAGGCCCTGACGCAGGGTGAGGACCAGCCAGACCCCTGCCAGCGCGCCCAGCCAGTGGTGATGGGTGACCAAGTCCGCCGGCCAGTACCCCCAGAGTGACCACCAGATCGACGGCAGTCAGCCACACGTCGGCAGTCAGCCACACGTCGCGCCTCCAGCGGGGCACGACGGCCAGGGCGGGGTCACGCCTCATCACGGCCCTCATCCGGCCCAGGTCCCGATCGGGTCCCGGCGGGACCGGCACAGGCCGCGCCGAGGGCCGGCAGCGCGACGGCCAGCAAGGTGAGCGCGGCCTCTCGCCCTCCGCTCGCCCGGCCTCCGACGTGCAGGGCGAAGGTCACCAGCGCCACGCCCAGCCCGGTGCCCAGCCCGCGGGCCATGTTGACCAGGCCGCCGCCGGTTCCGGACGAGCTTGCGGGGATCGCCCCCATGACCATGGCGTTGTTGGCCGGGGTGAAGCTGCCCAGCCCCAGTCCGGTCACCGTCCCATCACGGCGGCCCGACGCCAGCACCGCCAACGCCGCCAACGCCGCCAACGCCGCCAACGGGCACCGGATTCGCCTGGAGGGCGGCAGCGGAACAACAGGACGGACCCAGCCGGAATGCAGGAGCCCTCGGAAGAGCCGAATCTCCACTTCCCACTTCGGTTCCCACCTGATCCTTACTGCTTTCACGTCAAGGAAGTGAAGAAGTGATGACCATTCCGCAATAACCTGCGTGCGTTCAGCGACCGTTGTCGGCTTTTTGCAGGTGCTTGTCGACGCTGTGAGAGGATCCGCCCTGCCCAACTACGCCCGGGCGCCGCGACGACACCGCACTCGCCGCCGCGCCGACATGCCGCTCGTAGGTGGCGTCCGCCCGCCGGTCGCCATCCTGATGGTGCTTCTGCTCTCGGTCGCCGGACTCACCGTCTACGCCCTCGGCTCCATCCCCAGCGAGCAGGTGCCGCTTGCGGTGCGGGACGCCGAGCAGCAGATCGCCGCGGATGCTGCCGTGTCCGTCCGGGGCTCCATCAGCGCGGAGGCGAGCACGCTGCGCCGTGCTGCCCAGGCATACACCCCGCCCCGTACGACCGCGCCCGCGACGGCCCTCAAGGCGGTCGTCGCCGGGCGTCGACTGGTGCGCGGCGCCGCCCTGGTCGATCCGGCCACCGGCCAACTGCTGGCCGCGAGCGGCGGGACCGTGCCGCTCGCCGGGATCGGCGTGGATGACCTGGCCGCAGACACGGAGAGCACCACCGTCCCGCCGCGGCTCGTGACCGCCGTCTCCGGCGCCCGCATCCTCTACTTCGCCCGGCTCACGGTGCCCGAGCGCAGCCAGGACGCCAACGCCGACCAGAGCCAGGACCAAACACACCAGCAGACCAGGCACTGGCTGGTGGTGGTCCTCGAACCACTGCCGGCGCCCGCGGTACACGGAGGCGGCCGCGTCGCTTGGTTGGCGGGGGGCGACGGCACCGTCCTGGCGACCGCTACCGGCGGGCAGGCTCCCTCCGGCACCGACCGGACCCTGCCCCGAACCGCAGCCCGGGCCGCCGGAGCCTCCGGATGGCGGAGCGACGCCTCCGGCAGCCTGCTCGGCGCCACCGCCACCGGCACGCGCACCGTGGCTGGTTGGGCGGCGGTCGACACCAGCGGGCTCCACCTGACGGTCGTGACCGCGCAGTCCGTCCCGCTCACCGCCCAGTCCACCGACTATCTGCGGATCGCCCTGCTGACGGGCGGCGCGCTCGCCGCCATCGCCGTGGTGACCTGGCTGTTGCTCGTCTTCGCCGTGCAGCGCCCGCTGCTGCGGCTGCACCTGTCCGCCGCCCGCCTCGCCCGGGGCGCCGTCGGTCGGCACCCGCTCGCCTCCGAGGACCTGTCGCGGCCCGTACCGGTGCCCGCATACGGGGAACCGCGCCGCACAGGCAGAGCGTTGGAGGCCCTGCGGCGACAACTGCTCGGTACGGACACGCCGGAGGAGATCCTTGCCCCGAGGGGGCCAGGGACCCGGGCGCTGGTGGCCTGCTGCGCTCTGCTGGTCACCGCCTGGGCCGCCCCGATGCTCTTCGTCGTCAACCAGGTGGACACGCCCGCCTCCGTGCCCGCGAGCGTGGTCGCCGGCCAGCAGACGCGCACCCAGTACGCGGCCTACCGGGTGCGGCAGTCGCTCGACCAGTCGTACACCGACCTGGTCGACGTCTCCGTGTCGCTGAAAGGCAAGAGCACGGCCCAGCAGCGCCAGGTGCTGCGGAAGACGCTGGCCGACCACGGCCAGTACCGCTCGCTCTACCTGCTCGACCGTGCCGGCGCCATCGTGCTGCGGGTCGGCCAGACGCCGCTGCGCACCATCGTCCATGTCCCGGACGGCAGCGGCATCACCAGCGTCAACACGTACGGAAAGATCCCGGCCATCGCCGCGTACGCGCACATCCCGGCGGCGACGGCGAAGGCTCCCGGTGTGGCGATCTTCGGCGAGATCGACGTGAAGGTGCTCGACGGTCGGCTCCCCGAGCCCGGCCTGGGCAGTGTGTGGCTGACGGACAGCCACGACAAGGTACTGGCCGCCGGCGTGGGCTTCCGGGCGTTCCAGCCGCTGTCCGGCCCAGGGCTGAGGCGGCTCGCCGACCGCACCCGGGCGCCCGGCTCCGCCGGCACCGCAACCGGCGCGGTGCTGACCTCCTCGGGCGTCTCGCGGGCGATGTCCGTGGCCGCCGCCGCGCCACTGGCTCAGGCCGGTCCGGCCGCGGGCCTGGGCTGGCGGGTCGTCACCTCCAAGCCGGCCGCCTCGCTGCGCCTGCCGGTCTTCCGGGCCGAACGGATGACCATGCTGGCCGGGCTGCTGGGGCTGGCAGTGGGGGTGGCCTGCCTGAGCTGGGTGCACATCGTGGTGGTGCGACCCCTGCGAGCCCTGGCGCGACTCGCCGAGCGGTTGGCGGGCGGCGACCGCCGCACCGTGCTGTACCCGGTGAACCACGACGAGACCGGTTCCGTCACTCGCAGTCTGGAGCAGATCCGGCAGGCGCTTGCCGACCAGGCCCGGTCGGGGACGACATTGCCTGCCGTAACCCGCACGGAAGCCTCGTCGCCGGTCACGGCCGAGTACACACCAGCGCAGTGAACACTAAGGCGGGCTGAAGTGCTCTTCCTCTACATCATGGTGCTGCTGAGCAGCGCCGTGCTGCTGACAGCCGGTGTCATCGAGCAGCGGCGGCACTACGCGGCGCTGGATCAGATCCCGGTGCGGGTCCTGGTGAACGGCATCCGCGGCAAGTCCTCCATCACCCGGCTGTGCGCAGGGGCGTTGCGCGGAGGCGAGCTGGTGACGGTGGCCAAGACCACCGGCACGGCCGCCCGCTTCATCCACCCGGACGCCACCGAGGAGCCGGTCTACCGCAAGTTCGGTCTGGCCAACATCGTGGAGCAGATCGGCATCGTGCGACGGGCGGCGGCGTACACGCCGGACGCACTGGTGATCGAGTGCATGGCCGTGATGCCCGCGCTGCAGGAGGTCAATCAGGAGAAGCTGATCCGCTCCACCATCGGCGTGCTGTGCAACGTCCGCGAGGACCACCTGGCCGAGATGGGCCCCACGCTGGACGACGTCGCCCGTTCGCTGTCCCGCTCGATGCCGGTCGGCGGGGTGTGCGTCACCGCGGAGAAGGAGCGGCTGCACATCCTGCGGGAAGAGGCCCAGAAGCGGAACTGCCGCCTCATCGCGGTGGATCCGGAGACGGTCAGCGACGCGGAACTGCGGGGCTTCAGCTGGTTCACGTTCAAGGAGAACGTGGCCATCGCGCTGGCCGTCGCCGAACTGCTGGGTGTCGAACGGAAGACGGCGCTCAAGGGCATGTGGGACGCGCCGCCGGACCCGGGCGTGCTCTCCGTCGAGCGCTACCGCACGCACGACGGCAAACGACTGCGGTTCGCCAACGTCTTCGCCGCCAACGATCCGGAGTCGACGCTGATGAACGTCCGTCAGCTGTTGGATCTCGGTGCGATCCGCCGCCCGCTCAACGTGGTCGTCAACTGCCGCCCGGATCGGGTGGAACGCAACGGTCAGATGGGCGCGATCATCCCCGACCTCGGCCCCGAACGCGGTCTTCCTCATCGGCCATCCGACCAAGAGCGCCAAGGACGCCATCCCGTCCTCGTTCGCCGGCCGGGTGATCGACCTGGGCGGCGACCGCCGTGACCCGCGGGAGCTGACCGAGGCCGTCCTGGCCGAGCTCGGCCCGGCCTCGTCGCTTGTGGCGGTGGGCAACATCCACGGCCAGGGCGAGCTGTTGCTGGAAATTCTCGCCGAGCTGCCGCTGGACGACTCGGAGGAGCCGCTCACCCCGGCGCCGAACCCCGGGCGTCTGGGCGAGGACACCCTGCAGATCGCGGTGGCCAGCCCGCCCGAGCCCGAGCCCTTCAGCTGGGTGGCGCCGCTGGAGACCCCGGCGCACGGCATCCACATCCCCGGCCACCGTGGACTGAACCGCCCGTACGCGCACCCGGACACCGACCGGTCCGAACCAGAGCCGGACGGCTCGCGGACCCGTACCAGCCGATGAGGAACCAGCAGTGATATCCGCCAACCTCACACCGCAGGTCGCCGCGCTGGGAATCGCGCTGGGCCTGGTCTTCTCTCTCGTGTGCTACCTGACCACCAACCTCTCACCCGGCGGGATGATCACCCCCGGCTGGGTGGCGCTGACACTAGTCACCCATGTGCAGCTGGCGGCGATGATGGTCGGCGTGGCCGCGCTCACCTACGGCGCGACCCGGCTGCTGCAGCGCAACGTGATCCTCTACGGCAAGCGGCTTTTCGCCGCGGTGGTCGTGTGCGCAGTGGTCATGCAGACCGCCGTGATGCTTGCGCTCAACCATCAGTTCCCGCTGCTGTACACCTCGCAGACGTTGGGCTTCATCGTGCCCGGCCTGATCTCGTACCAGCTCGTCCGCCAGCCCTTCGGGGCGACCGTGCTCTCCACCACCGCCGTGACCCTGGCCACCTACGTGATCATCGTCGCGGGGCTGCTGCTCGGCGCCGTGCCCACCACCTGACCCGCCGCCTCGCACGCTCCAGGAGGACGAGATGAATCCCGACTCCGGGTCCAGTCACCGCAAGGACGGCGGCCTGACCCGCCGCCAGGTCCTCGGCTCCCTCGCCGGCCTCGCTGTGGCAGGCGCGGGCGGCGCATACGCCTGGCAGCACCGCACCGGCGCGAACATCCCCGAAGTGGACGGCTCCGTGCCCGAGGGACGGCGCACCGGCGACCACCGGTTCGAGCGGCTCGGCAACCCGGACCGCACCGTCGTACGCGACGCCGACGGCAGCATCGTGGCCACCTTCACCGACGGGGCGCGCACGGCCGTGCTCACCGGCCCCTCCCGCACCTTCAGCGAACCCCGCACGACCACAGCCACCGTCACCACGGACGCCTGGGTGCGCGTCCTGCCCAGCGAGTGGCGGCAGGGCGGGGAGAAGAGCCCCTGGTTCAAAGGGTGGTTCCTCAAGGCGCTCGGCAACACCAGCCCGGACGTCTTCGCGGTCGCGTTCCAGTACAGCAGCGCCGGGGCGCCGGACAAGCACGACTCCGCCGGGCTGCGCTACGCCGGCACGGCCCACTTCGGGCCCCGCAATCCAGGTGTCGGATCCTCGCTGGACTTCGGCTACCACGACGAGCAGTCCGACTTCTACGACTACCTCGGTATTCCGTGGACCTTCCCGGACGGCAGCCGCGTCGAGCCGGAGAAAGCCCGCTACGGCGACGTGGACTGCTCCGGCTTCCAGCGTCTGGTGTGGGGCTACCGGATGGGCATACCCATGCACAACACCAATACCGCGGGCGTCGGCCTGCCCCGCCGCGCCTACGCCATCGCTGCCTACGGCCCCGGGAAACTGCTCATTCCCAACAAGGGTCAGCAGCCCACCGACCTCGGCGTGCTGCAACCCGGCGATCTGGTCTTCTTCGCCATCATCAAGAACGAGCCGAACGTCATCGACCACTGCGGGACGTACCTGGGCCTCGACAACGGGGGCCGCCCCCGCTTCTACTCGAGCCGCTCCGCCGCCAACGGCCCCACCATGGGTGACCTCGCCGGCCACGCCCTGCTCGACGGCACCGACTTCTACGCCCACGGCTTCCGCGCCGCCCGCCGCCTGTAGCGGTACCTACCGCCCCGAGCCGACCAGCACCGCACGAAGGACGACCCCATCATGGCCACCGCTCCCCGTGCCCGGGAAACCGGCGCGCACCGCCGCAGGGCCGACCGCTCCCGCCGCAGCGACGCCCTCGACGCGGGGTGGGACGCCCCCGCGCGCTGGGAGCGCGCGAGCCTGTTCGGCGTGCTCGCCGCCGCCGCGCTGCTCTACGGCTGGGGCCTGAACCGCGCCGCCGTGCACCCCTACTACGGCGCGGCCATCCGCTCCATGGCCACCAGCCGGCGGGCGTTCCTCTTCGGCGGCCTCGACCCCAGCGGCACGATCAGCATCGACAAGACACCCGGCGGCTTGTGGCCCGACGCGGTCTCGGTGTGGCTCTTCGGCCCGCACACCTGGGCGGTGGCGCTGCCGCACGTCATGGAGGGCGTGCTCAGCATCTACGTGCTGCACCGGACGGTGCGCGCCTGGGCCGGGCCGCTGGCCGCCCTGATCGCGGCGCTGGCACTCATCGCCACTCCCGCGACGGCTGTGCTCAACCGGGCCACCATCCCGGACGAGTTGCTCACCCTGCTGCTGGTGCTGGCCGCCGGGTCGCTCCTGACGGCGGCGCGCAGCGGACGGTTGGTGCCGCTGCTGGCCTGCGGCATGTGGGTCGGCCTGGCCTTCCAGGCGAAGATGCTGCAAGCGTGGCTTGTGCTGCCGGTCTTCGTGGCGGTCTACCTGCTGGCGGCCCCGGGCGGGGCGTTGCGTCGCGTCGGGCGGGCGGCCCTGCTGGGCGCCACCGCGCTGGCGGTCTCCTCTTCGTGGCTGTTGCTGGTGCTGGCGACGCGCCCGGCCGACCGCCCCTACCTGGACGGCACCACCAACAACAACCCCTTCACTCTGGTCTTCGGCTACAACGGCATCAGCCGCTTCGGCGGTGACCCCGGCGCGCTGGGAGCCGTACCGGGCACGTCCGCCAGCCGCACCACCGGCAACACCGGGTGGGGGATGCTGGTCAACCACACCGTCGGCCCTCAGATCGCCTGGCTCCTGCCGCTGGCCGTGCTGGCGGCGCTGCTGGGCGTGCTGTGGCGGGCCGGGCAGCCGCGCGGCGACCTGGCGCGGGCCGGCTTCCTTCTGTGGGGCGGCTGGCTGGCCCTGCACGTCGCCGTCTTCAGTACCTCCAACGGCAACCACGCCTACTACACCGCCGTCATCGCCCCCGCGCTCGCCGCGCTGAGCGGCGGCGGCCTGGCCGTCTTCTGGCAGGAGTACCGGGAACCGCGGGCCGCCTGGCATCGCGCGGTACTGCCCGCGGCAATCGCGCTGACCTCGGGCTGGGCCCTGCTGCTGGACGCGCACACCCTCTTCACCACCTGGCTGCTGCCCGTGGTCGTGATGCTCGCCCTGTGCAGCGTCGCCGCGCTGTCACAGCGCGGGCCGCGCACGGGGCCCCGGCAGCGGGCCTGGGGCCTGGCCGCCGGCGTCGCCGCCGTGCTCGTCCTCCCCACGGCCTGGGCGGTGTCCAGCATCGACCCGCTCTACGCCGGGGCCGCCACCTCCCCACTGGCCGGCCCGGTCGGCGGCCACTACGCCGACCTGCACGGCCACGAACCCGTGATCACCACCGGGCTTTCCACGCCGAGCGCCCGCGACAAGGCCCTGCTCGCCTATCTGACGGCCCATCGGAGCGGCGAGAAGTACCTGCTGGCCGCCCAAGCCGCGTACACCGCCGAGCCCCTGCTGCGGGCCGCCTCCGATCCGCTGCTGGTCATGGGCGGTTTCACCGGGCTGACGCCCTTCCCGACCGCGGCGCAGCTGAGCACGCTCGTGGGCGAGCACCAGGTCCGCTACGCAATGCTGACGACCCAGCGACCGAGCACCCAGACGACCACCTGGGTCAAGGGCCACTGCTCACGCTTGTCTTCACGCGCATACGAAAAGCGTCGGACGGATGGGAGGTTCACCCTCTATGACTGCCGTCCGAAGGCTGGCTGACCGGCGCAGTGTTCACGCTTGATCTGGCCAAGCCTCCGACACTGGTTTGCAGGCCCCGCCACCATGCCCGCTGCGTCACCGAGGGCCCCGCCTCCGGGTGACTGGCCAGGGCGGCGTGCTGTGGATGTCCTTGTCCAAGCAGGAGTTGTTTGACCGGATCCGCCGCGACAGCCGGCAGCTGGGGCTGTCGATCCGGGCGTTGTCGCGGAAGTACGGGGTGCACCGGGGTCTGGTGCGGGAGGCGCCGCACCTGCTGCCGCTGCCGCCGGAACCGTTCGAGACGGCGATGGCTTTCCAGCCGCGGGTCACCGTCCACCTGAGCGGCGACATGCTGGTCGTCTTCGACAACCGCCGCGAAATCGCTCGCCACGTCCGGCTCGCCGGCCGGGGGCTGGAGCACTTGGTTCTGGACCATTATCTGGAGGTGCTGCTGCGCAAGTCCGGCGCCCTGGACCGCTCCGAGGCGCTGCACCAGGCCCGCGCCGAGGGCACCTTCACCGCCGAGCACGAGGCGTTCTGGGCTCTGGCCAAGCAGCAGCTCGGCGCGAGCGATGAGACGAAAGCCCTGGTCAGGATCCTGCTGCTGCACCGCCATCAGCAGCACGCCGACGTGATCGCCGGCCTTCGCGCCGCGGTGGCGCTGGGCACCCGCAGCGAGGACGCGGTCGCGCTGGAGGCCCGCAAGGCCGCGCAGGCCGGCGGCCGGGCCCCCACCGTCAGCGCCGCCCCGGCACCGTCCGACCCATTCGAGCCGTCCGGTCCCCAGGTCAGCCACCTCACCGCGCGCCGCCTGGCCAGCTCCCTGCCCGAAGACGCCCGCCCGCTGCCCCGCCTGGAGGAATGGGACGAACTGCTCCACCTGCGCCGGATGGACTCGTCATGACCAGCACGCATCACGCCCTGACCGCCCGAGCGTCCGACGCCGCGATCGACACCGCCTGCCGTATGGTCCGGCTGCCCACCATGCGGACCCAGGCGGCAGACACCATCGCCCGCGCCGAACGCGAAGGGCTCTCCTACGCGGGTTTCCTCGCCGAGCTGCTGATGGCCGAGTGCGAATCTCGCCACCTGCGACTGGATCACCAAGAGCTACCCGCTGTGTCTGACCGGGGACTCCGGCACGGGCAAGTCCCACCTGTTGATCGGCTTGGGCACCGCTGCCGCTACGGCCGGCTACCGCGTCCGTTACACGACCGCCGCCGCCCTGGTGAACGAGCTGGTGGAGGCGGCCGACGACAAGCAGCTGGGCAAGACCATCGCCTCCAACGAGGCGTTCACCGGCTGGTCCAAGACCTTTACCGATCCACGGCTCTGTGCGGCGATCGTGGACCGGCTCACCTTCAACGCCACCCTGATCGAGACCGGCACCGATTCTTACCGCCTGGCCCGCACAACGGGACGAAGCAAGAAACGGCCGCTCAACATCAGACGCGATCAACACGAGAGAGTCAGCCATCACTACGGAGCATGCTGAGGATGTGGGGCCAGGCAGCCGCCCCCAAAAGTGCGTCAGCTTCGGGCGTGCCTCCGTACAGGAATCGCGCGGATGCCGACGCGGGGCTCTCGCCTGGAAGCCGCAGGCGGTGGCCGGCATCGTGGCGGGCGACCAGACGCACGGTGGTCCCGGCTGAGCGCCGGCGCCTGGCCAGTTGTTCGGCGAAGGGAAGCGACGGCCACATCGCGTCGTCGCCGCCCGCGACCAGCAGGAGATCAGCCCGAGCCTTGTCCACGGGGATCTCAGCTGGAGGGAGCAGGTGCGCGAAGGTCAGCTCACTGCGTTCGTACCATCCGCGGATGGCGACCGGCCCGCTGCCCGGCTCTGCGGGAGTCCACGAATCATCCATCGGAATGAAAGGCAGCGCCTGCTCTCGCCAGGTCCAGGACGATCGATAGGGGTGCTGCGCTCCGTCACAGCCTGGTCCGATGTTGCACCAGACGCGAGACGTGGGCGACAGCGCGATGACCACGTCCACGCGCGGATCGTGCACCGCCGTAAGCAGAGCTGCCTCAGCCCCCTTTGAGTAACCCAGGATGCCGATGCGTTCCGCCCCATTCGCTTGGAGCAAGTCGACGGCGGTGGTGAAGATCTCCAGGGGGATCTCGCAGATTCCCGGGGACTGCCCCGGCCCGCCGAACCAGCGGATCGACAAGGCAGTCATGCCCTGCTCTGCGAGGATGTGTGTTCTCTCCCGTTCGACGCGCCCGCTGGAACCCGCCAGAACCAGAACGCCGATGTCGCTGCCGCGGGCAGGAGCGACCAAAACGCCTTCCCAAGGATCGGTCAGCTCGCGCTCAGTGACATCCACATGGCCCCTGTCGGTCCGCCTCAGCCGCTCAGCACAGCCTAATCGGCCTCGTCGCCCGTCCCAGACCGACCGCACCCCGGCCCCGCACAGCCGCCAGCAGAGGCAATCCTGCGGTCCCACATGACGCCGCTCTCCGGGGCCACCTCAAGTCGCCGGATCTTCACCGACCACCTGCAGAATGGAGCCGATTGGAGTCGCCTGGGTGGGGCCGCTGAATGCCGCCCCACCCAGGTGACCGGGTAGCCCATGGCACTATCGGGCAACGGGTGAACTGCGGACGAATTCTGGCTTTTCCTCTGGTCAGGACCTGGTCAGGAACGAGGTTGCGGCTCTGCGGCCTGCTTAGGCTCGTCAGCGCCGCCTCGTTCGTACGACTCCCAGGAGGCCCGGCGTGCCCGAAACCGCCCTTGACGCCGACGTCGTGTCCGGCCCCATGCCGCCCCCGCCCGGCCCCGCCACCCGGCGGCGCATGGTGCTGCTCGCGGGCGGCGCCCTGGTGGCCGCGGCGGCGATTACTGCGGGCGTGCTGACGGCCGGAGGCTCCGGTGCCGGCACGCCCGCACCGACCGCGCCCGACGGCCTGCGGCACACCACCGTCGAGGTCGCCCCCTCCGGCTGCGGACGCGGCTGGACGCACCCCGCTGCGGGCCGCCAAGTGTTCGACCTGCGCAACACCTCCAGTACGGCGGCCGAGGTGTATCTGACCGACCCGAAGACGGGCGCGGTGTACGGGGAGGTCGAGGGGCTCGCCCCGGGCACCGTCCGCCCGATGCCGGTGGTCCTCGGCGACGGCTCGTTCGCCTTCAAGTGCCTGCCCGACGACGCGGATGCCGTCACCGGCCCCACCGTGCACATCACCGGCGCCGACGTGAAGAGCGGCCCGGCGGCCGTTCCCGTCTCCCAGCAGGACCTCATCCCGCCCACGCTCGCATACCAGACATGGATCCAAGCCCGCACCGTCGAGCTGGCGCAGAAGACCGACGTACTGCGCGACGCCGTCGTCCGCGGCGACCTCTCCGCCGCCCGTGCCGCCTGGCTGCCCGCACACCTGGTGTACGAGCGGATGGGCGCCGCGTACGGCACCTTCGGCGACGCCGACTCGTCGATCAACGGGACCACGGCCGGGCTGTCCGGCGGCGTCCACGACCCGGACTTCGCCGGGTTCCACCGGCTCGAGTACGGCCTCTGGCACGGCGAGTCGGCCGGCAGCCTGCGCGGCCCGGCCGACCGGCTCGCCAAGGCCGTACGCGCGCTGCGCGACAGTTGGCCCACCCAGCGGATGGACCCGGCCGACGTCGGCCTGCGCGCGCACGAAATCCTGGAGAACACCGTGCAGTTCGAGCTGACCGGCCGCACCGACTACGGCAGCGGCACCAACCTGGCCACCGCCCGCGCCAACCTCGACGGCACCCGGGTGCTGCTCGGGTACCTGCGCCCGCTGCTCAAGACCCGCGACACCGGCCTGCCCGGCCTCGACACCTGGGTGGACCGCACCCAGCACACGCTCGACGGCTTCGACCACAACGGCCGCTGGACCCCGCTGGCCGAACTCACCCGCACGCAGCGGGAGAAGGTCGACGCGGACCTGAGCGAACTGGTCGAGCGGCTCGCTGATGTGGCCGCCCTCACCGACGTACGGAGGACCGCGTGAACCCGGTGTACAAGGTCGGCCGCCGGGGCTTCCTGGCGAGCGCGGCAGCCGTGGCCGGCACCGGACTCGTGGCCGCCGACCACGGCGCCGCCTCCGCCGCCGCACCGGACCAGGCGAGCAGACGTGTGCCCTTCCACGGCATGCACCAGGCCGGGATCACCACCCCGGCCCAACGCGCCACCGCCTTCCTGTCCTTCGACGCCACCGCCGAAAGCCGCGACGAACTGACCGACCTGCTGTGTACCCTCACCGACCGGGCCCGCTTCCTCACCACCGGCGGCAGCCCGGACTCGCTCGGCATCACTGCTCCCCCGACCGACTCCGGCACCCTCGGCACGACCATCCCGGCCGACCATCTGACCGTCACTGTCGGCGTCGGCGCCTCCCTCTTCGACGACCGCTACGGCCTCGCGAACCGAAGGCCGCACCGGCTCACCGCCATGCCCTCATTCCCCGACGACGACCTCAACGCCGCCTGGTGCCACGGCGATCTGAGCGTGCAGTTCTGCGCCGCCAACCCGGACACGGTGCTGCACGCCCTGCGCGACGTCACCCGGCACACCCGCGGCGGCATGCAGGTGCGCTGGCGCATGGACGGCTTCATCAGCCCGCCCCGCCCCTCCGGCACCCCGCGCAACCACATGGGCTTCAAGGACGGCACCGCCAACCCCGACGTGCGCGACGCCCGCGAGATGAACCGCCTCGTGTGGGTGGGCAGGGACAGCGGCGAGCCGGACTGGGCGACCGGCGGCAGCTACCAGGTCGTACGTCTCATCCGCATGCTGGTGGAGTTCTGGGACCGGGTCTCAATCACCGAGCAGGAGCGGATGTTCGGCCGCGCCCGCGACACCGGCGCGCCCCTGGACGGCCGCCACGAGGCCGACACCCCCAACTACCCCCAGGACCCCAAGGGCGACGTGATCCCACTGGACAGCCACATCCGGCTGGCCAACCCGCGCACCCCCGCCACCGACGACCAGCGCATCCTGCGCCGCGCCTACAACTACGACCTCGGCATGGACAGCAACGGCAACCTCGACATGGGCCTGCTGTTCTGCTGCTACCAGCAGGACCTGGCCCGGCAGTTCGAGACCTTGCAGAAACGGCTGGCCGGCGAACCGCTGGTCGACTACATCACCCCGTTCGGCGGCGGCTACTTCTTCGCCCTGCCCGGTGTCAGGGACACATCCGACTGGCTGGGACGCGGCATGATGGCCTGATCTCGCCGACCCATACCGGTCAAGAACAGCCAAAAAGACCATGAGGATTTCCTGACCGAACGTTCTCTCGCCCGTCGTTGCCGCTCCCCCGCCCCGCCGCCACGATTGCCCAAGATCCCGTGGTAGACGCCATGGCCACCTACGTCGTGGCAGCGGAACTCAGTGCTCTCGGAAGGCGAGACAGCATGATCGGCACAGGAAGAATCCCAGGCACGCGACGCCGGTTGGCTCGCGTGGGCGCTCTGCTCGGCGCCGCCGCCCTGGCGACCGCGAGCGGCGCCGTCCCCGCGTCGGCAGCCTCGGCGCACGGCGGTCACGGCCTCTTGGGCACGCGCACGGCGACGCCGATCAAGCACGTGGTGGTGATCTACGACGAGAACGTGTCATTCGACCACTACTTCGCCACGTACCCCCAGGCCGCCAACACCGACGGCACCACGTTCAAGGCCGCGGCCCACACCCCGAAGACCGACAACCTCCGCACCGCCGGGCTGCTGACGAAGAACCCGAACCTGTACGCCCCCAAGCGGCTTTCCGGCTCACAGGCCATGACCTGCGACCAGAACCACTCCTACGGCCCCGAGCAGTACGCGGCCGACGGCGGCAAGGCCGACAAGTACGTCGAGAACACCGAAGTCAGCAAGTGCACCGGCCTGTTCGGCGAACCCGGCCTGGTGATGGACTACTACGACGGCAACACCGTCACCGCCCTGTGGAACTACGCCCAGCACTACACCCTCAACGAGAGGTCCTTCAGCTCGGTCTACGGCCCCTCCACCCCCGGCGCCCTCAGCCTGGTCTCCGGCCAGACCCACGGCGTCATCTCCGTCGACCCCGCCTCCGGCACCGAAAACCCGAAGCAGACCAAGACCCCTGACTCGTACACCGTCGTCTCCCCGAACTCCCAGGGCGTCGGCACGGTCACCAACGACCCCGACCCCGCCTACGACGACTGCTCCGACAAGGACCACACCAGCACCAACGCGCTCGCCGCGATGCAGGGCAGGAACATCGGCGACCTGCTCAACGCCAAGGGCGTGACGTGGGGTTGGTTCCAGGGCGGCTTCCGGCCCAGCACCCCGTGGGACGGTAAGCAGGGCGACTACGCCGAGTGCGGAGGCACCGCACACACCAACGTCGGCGGCGCGGCGGTGGAGGACTACAGCCCCCACCACTCGCCCTTCGAGTACTACAAGTCCACGGCCAACCCACACCACCTCGCCCCGAAGAACATCGCCGAGATCGGGCACAACGGCCGCGCCAACCACAACTACGACCTGGCCGACTTCGACGCCGCCCTCAAGACCGGCCACCTCCCCGCGGTCAGCTTCCTCAAGGCCGCCGAGTACCAGGACGGCCACGCCGGTTACTCCGACCCGGTCGACGAGCAGCACTTCCTCGTCAAGGAGATCAACGCCCTGCAGCAGTCCCCCGAGTGGAAGTCCACCGCCGTCGTGGTCGCCTACGACGACTCCGACGGCTGGTACGACCACGTCACCTCGAAGGTGCTCAACGGCTCGAAGGACTCCACCGTCGGCTCCAACGGCAAGGCCCTCGACAGCCCCGCCTGCCAGGCCGGCCCGGCTGCCGCGGGCGGCTACGCGGACCGCTGCGGCCCCGGCACCCGCCAGCCGCTGCTGGTCATCTCCCCCTACAGCAAGGTCAATTCGGTCGACCGCACTCCCACCGAGCAGGCGTCGATCACCCAGTTCATCGAGGACAACTGGCACACCGGCCGCATCGGCGACGCCTCCTTCGACCGCCGCGCCGGCACCCTCACCCACATGTTCGACTTCCGGCACCCCAACAACCGGCAGGTGCTGCTCAACTCGGACGGCTCGGTCAAGTCGGTGAAGAAGATCCCGCACTGTGCCCAGACGCCGGCGTCCGCCTCCACCCAGGCCGCGTACCCGCCGTACGTCCAAGACCTCAAGGCCCAGAACGTCGCCGACAGCAGCCCCGCATCCCCGGCCCTGCCCATCACCCTCGCCGCAGGGCTTCTGACCGCGGGTGCGGCAACTGCCGGGTTCGCCCTGCACCGCCGCAGGACACGCGCCGGAGGCAGCACCCCGAGCGTGTGAACCGCTCGCAGCTCAGCGGGCGGCGCCGGTTCGGACCGGTCGCGGGGCATGGACCCGGCATCATGCGGCTGACGGCGGGATGTTCTGGTTGGCGCGGAAGAAGTTGTCCGGGTCGTAGGCGCGCTTGACCGACGCCAGCCTGTCGTAGTTGCCGCGGTAAGTGCTTCTCACTCGCTCCGGGCCCTCCTGCTCTCCCAGGAAGTTGATGTAGGAGCCGCCCATGGAGTGCGGGTGCAGATCGGTCCAGTAATCGACGCACCACTGCCGGATCACGTCGGCGTTGGCGGGGTCGGGGTCGATTCCGCCGATCACGCCCGACCAGACGGCGTCCCGGTACGCCCACGCCGTGTCGTCGGCACTTACCCGGTGGGCCGCCCCGTCCACCGGGTACAGGTGCATCGTCGACAGATCGGTGGGGATGTTCTCCCCGTACCGCTGGTGCACCTCGATCGCGGCGTCGGAGATGCTGTCGAAGAAGTCGCCGCGCCAGTACCACTGCAGTCCCTTGGGGATCAGTTCGTCGAACATGGTCTGCAGGCCGGGGTAGGGCATGGGGGTCGTGAAGTGGAAGGCGGGCGGCGCCGGTTCGTTCACCGCGGACAGCATCTCCTCCAGGCGGTTGGCTTCGAGGTCACCGGTGTAGCACCACACCACGCCGCACACCTTCTGCCCGTGGATCGGCTCCGGGAACGGTGGCCCGGGCGGCACGACGAGCACGGCGAAGAAGCCGCTGAGGTCCTCCGGTGCAGCGGGCAGGAACTCCCGGTACCAGCGCAGCACCTCCCCGGTGCGGTCGATGGGCCACACCGTCACCGCGACCCCGACCGTGTGCACCGGATGCAGGCGGAAGTTGAACGATGTGATCACGCCGAAGTTCCCGCCGCCTCCCCGCAGTGCCCAGAACAGGTCCGGGTGGTCCTTCTCCGATGCGGTGACGAAGGTGCCGTCGGCGAGGACGACGTCGGCGGACAGCAGGCTGTCGATCGTCAGTGCGTACTTGCGGGTGAGATGACCGTGGCCGCCGCCCAGGGTGAGGCCGCCCACCCCGGTGGTCGACATGATGCCGGCCGGCACGCCGAGGCCGAATGCGTGGGTTGCGTGGTCCACGTCACCGAGCTGACTGCCGCCGCCCACCCGCACGGTGCTCGTCGCCGGGTCCACGCGCACCCAGCGCATCGGTGACAGGTCGAGCACCAGCCCGTCGTCGACCAGGCACAGACCCGGCCCGCTGTGGCCGCCGCCGCGCACCGCGAGCTCCACGCCGGCGTCCTGGGCGAAGGCGATCGTGGCCTTCACGTCCGCGGCGTCGACACACTGCGCGATGGCGGCGGGCCGCCGGTCGATCATGGCGTTGTAGATGCTTCGGGCCTCGTCATAGCCCGGGTTCTGGGGAGCGAGGACAGATCCCCGCAGTGCCTCGCGCAGGCTCTGGAGAGCCGTTCCGTCGATACCGCCCATGGCTGAACACCCCATTGGGAGAACCGGAAAGATCGTGACCTCGCGGACGGATGGGACGCGCGACGTCCGAGCGGACCCCCCGGAGGCGTGCGTGGACCCGTGTGCGCTTCGAATCAACACCGTCGAGGCGGGCACTCACCCACCACGTTTCAGTCTCGTTCAGCCCGGCACCGCCCGCAATTCGAGCACAGGGCCGGGGCGACAACCGCCCACCTCACCTGGGCACCGCACGTAGGCGACGGCAGGGCACACAGGCCAGCACGCCAGCCGCCGCCCAAGGCATCGAACGGCACCGTCCTGCCGAGGTGGCTCGCATCCACACAGGTGTCGCGTCACCGAGTCGCAACAAGCGGGGCCCGACTGCAGTCGGGTCCCGCCAGGTTCTGGGCTGCTCTTACCGAAGGGAAGGGCTACTTGATGTACACAAGGCCGTCGGTGGTGATGGTCGGACGGCCGCTGGTGCCGACCACGACGATCTTGACGGTGTGCTTGGCGCTGCTCGACCAGGTCTTGGTCCAGATCGCCTGCCGGTACAGGGTCGTGGAGGACTTCAGTAGTTGCCGGCGTAGTCGTAGGCCCGCATCGACCAGGTGGTGGCGGTGCCGGACTTGGCGGTCTTGCTGTCGCTGGTGGTGGGCGGGCCGTAGGTGGCCGTGGTGGGCGAGAGCAGCTTCACGTAGCGCAGAGGGGCGTTGTCCGCGGCCTTCTCACCGAGCGTGACCGGCACGGCGGTGGTGTTGACGGTGCCGCTGCGCAGCGACAGCTTCGGAGTGGTGCACGGCCCGCACGGCGACGGTGTGGCTGCCCAGGGCCAGGGTTGCACTGGCGGAGGTGGCGGTGCCCGAGGTGGTGGCGACGGTCTTGCCGTCGACCAGCAGCTGGAAGCTCTTGATGAGCGAGGACGGCGTGGTGGCCGTCCAGCGCGCGGTGATGGCGCCCTTCGTGCAGTACGTCGAGCCCGCCAGAGTGGCGCTGGCGACCGAGGTGACCTTCAGACCCTGAACCGGGCCGGCCGCCCAGGTGCGGATGGTCGGCAGCTGGGCGTAGAGGGAGTTACCGGGGCACTCGGTGCTGTAACCGTCACGGTGACCGGAGATCCGCTTGAACGTGTACGTGCTGCCCGCGGTGAAGCTGGTGCCAGCGTAGTTCTTCTGGCTCGCGCCTGCGGTGAGCTGAGCGGTTCCGGGGCCGTACTGGCCGAGCTTCCAGGCCGCCACGCGGGCGACGGAGGCCAGCGCGGCGTTGGAGGCGCCGGTGGAGGCGTAGTCACCCAGCACCGCGATGCCCGTGGATTCCCGGTTCCAGCCGTAAGTGTGGGCGCCGAGCACCGGCAGGTCGATGCCGCCCTTGCGGCCCTCGAATGTGGTAGGCGTAGATGCCCCGCACGGCCGACGCCGATTCGGCGCAGGAGTAGTCGTTGCGCCAGCGGTATGGCGGACGAAGCCGACCTTGACGTCCGTGTTGCACTCCAACGGGTCGGGGCTGAGCGACTCGTCCGCACCCCAGTCGGCACGCGAGGTGATCGGCGGCTGAGGCACGGTGGACGGCGGAGCGGAGGGCGCGGTGGGCGACGGACGCGCTCGTCGAGAGGGACGCCGATCCCGAGTCGGTGGGGGTGGTCGCGGGCGTGGGGTGTCGGTCGGCGTCGGGGACGTGGTGGTCTGGCCATCCCCCGCCGCCTCACTCCGTCCGCCTTTCGGCCCACTCCCGGAGCCGACCCCTCCGCCCCGTCCCTGCGTCGGATCACCGGTCCTGGATCGGACGCAGCCGGTCCACGGCGTGGTCCAGGGCGAAGGTGGTGATCACTGCCGCGTGGTCCGAGGGCCAGTCGTTGCCGGTGACGTCGGGCCAGCTGCGCGGGGTGCCGCTGACGAAGGTCGTGGAGTCGAGGACCCGAAGGCCCTCGCCGTTGTGGAGAACGTAGTCGATGCGGTCCTGTGGTTCGGGGCGTCCGCTGCCGTCCTCGTGCACGGAGTGGATCGGCGACCAGGTGTGGCCGGGGTGCTTCGCCGGATCCGGATGGGCCTCGCGGTAGGAGTCGCGCAGGCCCGCCTCCTCGGCGGCCTTCGTCACCGGCCACGCGACGTCCGGCCAGTCCAGGTGGGAGGGGCTGTTCATGTCGCCGACGAGCACGACCGGGGTGGTGTCGTCGGCCGATGCGGCGATCCTGCGCAGAGCGTCCCGCATCTGTGCGAGCCGCACCTCCTCGTGGGCGATCAGGTCGGCGGCCGGGAGCACGTCGAAGGCTGCCTCGTAGGGCCCGTACGGCGTGTAGTCGAGATGGGCCGTCCAGATGTCGACCTCCCGGCCCGGAGCGACCCTGACCCGTACCCCGGCCGCACCGTAGAAGCCGACGTGCTGGTCGCCGAAGTGGGCGACGATGGGGTGCCGGCTGATGATGCCGAGGTTCTCGCCGGCCCGGTGGTGGTACCAGCCGAGGGCCTCGGCCAGTTCCTGGGCTGCGGTACCTGCCGTCTCCTGGAGGCCGACGATGTCGGCGCCGGTCTCCAGGATGGCCTTGAGTTGCTTGGCCCGGTGGTCGTCGACCTTCGTGCCGCCGTGCCACAGGTTCCAGCTCATGACGCGCAGTTCGTACGCGACCAGGGCGCGCAGGTGTTCCGGGGTGACCCCGACGAGGCTGGTGAGCACGCTCCGCCTGGGTGCCGCGGCGATCGGTGCCAGCGAGGGGACCACGAGAACGGCGCACCCGGCGGCCTCGGCCGAGCTGGCACCGGTGTGAGTGTCCTCGACCGCGACGCAGCGGGTCGGGTCGACGCCGAGGGCACGGCAGGCGGTGAGGTAGGGATCGGGGGCGGGTTTGGCGCGCTCGGTGTCGTCGGCGGTGACGGTGACCGCGAACCGTCCGGCGCCGAGGGCGTCGAGCACGGTATCGGCGACGGCTCGGGCAGATGCCGTGACCAGGGCGGTGGGTACGCCCTCACGGGCCAGGGCGTCGAGCAGCTCCAGGGCGCCGGGGCGCGGCACGATACCGGTGCGGACGCGGTCTGCGAACTCCCGGTGCAGCTCGTGGGCGATCTCCGCCACCGGGGTTCCCGTGGCTCCGGCGAGCCAGGCGGCGGTGTGCTCGACGGGGCGTCCGAGCACCTCCGGCTGGTCCGCCTCGGTCAGCCGCCTGCCGAGTCCGCCCGCGATCTGTTCCACTGCCTGCCACCACAGCCGCTCGGTGTCGACGAGCGTGCCGTCCATGTCGAACAGGACCGCCTGGAGCTGCTGTTGGGGCATGGGTGCTCTCTCTCACAAGGTGTGGGGGGATGCGGTGTGCGCTGCGGCGGCGGGAGATCAGTCCGTACGTTCGGCGACGAGGACCGGCCGCTGCGGGAGGGAGAGCCGTACGGCGGTTCCCGCCCCGAGTCCGGCCGCCTCGTACGTGGGCACATCGGCCTTCACCTCGGTTCCGTCGGTGAGCCGGACGGTCAGCCGCGTGGCCGCCCCGAGGAACGCCGTGGCCACCACCAGTGCGTCGCCGGACACGTCCGCCGAGACGTTCACCGCCTCCGGCCGCACCAGCACATCGACCTCCGTCGCGGCCGGCGCCTCACCGTCGACCGGCAGCCGCTGCCCGAGCGCTTCGACCGCAGCGCCCTTCACAAGCCCGGGAATCCGGCTCATCGTGCCGACGAACTCGGCGACGAAGGCGGTGGCGGGTCGTGCGTACAACTCGGCTGGGGCCGCGCACTGTTCGAGCCTCCCGGCTCGCATGACGGCGACCCGGTCGGCGATCGACAGGGCCTCTTCCTGGTCGTGCGTCACGAACAGAGTGGTGATGCCGAGCTCCTGCTGCAGGCGGCGGATCTCCTCGCGCAGGGTGAGACGGACCTTGGCGTCGAGTGCCGACAGCGGTTCGTCGAGGAGGAGCACGCGTGGGCGCAGGGCGAGGGCGCGGGCCAGAGCGATGCGCTGCTGCTGACCGCCGGAAAGCTGGTGCGGGAAGCGTTCGCCCTTGTCGGCGAGGCCCACCAGGTCCAGCAACTCGGCGGCACGCGCCCGCCGTTCGGCCGTAGGCACCTTGCGCATCCGCAGCCCGAAGGCCACGTTGTCGAGAGCGCTGAGGTGCGGGAAGAGGCTGTACGACTGGAAGACCATCCCGGCGTCGCGGCGGTGGGCCGGGACGCGGGTGACGTCCTCGCCGTCGACCAGCACCTCGCCGGCATCGGGGTGTTCGAACCCGGCGAGCATGCGCAGCGCGGTGGTCTTGCCGCAGCCGGACGGACCGAGCAGGGCCAGGAACTCCCCCGGCCGCACGGTCAGGTCAAGGCCGTCCAGGGCGACGGTCGTGCCGAACTCGCGGCGCAGGCCCCGGAACTCGACGGTAGCCGCCTTCTGAGCGGCGGCCGTCTTCTCAAGCGTGGTGACGGTCATGGTTCATCCCCGGGAAGCGGTTCGGGAGCGCCCGCCGATTGTGGTGAGCGCGAGGAGCATGGCCCAGGTGACGAGCAGACTGAGCACGGACACTGCGACGGAGAGCTGAGCGTTGGAGCCGCTGACGTTCACGATCCACACGGCGAAGGGCGTAAAGCCCAGCAGCTGCGCGACCGTGAACTCGCCGAGCACCAGGGCCAGCGTGAGGAAGGAGGCGTTGAGCAGGGCGCCGCGCAGGTTGGGCAGGACGGCCTGGACGAGCGCCTGCGGCCAGCCGGCCCCGCAGCTGCGGGCGGCCTCGACGAGGGTGGATACGTCGATGGCGCGCAGTCCGGCGTCCAGGGCGCGGTACACGAAGGGCAGCGCCATCACGACGTAGGCCAGGACGAGGACGAACGGGAAGTCCGGGTTCTGGATGGCGACGAAGGTCTGGAACAGCGGGGTGCGCGAGAGGTGTTCGGGCCCCCACTTCAGCACCGTCCCGATGCCGGCGACGAACGCGATGGGCGGCACGACCAGCGGCAGCGAGCACACCACCTCGACGACCGGCCGCAGCCGGGGCGCGCCGAGCCGCAGCGCGACCATGGCGGGCACCATCAGCAACAGCACGATGGCGATGGTGACGGCGGCGAGCTCCAACGAGAGCAGCAGGCTGGAGACGAAGCCGTCGGTGGAGAAAATCTGACCGTAGGCGTCGAAGGTGATGCCCTGCCCGGGCACGTCGACCGTGAAGACCACGGACGCGGCCAGCGGCACCAGGAAGTACAGTCCGGCGAGGCCGAGCACACCCCACCGCCACAGGTTCAGGCGAGCCATCGCGCGCTCCGTCGTTGCAGGGGCAGGTACACGGCCATGACCAGGCCCGCGACGAGGACCATGTCGAGGCTGAGGGCGAGTGCCACGTTCTCCTGGCCGACGAGGACGTTGCCGGAGAGGGCGTCGGCGATCTGCAGGGTGACCAGCGGGATGGAGCTGCCCACCATGGCGGCGGCGGTGGCATACGCGGCGAAAGCGCTGCCGAACAGCAACACGAACCCGCCCAGCAGCGTAGGCGCCAGCACCGGCAACGCCACGTGCCGCCAGTACTGCACCGCGGTAGCACCGTTGTTCTGCGCGGCCTCGCGCCACTGCACGCGCAGCCCCTCCAGGGCCGGGGTGATGGTGAGCACCATCAGCGGTATCAGGAAGTACAGATAGACGAGCACCAGCCCCCAAAAGCTGTAAAGGTCCCAGCCCTTGTCCGTCAGACCCAGGTGCCGGGTCAGCACACCGGCGTTGCCGAGCGTGGCGACGAAGGCGAACGCCAGCGGGACACCACCGAAGTTGGCGAGGACCCCGGACGCGGTGAGCACGGCCTCGCGCAGCGCCCGGAACCGGGAGGTCACCACGGCCTGCGCGAGCGGCAGCCCGAGCACGGCACCCAGGGCGGCGGAAACGGCGGACAGCTTGACGCTGCCGAGGAGAGCCGTGAGATACGCGCCCTGCAGCGAGGCGCTCAGGTTCTCCACGGTGTACGAACTGGCGCCCGTGGCCGGGTCCTTGACGGTGAAGGCGCCGTCGAGCATGGCCAGGGCGGGGAGCCCGAAGGCGAGCGCGGTGAAGGCGAGCAGCGGGACGACGGCGAGCCAGCCGAGGGCACGGCGCCGCCGCTGCACCGGAGCGGCGGTCACCGTGTCGTCGACCCGCGTGAGGGTGGCCGTCATCCGGAGACGGCCTTCGCCCAGCCCTGCCCGAGGACCGTCTTGGCCTTGTTCTGCTGCTCCTCGGTCGGGAAAGAGGGCGTCCCGGAGACCTCGGGCAGCTTGGCCGCGGCCGTCTTGTCGAGGGTGCCGGCCTTCTCCATGGCGGGCATCAGGGCCGGGCGGGCGTATCCCTTGAGCCACAGGTTCTGGCCCTCGACGCTGTAGAGGTACTCCTCCCACAGGCGGGCGGCCGCCGGGTGCGGGGCGTCCTTGTTGATGGCCTGGGAGTAGTACTGGGAGAACTTGCCGTCGCTCGGCACCGACACCGTCCAGTCGACGCCCTTGGACTTGAACTCCTCGGCGTAACCGGCGTTGAGGTAGTCCCAGTCGATGGTGATAGGCGTCTCGCCCTTCTCGACGGTGGCCGGGGTCGCCTCGACGGGCGTGTAGTTGCCGTTCTTCTTGAGCTTGCCGAAGAAGTCGATGCCGGGCTGAATGTCGTCGAAGGAACCGCCTTCGGCGAGGGAGGCCGCCCAGACGCCGGCGAAGGCCGAACCCGACTTGGTCGGGTTGCCGTTGAGAGCGACCTGGCCCTTGTACTGCGGCTTCAGCAGGTCGGCGAAGGTCTCGGGGCACTCCTTGACCCGCTTCGCGTCGCACCCGATGGAGATGTAGCCGCCGTAGTCGTTGTACCAGCGCCCCTGCCCGTCCTTCTGCTCCGCAGGAATGTCGGCGAAGGCCGCCGCCTTGTACGGCGCGAGCAGCCCCTGCTGGGCCGCGCTCAGCGCGAAGGAGCTGCCGAGGTCGAGCACGTCCGGCGAACGGTCCTGGCCCTTGCGCGAGGTGACGGCGTTGATCTCGTCCTGGCTGGAGCCGCCCGGGTTCTCGACCTCGACCTTGATGCCGTACTTCTTCTCGAAGCCGTCGATGAGGGCGCCGTAGTTGGCCCAGTCACGGGGCAGCGCGATGGCGTGCAGCGTGCCCTCCGCCTTGGCCGCCTTCACCAGCGCGTCCATGCCGCCGAAGCCGGCGGCGGAAGTGGCGGTGGCGGCGTTCTTGCCGTCGGCGGTGGTGGACGCGTTGTCGGGGGCGGCGCCGCACGCACTCAGAGCAAGGGCGGCGACGACGGCGAGGGAGCCGCCAAGGACGGCTGTTCTCGGCAGGGACACAGTCACGGGTCTCTCCAGGGGGCGCACGAGAGGGAAGGCAGTGCGGATAACTTGTCTGAACAAGTTGAGCTCAGTAGGCCCGTCACTGGTGTCGCGTTCGTGAACTCCGGCGAAACCCTGACCTCCACTTCCCTGATTCTTACCGACCATTTCCCATGCCCCTGGGAACTCGATAGGCTGCTCACGCTGTGCACAGCGATCTAGGCAGAGGGGAAGCATGGCGGCACGACACGAGGAGATCGCCGACGAACTCCGGCGGGAGATCGACCGCGAGGAGTACACCGTCGGCAGTGTGCTGCCCTCGGAGACCGACCTCGCGGCCCGCTACGGTGTCTCCCGCGGCACCGTCCGCCAGGCCGTCGCCGCCCTGACCGCCGAGGGGCTCATCGGTTCTCGCCAGGGCGCCCGCCGCGTGGTCCTGGCCAGCCGCCGCAGCCAGAGCTTCGCCGAGCTGCGCAGCTTCGCTCAGTGGGCGCACGCGATGGGGCGCGAGGCGACCGGCCGGGTGGTGGCACAGGGGTACCGCCCGGCAACCAAGGAGGACGCGGTACGCCTGCAACTGCGCGTCGGAGCCCCGGTGTTGCACGTTCTGCGGGTTCGCGCCCTGGACGGCGAACCGGTATTGCTGGAGCGGACCGTGTACGCCGACTGGATCTCCCCCACCGTAGAGCCGATCGAGCCGGACTGCCCGTCCATCACCCAACGCCTCTACGACGACACAGGGCTGGTCTTCGCATACGGCGAGCACGTCATCGACGCGGTGGCGGCCGGCGCCCAGGACGCCGAACTGCTCAGGGTGCGCCGCACCAGCCCGCTCCTTCGCGTTCGCCGGGTCACCACGACCCACGAAGGGCGCCCGGTGGAGTGGTCGGACGACCGCTACCGCTCGGACGCCGTGAGCTTCAGCGTGCACAACTCGATCGGGAACAACGCGCTGGCCCGGAAGACCGCGGACCAGGTGTGCTGCTTGGAGTCGTGATCACGTGGCGGGAAAAGGGTTCGGCGGGGTGATGCTCGGACTGGTAGCTTCGCTGCCGACCGTGACATCGCCCGAGGAGGTGAGACCCATGAACGCTGTTTCCATGTGGGTGCTCCCTCTCTTCGTCACAGTCGGGCGATTGACGTAGGTGTCGCCGGGAGCGCCTCGACAACAAGGCACTCCCGAAAGGCAACAACCTATGCACTCTCTGCAGTTCACTGGCGAGTCGTCGTCGAACGGCATGGTCGAACGCGACTTCACCGTGGGCGAGGTCCCCGGCGTGCTCTGGTCGCCCGCACCCGGCCCCGATCGCGCGCCCCTGGTGCTGATGGGGCACGGCGGCGGCACGCACAAGAAGTGGCCGGCGATGACGGGCCGTGCACACCGCCTCGTGACCAGCGGCGGTTTCCACGTCGCCGTCATCGACGCGCCCGGCCACGGCGACCGGCCACGCACGTCGCACGACGAGCAAGAGATCGCCGCGCTGTACCGGGCGAGGGCGGCGGGCGAACCGGAAGGCCCGATCGTCGTCCGCTACAACGCCCACCTGGCAGAACGCGCCGTACCCGAGTGGCAGGCGACCTTGGACGCCCTCCAGGAACTTCCGGAGATCGGCGCCGAAGGGCCGGTCGGCTACTTCGGTCTGAACGCAGATCACCATCCCGATCGAGTTCGTGCTCCAGTGGGACGACGAGCACATCCCACGCCAATCCGGTCTCGCGTTGTTCGACGCCTTCGCCTCGAAGGAGAAGACGTTGCACGCCAACGCGGGCAGGCACAAGGAGCTGCCCAGGTTCGAGGCCGACAGCGCGGTCCGGTTCTTCGCACGCCACCTCGGCGGAGCGGTCACCTCGCCGGCCTGACGTGAACGGTATCGGCGTCCGGCTTGCCGGTCAGGCGCCGATACCGCGGCCCCGGTTGTGGACCATGCGGTGGCTGCCGGCAGCCTGCCGGTGCGACGGTTGCCGCCTGCGGGGAGACCGGCTGCGGGAGCTGACGCCGACCGACTGACCTGGTGCAGGTGCAGGTGCAGGTGCGGGCGCGTGCAGGGCAACTGCTGCCCTACGACCAGTGGATGGTGTACCAATCGCTGAACTTGGCCTTCACCGCGCACCCGGACGCCCGCACCGAAGCGGCCCGGCTGCAGTTGAACGACCTGAGGCGGCCGAGCTACGACGGCTGCGCGACAGTCTCCAGACGGGGCAGGCCGGGCCGTCTCCGGCCGGGTACGGCGGCGGGGAGGAACACGCCGCTGCCGCTTGCCGTTCGGCTGCCGGATCCGGCACCCTGGCCCGCAGCCATACCAGCAGCCCCAGCACCGCGACACCGGGCGCGGCGAGCACGCCGGCCACGAGCAGGGGACCGACCAGGGGCTCCCACCTGGTCCATGGCCTCGTGCCCGGCGAAGCCCAGGCCACGCCCCGTCGCCGCCGTGGCGTGCGACAGCAGCGTGTCCTTCGCCGACGAGCGCACCGCTGTCCCCGGGCGGTCGGCGATCACCGGAGCGCACGCCGTCCAGAGCACCCGGCCACACCCAGCAGTGGCACCGAGACGGCTGTCAGGGCGTACCCGGCGATCGCCAGCCACCAGAAGCGGGTGCGATTGGCCAGCGGGCCGGAGAACAGCCGCAGCCCCAGGGCAGCGAGGGTCCTGCCCGTTGCCGACGCCTACGAGGTCGGACGCCCCCTCATCAAGCAGATCCTGACCGGCAACACCCAGACCGGCTGCTGCTGAACACACCCCCGAGGGGCTGCGCCCGGATCCGGGGTGGACCTTGCGGAAAATTGCGAGGCCGCAGGTCAGGCGGTCACAGTGGGGGCCTGCGGGATGCTGGGCGCTCAGGTCGCATTACGGAATCGCTCACGCGCAAGTGGGCTGGATTCGTCACCGCAGGGCGGGCTCCACGATTGCTGCTGTCAAGGGCGCGGCCCGCGCGGTGTCCGGCCCTGGTGTGGCTGGGCCACCATGTTCCGATGAAGAGTTCTTCATCTTCTGCTCATCGTGCCCGTGCGGTATGGCCCGCAAGATCGCCTCATGGTCTTCTCGAAGCGCATCGCCGTCCTGGCCGCGGTCGTGGCGATTCCTCTCGGTATCGCCACGACCAGCTATGTCCTGACGGACAGCCCGAGTTCGGCAGAGGTGCCGCGCAAGGTGGAGCTGGACAGTGGATCGCCCTCGGCGACGCCCACGAAGCCGACGCCGAGCGACGAGGTGGTGTCACGGCCACCGGTGCACAACGATGCCTCCGGTGATGACGACGACCGTGATACGGGAGACGCAGACGACGGACCTCGTGACGACGGCTGAGCCCGCTGCTGTACGCAGACGGGTCTCGGCCCGGGTCCGCATCCTGCTCTGGCTGCTGTTCGTCATGGCGGTCGCGCTCGCCTCGGTGGCCACGACCACACGCTCGATCCTGCTGCGGGAGGTCGACGCCCGGGTCAGTGTGGAGCTCTCCCAGGAGGCGAACGAGTTCAGCAACTTCGAGGAGCGGAGCGCGGACCCCGAGACCGGGCGGCCGTTCACCGATCCGGGGCGGCTGCTGCGGACCTACCTGGCGGGTCAGTACCCCGATCCCGATGAGGAACTGATGGGGCTCATGAGACGCCCGGGCACGGATCCCGCGACGCTCGTCCAGGACCGCGAGGTTCCGGTGAAACTGCCCCTGCACCAGGACGACTCGGCGCTCCGGGAGATCTTCGCGTCCCCGGACTCCACCGGCACTCAGGACCGCGCCGTCGGCGAGATCCGCTGGGCCAAGGTCGCCGTCGCCCGCTCCGGCAGTGCTCCGGAGGCGGCCTTCGTCGTCGCCGTCCACCCGGGGCGCGAAAAGGCCCGCGCCAATGAGGTGTTCCGCGTCCTTCTCGTCATCTCCGGGGTCGCACTGCTGATGACCACCGGCATCGGCTGGGTGGTCGCCGGACGCATCCTCAAACCCGTCCGTCTCGTGCGCACCACCGCCGCGGATCTCACCGAGCACGACCTCACCCGGCGCATCCCGGTGCGCGGCAACGACGACATCGCCGCCCTCGCCGAGACGTTCAACGCGATGCTGGACCGTCTGGAGCGCGCCTTCGCGGCCCAGCGTGAGTTCGTCGACGACGCGGGCCACGAGTTGCGCACGCCGATCACCATCGTGCGCGGCCATCTGGAGCTGATGGGTGACGACCCGGCGGAGCGTGCGGAGACCGTGCGCCTGGTCACGGACGAACTGGACCGGATGAGCCGGATCGTGGAGGACCTGCTGCTGCTCGCCAAGGCCGAGCGCCCCGACTTCGTCACCCCCGAGCCGGTGCAGCTCGCCGAGCTCACCGCCGACGTCTTCGTCAAGGCGCGCACGCTGGGCGAGCGCCGCTGGGAGCTCGCCGAGGTCGCCGACCGCGAGGTGCGGCTCGATCCGCAGCGCGTCACGCAGGCGATGGTGCAGCTCGCGCAGAACGCCGTGCAGCACACGACCGCCGGGCAGTCGATCCGCATAGGCTCCCGCGCCGTCGGCTCGCACATCGAGCTGTACGTCGCCGATTCCGGGCCGGGCGTGCAGCCCGAGGACGCCGACGTGATCTTCGAGCGGTTCCGGCGCGGGACCGCCCGGCGCGGCGCCCGCGGCTCGGGGGCCGGGCTCGGCCTCGCGATCGTCAAGGCCATCGCCGAGGGCCACCACGGACACGTACGGCTGGAAGACACCGAGGGCGGCGGCGCCACCTTCGTCCTCGTACTGGAAGAGGAGCGCACGTGAACCGGATTCTCATCGTCGAGGACGAAGAGCGCATCGCCTCCTTCGTGGAGAAGGGCCTGCGCGCCAACGGCTTCACCACGACCGTCGTGGCCGACGGCGACGCGGCCTATGAGTACGCCCTGACCGGCGGCTTCGACCTGGTGGTGTTGGACATCGGGCTGCCGGGCCGGGACGGTTTCACGGTGCTGCGGGAACTGCGCGAGGCCCGGGTCACCGTCCCGGTGATCGTGCTGACCGCGCGGGACTCCGTACGGGACACAGTGGCTGGTCTGGAAGGCGGCGCCGACGACTGGATGACCAAGCCGTTCCGCTTCGAGGAACTTCTCGCTCGGGTGCGGCTGCGGTTGCGTACGGCGGCCCGGGCGCCGGAGGTGACGGTGCTGCGGTCCGGCTCGCTGAGCCTGGACCTGCGCACTCGCAGGGCGCGGGCCGGGGAGCGGACGGTGGACCTGACGGCTCGTGAGTTCGTGCTCCTGGAGCTGTTCCTGCGGCATCCGGGGCAGGTGCTGTCCCGGGAGCAGATCCTGTCGCACGTGTGGGGCTACGACTTCGACCCCGGGTCCAACATCGTGGACGTCTACGTGCGGACGCTGCGCAAGAAACTGGGGCCGGAGCAGGTGGAGACGGTACGCGGGATGGGTTACCGGCTGCCGACATGACGAGCGGCCGCGTGAAGTTTCCTTCATGTACGGCTCATCGAAGGCTCACCACCCGAGTGAACCCTCAATAGCGTGACCCTGAATCTTCGCCTGACCGCGGCCCTGTGCGTGGCGCTGTCCCTGTGCGCGCTGCTCGCGGTGCCCGGCAACTTCCCCGGCCTGAGCGGGGAAGCGCGCCTCACTCTCGCCGTGTTCGCCCTGGCGACCTGTGCCTGGATCGGCACGCCGATCGACGACACGTACATCGCGCTGGGCGCCGGACTCGCGCTGACGGCGACCGGGGTGATCAGCAGCGAGACACTCTTCGGGACGCTCGGCGACCAGACAGTATGGCTGCTGATCTGCGCCTTCGTCCTGGCGGCCGCAGTGGCCCGGACCGGGCTCGCGGGGCGGGCGGCGGCGTTTCTGGTCGGCGGGGCGCGCACCGTGCGGCAGCTGGTGCATCTGACCACGGCGGCGCTGGTGGTCACGGCGTTCGCGGTGCCGGCCACCTCGGGCCGGGCCGCGCTCGCTCTGCCGGTGTTCCTGGCCCTCGCCAAGGCGCTCGCCGATCGGAGGCGGCTGGTCGTGATGCTGGCGCTGCTGTTCCCGACCGTGATCCTGCTGTCGGCGGTGGCGACCCTGATCGGCGCGGGTGCGCATCTGATCACCGCGTCGGTGCTGTGGGAGGCGACCGGCGAGCGGATCGGCTTCACCCAGTGGCTGCTGCTGGGGCTGCCGCTGGCTGTGGTGTCCTCCCACCTGGCCGCCGAGGTGGTGCTGTTGACGACGACCGGGCGCACGGACCGGAAGGGACCGGTACGGATCACCGCCGAGCAGATCCAGGAGCACAGCGACCAGCCGGTGACCGGTCCTTGGTCGTCCGCCGAGACGCGGTGCGCGCTGCTGCTCGGCACGGTCGTCGTGCTGTGGTGCAGCGAGCCGCTGCACCGGGTGTCGCCCGCCGTCGTCGCGTTGATCGGCGCGGTCGTCGCCTCCTCACCGGCCCTGGGCACCGTGCGTCTGAAGGAAGCGCTGAAGACCGTACCGTGGCCACTGCTGCTGTTCATGGCCGCGACGATGGCGATGGGCGTTGCGCTCGCCGAGTCGGGCGCCGCGAAGTGGCTGGTCTCCGGGCTCCCCAAGGGAGTCACCCCGGCCGTCTTCCTGACGGTCGTGGTCGTGATCAGTACGGTGGCTCATCTCGTCCTGCAGTCCCGTTCGGCGCGCTCGTCCGTCCTCGTCCCGCTGGTCGTGGCGGCCGCCGCCGTAGCCGGGGTCAACCCCGTGGCCGCCGCGCTGGCGTCGACCGCGGCAGCGGGCTTCTGCCACACGCTTCCCGCCTCCGCGAAACCGGTCGCGCTCTTCGCCGACATACCCGGCCTCCCCACCTACACCCCGCGCGACCTGCTGCGGCTGTCCGCCGTCCTGGCGCCGCTCACCGCCGCGCTGGTCCTGCTCTTCGCCCTCGCCGTGTGGCCACTGCTCGGCGTACCCGTCCTGAAGTCCTGAAGGAGCCCTCGATGATGCTGTCCCGTATCGCTGTCGCTCCCAGCGGCTTCAAGGAGTCCCTGTCCGCACGAGAGGCGGCAGAGGCCATCGCCACCGGCGTACGCCGTGTCGTCCCCTACGCCGACATCGATCTGATCCCGCTGGTGGACGGCGGCGAGGGCACGGCGGCGGCCCTGGCCGCCCAGGCCGGCGGCCGGCTCGTCGCGCTGCCCGCCACGGGCCCGGTCGGCGAGCCGGTCGGCACCCACTTCGCGCGGCTGCCCGACGGCACGGCCGTGGTCGAGATGGCGGCCGTCGCCGGGTTGTCGCTGGTGCCGCGCAGGATGCGCGATCCGGGCACCACCACGACGTATGGAGTCGGCGAGCTGATTCGTGCCGCGCTCGACGCTGGGGCGCGGCGCATCCTGGTGGGCTGCGGCGACTCCGGTACGTCCGACGGGGGTGCCGGAGCACTCCAGGCGCTCGGCGCCCGTCTGCTGGACGCGGACGGCTGGGAACTCCCGCCCGGTGGGCGGGAGTTGATCCGCCTGCGCCGCATCGACCCGAGCGGCCTGGACCCGCGCCTGAAGGTGGTCGATCTGCGGGTCGCCTGCAACCCGTGCAACGTGCTGTGCGGCGAGCGCGGCGTCGCCCGCGTCTTCGGCCCTCAGAAGGGCGCGACCCCTGCCCAGGTCGAAGAGCTGGCGGCTGCCCTGGAGCACTGGGCGGACGTCCTCACCCGGGACCTTGATGTGGGCACGGACCTCTGCCACGGTCCCGGAACCGGCGCCTCCGGCGGGCTCGGCGCCGGGCTCGCCGCGCTCGGCGCCCGCCTCCTGCCCCGTTTCGATGTCCTCCTCGACCACCTCGACCTCGACACTCGATTGGCCCGCACCGACCTCGTCATCACCGCCGAGGGCGCCCTCGACCACCAGACCCCACGCGGCAAGGTCCCCTCCGAAGTGGCCCGGCGCGCCAAACGGTTCGGACGGCCGGTGCTCGCTCTGGCCGGCACCATCGGGGAGGGCGCCCACGAAGTCGGGGCGACGGGTGTGGACGCATACAGCGCGATCCTGCCCGCCCCCGTTTCGCTGTCGGAGGCACTGGGCCGTGGCGGCGAGTTCCTCACCGACGCGACCGAACGCGCCCTGCGGATGATCCTGCTGGGCACCCGGCTGCTCCGGGATCGGGCAGAGATGCCCGGGGACGCGGCACCCCTCCTCAATGCGGTGGCTCCGCCATCGAGCGGGATCCTCACCAGCGGGTGGCAGCAGTAGAGGCCGCGGAGTACGCCGATGCCGTATTCGGTCAGTAGTGCGGCGCCAATGGGCGGGCCGGGAACGCTCAGTCGCCATCCCCGGCCGTGGGCGGGCTGACCAGGAGCACCGGGAGACGGGTGCGCTCCGCAGCGGCGAGGGCGACCGGGCCGAGGCCGGTGGTGCGCAGGTGGCTGTCCTCGCCGTGGCGGCCGATGACGATGAGGTCGCAGCCGTGGTGGCGGGCGGAGGCGTGGAGATCGTCGGGGATCTCGGTGTTCTCGCCCCATTCAAGGCGGACTTTGGCACCGTCTGTGTTGTTCGTCGCCGGTTTCGGTGTGCTGGGACGGCACGGGCGATGATGACGCCGTTGCCGTCGGCGATGGTCAGGGCGGTGGCCAGAGCGTGACAGGCGGCGGGCGAGGCGTCCCAGCCGACGAGGATCCTGTGGAACGGGGATGCGGGCATCGCGGCGCTCTCCTCTCGTACTGGGCGTACCGGTGTCATGCCAGGGCCGTCACGAGGGCGAGGACGGCGACCAGGGTGATGAGCATGTAGGCGAGGTAGGCGTCCAGGTGCCCGGATGCAACCGCTTGGCCGCGGAGGTGACGCTGGAGGTCGACCTCGGCGACCTTCACCGTGATCAGCTCGCCTTCATCGACCAGCTGATCCGGGGTCTCGACCGGCTCTGCTTCCAGGGCTGGCCGACGGCTGCCCCGGCCCACTGGTCTGGGCGGGGGAGCACGACTACGAACTGCGCTTCATCGAGCAGATGGCCCTGGACCCCCAACGCAGCCGGAATCGCACTGCCTGGGTGGCGGGCGCACCTCAACTGATCGGAAGGTGTTGGCCGGCCAAGCAACTTTGCCAGTGGCCATCGATCGCTGTTGTGGTCGGGTAGCCGGTCACGGCAACGTGACCCGGCTACCGGCAGTTGGCCCGTTTGGCCAACTGGAGCGCTGAGTTCGGAAGCCTCTGAACTGCGGTGATGCTCGAGAAGTTGAACGGCTAAGGGCTGCACAAGCCCGCTCATGCGGTCAGCCAGCTAGGGGGTCGTCGAGCGGAAGAGGGCCAGGAGTGTCTGGCCCGGCGGGGTGTCCGCGTCGAAGAACTGCGTGGCCAGCGTGGGCGGCACGGCCGTTCCGTGCATGCGGACCTCGTGACACCTGAAGCAGAACGCCGCCTCAAACAGCACCAGGTCGAGAGAGTCCTCGTATGCTCGGACGCTCCATCCTGGCGAGAAGCCGCAGCGGTGCTGTTCGCTGCCGGGCAGGCTCTCGATCAAGGTCAGGGCGTCGGCGGCCTCGCTACCGGCCCAGTGGGCGACCGTCGTGCCGGGGTATGGGACGCCCCGCTTGGTCGGGAGGGCGGAGATCCTTATGACCTCGATCAGCGCGGTGGCGGCAACAGCTTCGGCGGGGATCTGCATGTGCGTAGTGTGCCCGCCGGCCCGGCGGGCAACTTAGAGGCCCTAACAGAAGTGGTTGATCATGTGACTGTTGGTTTGTCCGCTCGTTGGTCTGGCCGTGCGGAAACATCAGTCGCGACCGTGGGATGTGTCGGATGAACTGTGGGCGCTGATCGAGCCGTTGCTACCCAAGCCGGGTCCGAAGCTGGTCGAAGGACGGCCGAGGGTGCCGGACCGCCAGGCCCTGTGCGGCATCCTGTTCGTGCTGCACACCGGCATCCAGTGGGAGTACCTGCACCAGGAGCTGGGCTTTGGCTCGGGCATGACCTGCTGGCGGCGCTTGGCCGCGTGGAACGAGGCCGGCGTGTGGGACCAACCGCATGTCGTGCTGCTCAAGCGACTGCGGTCGGCGAAGAAGCTGGACTGGTCCCGGGCGGTGATCGACTCCTCCCATGTCCGGGCGGCCCACAGGGGCCCAAAAGCGGTCCCAGCCCGGTCGACCGTGCGCGACCGGGCAGCAAGCACCACGTCCTCACCGACGCCCAGGGCATCCCGCTCGCGGTGTCGCTGACTGGCGGCAACCGCAACGACGTCACCCAACTCCTGCCCCTGCTCGACAAGATCCCCGCCGTCGCAGGGGCCGTCGGCCGACCCAGACACCGGCCCGACGCGCTGCTCGCCGACCGCGGCTACGACCACGACAAGTACCGGCGCCTGCTGTGGCAGCGCGGCATCCGCCCGGTCATCGCCGAACGCGGCCAGCCCCACGGTTCCGGCCTGGGCATCTTCCGGTATGCCGTCGAAAGAACGATCGCCTGGCTGCACGGCTTCCGCCGCCTGCGTATCCGATGGGAGCGACGCGACGACATCCACGAGGCCTTCCTCGGCCTCGCCACCTGTCTCATCACCTATAGACACGTCCGACGGGGTCCTGCGGCGGGACGAGTCGATCGCGAGGGCCTCGGCCTGTCCACGGTTGAGCGGAGTGAGTGGGCTGGAGAGGAGTTCGCCGGGGCTGGGGCCAACTGGCGGGCGGCGTCGCCTGGAACTATCCGGGAAGCGTCGCCCGTTGCGCTGGAGCCGGCAACGCCGATACCGAGGCTCCCCCGCCGGGGCTTCGGAGACGTGAGCATGCAGGGCTTTGTCAGCGGGAGAGGGGCATGCGGGGATGGGGCCGTGAGGACCCCATCCCCGCATGATCAGTTGTTGTGGCGGTGCAGTCTGGCTCTGGCCTTGCGTTTCCAGTCGTCCTCAGGTGGAGGTGGAGGTGTTTCCTGCGGCTGGTTCAACGCGTCCCTGCGGCGTGTTTCCCCGCATTGATCACTCTGCTTGTGTACGAGATCCGGTTCGTGCTGCCTGGGCCAGATCTGGAGGAGGTAGTCCTCAAGCGGCTCCGAGACATGGGCGTCGTGGGCACGGTCACGCCCGCGGGCATGGACGCGTACACGATAGTGGCCAGGGCCGAACCGGGTCAGCAGCGGCAGGTCCGGGGGGTCGTCCATCAGCGGGGCAACCCGCATGTGCCCGGAGAGGGATCCGACGCTGTGGTCCACCACCTCGTCCCACCCCTCGGTATCCAGGCAAACCACGGGATGCTCGTACACCTCAGCGGTCATCCTGACCACACCGCTGTTGGCTCCCACCAGCACGACCGCCAGGCCCGGCCTGGAGAAGATCAACCCGTTGTACGGGCGGAACGGAGGCGGGTCGTACTGTCCTGCATCTGCAAGGTGGAAGGCGTGGTACTCGACCCGCACCCATCCGGACCCGAGTGCGACGGGTTCACTCATACCAGGCATGGTAGGGGCGCTTCCCCAGCCAACGATCCAGACGTGGAGCGGGTCCTTCTCGATGACCCGGTTGTCGATGTAGAAGCGGTTCAGGAGGCTGCCGGCGCAGCTGTTCTGCCCGGCCGGGATCATGCAGGCACTCCAGCCGTTCGGGCCCGTGCCGCCAGTGGGGAGCCCGCTGATCTGGCACCAGTTGAAGGTACGACCCGGGTAGGGGCTGAGTTGCAGCCGTGTGCCTGTTTAGGCTCCCTGCCAGGTGGAGCGGAAGGGGTATTCGTCGCAGCTGTAGCCAGTCGGGCAATTCGCGCAACGTCGCGCTGGTCAGCCGCTGGAGCGGCCGGCCGTCCGGATAGGCGCCGGGAAGCCTGGACGCCTGGGCATCCCGGATGTGGCGTGCGTAGCTCGGGTTGGGCCAGTGAGGCTGACCACGTCGGCCGACGCGTAATTCGGAATGACGCATCCGACTGCGGACGTGCCCGGGGTGTCGTTGTCGCAGCGCACATCGAAATGTCGCCGGCAGCGCTGACCGTTGTCTTCGGCAGGATGTCGCCGTAGGTCAGGCCCGTATCGGTGACCGTTTGGCTGGGGAAGTCTTTGGGCCTCCGCCAACTTGAAGTCACAGGTCAAAGGGCTGGTGTGATCGTTGCTCAGGGTGCTCACGCTGGTCATGGGCGGCTGTCTTCGCAGTAGATCGTCCGTCAGCGGTTGATCTCGAGGTTGGTCAGGACGAGCAGGGCGCGCAGGAGGTGGGTGGCGTGGGTGGGGTCGGTGCGGAGCTTGGCGAGGGTCCGCCAGTTCTTGAGGTGGGCGAAGCTGTGCTCGACCGGTGCGCGTCCGACGGCGAGGACGCGGTTGGCGTCCTTCTGGCCGGGGGTGAGTTTGCGGGCGCGGGCGGCGGCGAAGCCTGTGATGATCACGGGGCGAGTACGTCGTTGTCCAGGCCGCGGAAGCCGAGGTTGGCGAGGGCGCTGAGGCCGACGGCGCGCAGGTGGGCCAGGACGTGGTCGTGGCGGGCGGCGGTGATGTCGTGGGTGCTACCGGGCCGGGCGGCGGATATCCAGATCAGACGACCGTTTTCGTCGGTCAGAGCGAGGAAGTGCAGGCCGTGACGGCGGTGTTTGCCGGAATAGTTCCGACGGTTGGCCCTTCCCGTGCGGCGCTGGGTGGGAATGAAGGTGCCGTCGATCAGGACGACCTCCCCGCCCCGCACGGCACCCTTCTGCAGTGCGCGGTCCAGGCGTGGGGCCTGCGCGGCGAGCAGGGAGATCAGTTCGTCGCGCCAGCGGCGGACGGTGGACTCGGAGATGTTGTTGCCGCCGGCCATTTCGGCCAGGCGCTGATCGTGGCGCAGCACGGCTAGGACGATCACCGCGATCTTCCCTGGTGGCAGGATCCGCCACCTGGACCGGATCGCCTTGAGGTGGCGGCGCAGCAGGTCGGCGAGGTGGTTGACGGTGCGCGTGGACAGCGACAGGCGGCACTGGTAGACAAGCTGGCAGGTGTCCTCGGCGTGCTCTTCGGTTCTCTTCACACAGTGCCCAACGGACGCCGGGGACACCCCGGTTACGCCCCGATCCCGCCGCTGCGGGCGGCGGAGCCCTCGGTCACAGGCGGGTAGTGAACCGGCCGTCGGGCAGTTTCCGCAGCCAGCCGCGGTCGACCATCCTGATCAGCTTTCCGCGCAGCGGCTCCAGCTTGGCCCGCACGCTGACATCCACCCCCACCATCTCGCCGACCTGGCGGGCCATGACCGGCCCGGCAGCCTGCCGCACGGCCGCGAGGATCCGCTGATAGTGGGTCTTCGAACTTGAGCGGTGTGTCATCCCGAGTGGACTGACTGGCTGTCACGTTGCGTGAAGACCACGGGTGGTGGAGGTTGCCCTGGTAGCAGGATGCCCGTGGCCATGAGTGATCATTTCTGTTCTCGACGCAGAACGATCACCCAGAAACCACGGGCTTGGACAACGATACGACGTTGCTGCTCGACCTGGACGGCCTGGCCGTCGCGCGGGTGGAGCGGCTGGAGGACGGCACCCGCCGGGTGCACCTGATCACCGCCGATGAGCGGGCACGGGCCTGTCCCGAGTGCGGGTGTTCGCCACCCGGGTGAAGGGCTCCGCGACGACCCGGCCCCGCGATCTGCCGTACGGCGAGAGCGGGCTGGAGTTCCGCTGGCACAAACGCCGCTGGTGGTGCCGGGAGCCCGGCTGCCCGTGCCGGTCCTTCACCGAGCAGATCCCGCAGCTACCGGCCGGCGCGCGGATCACCATGCGGCTGCGCGGTGCCGATGGGCGGCGGATACGCGACGCCGCCTCCACCGTCATCCAGGCCGCCCGTGACCTGCACCTGTCCTGGCCCACCGTGATGGACGCCTTCCGCACCGCCACACATGAGGTCACCCTGGCGCCGCTGCCCGAGGTGAAGGTGCTGGGCATCGACGAGACCCGGCACGGACGGCCGCGCTGGGAACAGGACCCCGCCACGGGCAAATGGATGCTGACGCGCGATCGGTGGCACACGGGGTTCGTCGACGCACTCGGCGCCGGCGGCCTGCTCGGCCAGGTCGAGGGACGCACCGTCGCCGATGTGCTCGCCTGGCTCGCCACCACCCCGCTGGCCTGGAGAAATGGCATCGAGTACGTGGCCATCGACATGTCGGCCACCTACCGCGCCGTCGTCCGCACCGGTCTCCCGCACGCCACCGTCGTGGTCGATCACTTCCACGTCGTCCAGCGCGCCAACAAGATGCTGTCCACGGTCAGGCGCCGCACCACCGCCGCGACCCGCGGCCGGCGCGGACGCGCCAGTGACCCGGAGTGGAAAGCCAGACGCCGCCTGCTGCGCAACCGAGAGGACCTCACCGACGAGCAGTTCGCCACGATGTGGAACGCACTGCTGGGCGAGGGAAGGATCGGCCAGACCCTGTTGACGGCGTGGATCGCCAAGGAGAACCTCCGCAACCTCCTCGCGCGCGCCCGCACTGGCGCCGACCGCCATCAAGTCGGCCACGCTCGCTGGAAGTTCCTCAGCTGGTGCGCGGACTCCGACATCCCCGAGGTGAGGCAGCTCGCCGTCACCGTCGACCGCTGGTGGCCGGAGATCGAAGCGTTCATCCACACCGGGCACAGCAACGCCAAAAGCGAAGGCATCAACCGCGTGATCAAGCTCGTCGCTCGCAACGCGTTCGGCTTCCGCAATGCCGACAACCAACGACTACGGACACACTGCGTCACCACACGCCGAGCCCGCGGACACCTCCGCACCGCTCAACTTTGAAGACCCCCCAATCCAAGCGACCGCGTGCCACGCGTTCGCGTGACATGCCCATTGCCAGCCTGTCGCGTAATCTTCGAAATCGGGACGCCCGAGGATGAATATCGGATGTATTCGAGGTTCGACAGCAATCCCGAGAACCGATCTCTACGAGTTCAGCCTGAGTTTGTGAAGGGGAGGGTCATGCAACGAGCTCGAAAGTCAGCCACGCTGTTCATCAGCACGCTTCTCGCCATGGCGATTGCATTCGTGGCGGCAGCCCCGGCAAGCGCCGCGCCAAGTCGGTCCGACGGCAGAGGCAACACCGTGATCTTTGTTCACGGATTCGATCCGGACGGCGCGGCGAACACCAACTGCGAAAGTTACTGGAGAGATGCTATTGGCCATTTCGAGGCCAAGGGCTGGAACAGCAGAAAGCTGGTAACGTTCGGCTACTATTCCGAGGGGAACGCCTGCACCCACAAGTACAACGGTACCCGTGCAACGTCCATCACGACGGTGGCCAAGGCGCTCGCCAACCGCATCTACAGGAGCTACACCAGCCAGGGCAAGAAGGTCGATGTCGTCGCCCATTCCATGGGTGGCCTCGTGATCCGTTCCGCGCTGTACCACGTCAACAAGGGCACCAGCGGCTTTCCGTCGCGTCTCTATGTAGAGGACGTTGTCACGCTCGGCACTCCGCACGACGGGGCAAACGAGACACAGATCAACTTGTGCAAGGCCAGGTTCCCCATCGCGCACAAGCAGTGCAGTCAGATGCATCCGGACAGCACCTTCCTCAGGAGGCTTCCCGAAACTCCGAGTCGCTCGCAAATGGGAACGGACTGGACGGCAATGTCGTCCGCCGACGACAGTACGGTTGGGGTTGGTTCCGGAGTCGGGATCAGGGCGAATCACAAAACCCAGTACAACGGCAGCGGACTGTATGAGGTTAGCCACAGTGGGCTGAAGGAACTCAGGGGCCGGGATGGCTATCGCTCCCGCTTTTATCACAAGAGCACTGGTAGCTGGAGCGCCTGGGGCGACCGGCCGGGGCCGATTCACAAGGCAGATGTGGCCGCATCCGCCCATCGCAACCAGTAAATTCCTCATCCCGGCTTGATCGTGTGACGCCGGATCAGCCCAGGACGCGGAGCGAGCACGGCACCTTGCGATCATGGAGTTCTCGACGCTTCATGATCTGCAAGGTTGCCGTGCTCGTTTCTCCATTATCTCCCACGTCCCTCGTACCGGATCGGTGCCCCTGCCCGTCTCGTCGCCAGGGGTGGCTGTACTCCAGGGTCTGATCGAGGCTTTCGCCCGGGTGCCCGATCCACGCAATCCGTGCGGTGTTCGTTACCAGCTGGCCACGCTACTCACGGTGGGGGTGTGGCGCGATGTCCAGCGCCGGGCACAACTCCCTGACCGCGATTGCCGAATGGGGCAGGCGCTGCGCCCAGGCGGTACTGGCCGACGAACGACCGCAAGGCGTCACGGAGTTGATCCGCACACCAGATCGAGCGGGCCAGGAACCACTGGACCCGGTACGGACTCGGATGCCCAACGTGCTCGGCGATCTGTCCCCCGTTCTTACGCTCGACCGGCGCCACCAGTGCCTTCACATAGGCCATCGCCATCCGGCGCGGCTCGACCCGCTCACCTGCACGAGGTTGGAAAAGGCTCACTGCGTCACCACACGCCGAGCCCGCGGACACCTCCGCACCGCTCAACTTTGAAGACCCCTGATAGTCCGGTGGGAGCGCAGTCTCCTCCACACCCGCGGCGCGGTGCGGGATCACCATCACCGCCTGTCCACCCACATGCCCCGGCACCGCCGCGGTCTCAGCACGCTCCTGGGCAAGCTGCTCGCTCACCCGCTCAAGGACTCGCTCAGCGACGGCGAGTTCATCCCGCTCGGCCCGTGTCTCCGTCAACTGCTTGGCCAGTTGCTCTTCGAGTTCGTCCAATTCCACGCGCCGCGCGGTGATCCGTTCCAGCAGTTCGGGATCCAGCATGCGCAGATCGTAGAAGCCCGTTGATGGGGTTTTCCGGAAAAGGGTGTGATCGAGTGGCTTTGCTCACGAGCCGACAGCACCTGTACACGAGTTTGGGCAGCACTCGAAGCTCTGCAGACATCGAGCAGTTCATGGCTTTGGGCAGCGCGGGCCCCTGCCGAGAGTCGACGATAGCGTCAGAGTCTGGCAAGGGCCCGTGGTGTAGAGAGCCGAGGAGGGCCGGGACCTGTCCCTAGATGGGCAGCATCATGGCCGACACCGCTTACCGTCTGCTGGTGACCTGCGGTCCGGCGTCACTTCAGGTATCGGGTGAAGAACTGGGCCGCGTCGTCCCCCGCGAACTGCGGGACACCGGTGTGCCCGCCCATGTTGGCGTGCAGGGTCTTCTCCTTGGATCCGAAGGCGTCGAACAGGTCCAGGGCGGCCTGCCTGTCGTTCCCTTCGTCGTCCCACTGCAGCAGGACGTGCAGCGGAATGGTGACCTGCCGGGCCTCCTCGAACACGGCGCGAGGCACGAAACTCCCGGCGAACAGACCGGCGGCCGAGATGCGCGGCTCGACCACCGCCAGCCGGATCCCGATGGAGATCACGCCTCCCGAGTACCCGATCGGCCCGCCGATCTCGGGCAGCGAAAGGAGGGCATCCAGGGCGGCCTGCCATTCCGGGACCGCCTTTTCGACCAGCGGGAGGATGAGTGCGTCGATGATTTCGTCGCTGACCGGCTCGCCGGCCTCCATCGCCCGGCGCAGATCGGCGCGGGCCTGCTCGGCGGCGGGCCAACGGGGCCGGTCGCCGCTTCCGGGGAGCTCGATGGTGGCCGTGGCGAAGCCCTCCGCCGCGGAGTGCCGGGCCCGGGCCACCAGTCGGGGGTACATCTTGCGCAGCCCCAGGGGAGGGTGACCGAGCAGGATCAGCGGTGCCGGTGCGGATGCGGGTGTCCACAGGATGCCGGGGATCTCGCCGAGGGTGAATTCGCGCTCGAGGACGCCGTCGTCAAGGCGTTGTTCAGAAGTGAAGTGCATGGTCGTGCCTTTCAGGAATGCCATTGAACGGCGCTCCCGGACGACCTATCGCCCGACCGTGACCCCGGAGGGGAGCACCCATGTCGATACTGTGTTCACGGGTACCACCTCCTCGTTCTCTCGCACGGCTTCCGGAAACGTAGCAGTGGCCGCCGTGGTTCCGCCAACGGGTTTTCGCGGAGGCTCCGTGGCCGGACACCACGGCGTCGGAGTCACGCCTGCCACTGGTCGGGAAGCTCATGTCCGCCACCGCTTCGAGCACCGAAGAACCGACAATCAACCGCTGACGGACGATCTACTGCGCAGACAGCCGCCCATGACCAGCGTGAGCACCCTGAGCACCGATCACACCAGCCCTTCGACCTGGGACTTCAAGTTGGCGACAACTCTTTGTCCCCGCGGCGAGAGTGCAGTCTCCCGTGCAGGTACCGCCTCCACTGACGATGGTGCCGCCGATTGTGCCTATCCGCCGGTCTTGTCGATCACCACCTGGTGCGACCAGTACGGCGCGTCAGCTCCGGTGTAGATCAGGTCCGCCTGAAGGTACATCAGCTGCCTCGTGAGCGGGCCGGTCCTGAGGTCGCGGACGTTGAGCGTCCAGACGGAGGTGGCGCAGGCATCGGTGCGGGTGTACCACCATGTGCCGCCTCCGGTGGCGAGGTCGTAGTAGTAGTCCGGCATCGGCACGGGTGTCCTGTCGGCCAGCACCGACATGCGGCGGGCGGTGACACTGCTCTTTTCACTCACCAGGCGTTATGGAGGCTGCCGCTGTCTTTCCGTTCTCGGCCACGAGCTTGCGAGCCTTGATATCCGCCTTGAGCTTGGCACAGTCGTCACCTGCGGCGGCCGCACGGAACATCGGCTCGGCAGACTGCGGCGTCAGTTCCGGAGTCGCGGTCCCCTCACGCTCGGCACTCGGCGGCTGGCGCTTGCGCTGGCATGAGTGCAAGAACCAGGCCGATCAGGGCTGTTCTTACGCCGATCTCATCGTGTCCCTTCGCAAGTGGTCGACGTGCTGACCGGCTACAAGAGCCGGTGCCACAAACACCCGCAACGCTCGGGACAAGATCGTGGTGCATGACTGGCATGTTCATGCTTTGCCTGAAAAGTGCATGCAGCACACAGCTGATTTCCAGCTTGAACATGACGGCCTGTCAGTAAGCCCGGGCAGCATCGTCCGTCCCACCGGTGCATGGTGCCGCCAACACCGCTTCTGAGACCTCTGCCGCCGAGGCTGCGAAGGCGCTGCTCGCCGCGCCGGCCGCGCACGAGAGTACAGCGATCAGCAGAGGCCGGTCCGCGAAACCCAGGCTGCGGTCAGCCCGGCCGCCGTCACCTGCGCGACCAGCAGGGTAGTCCGCCGCCCCATTCGGTCGGCCAGCATGCCGCCCACCACAGAGGCAACCGCGCCGCCCGCGCCGAAGAGCGCCGCGACCAGTCCGGCGAAGCTCGCCGAGTAGCCGCGTTCCGCCGTCAGATACAGGACCAGGAAAGGGGCGACGAAGCAGCCGAGGCGGCCGATCAGAATGCTCGCCCACAACCACCAGAGAGGGCGCGGAAGCCCGGAAGCGGCCTCTTTCATCTACCGGTGGCCGCAGTGGTGTGCGGGGCATCGACGGCGGAGTGGTCAGCACTCATGGGCGGCAGCTTGCCTGTTGTGACATCGACGAGGTCATGGCGCCATGCGGCTTCGTCGGTCAGAGTTCCGGTCGCCCGGTACTGACGGACCTGTGGCGCATCGGACAGGGCCTCGGCGGCCTCGGCGACCGGCACCGGCCGAAAGCCCAGCCGTTCCCACGCCGGTCCGGCGACCGTGGAGAACAAGTACGCCGTATGCCCGCCCTGTGCGGCCGCTTCCGTGAGAACGCGCTGCACCAGCCGCCGCGCGGCTCCGCACCCCCGAAGATCGGGGCGGACCGCGACGCTGCGCAGCAGCACGCAGTGACCCTGCCGCTCCAGGCCCACGGTCGCGGCGGTCCCGGCCGCATCCCTGGTGAGCCAGTAACGAGTGCCGGGAGCCAGGACGTCCTGGGGCGAGAGCCCCTGGCCCACGAGGAAGGCCGTGATCTCCTCCCGGTCCTCCGGCCCCGCTTCGGGCAGCAGCAGCGGCTTGGCGTAGCAGCGGCTGAGCGTCTTGTGCTGGTAGGGCGGGTAGTTGGGGATGAGGGCGTAGCCGGCACGGGTGTACAGCGCGATGGCCTCGGGCTGGTGGACGGCCGTCTCGAGGCGTATCTCGGTGTGGCCGAAAGCGGTGGCGGTGCGCTCGGCCACGGCCAGGAGACGAGCGGCTATGCCCCTCCCGCGCGCCTCTGGCGTGACGTACATGCGCTTCAGCTCGGCGGCGGTGTCCGGGAACGGGAAGGGCTGCACGGCGCAGCAGCCGACCGGCCGGCCGTCGACTTCGGCGAGCAGGAAGCGGATCCCGGGGCTGATGTGAGCGCCGCCGGTGCAGGGCTCGTCCGGGTAACGCGCCGCGAGGTCGGCGTCGAGGTCGCGTACCAGTTGCTGAAGCCTCGAGTCGTCGGCCGCTACGGCGATGATGATCGGGTCAGGCGAGGTCACAGGCTTTGGTTCCCTTCGAGGATCAGGTCGAGCTGGGTTTCCAGGACGCGTCGCTGGAGGTCGGGCGGATAGGCGTCCGGGTCGGTCACGGCGTTCAGGGCGAGCCCGTCCAGACATACGACGAGGCCGCGCACCCGCATTTGGAGGTCGGCCGGTTCCAGACGGTCCGGGCAGGCGGCCCGCACCAGAGCGGTCAGGCGGCTGATCCAGGAGGCATGGCTCCGGCTGTGCTCGGCGAGCAGTGCGGGATCACGGCGGGTGCTGAGGAGGAACTGGGACCAGACGACGGCCTCCAGATGCCGCTCGGCGTCCAGGGGTAGGGCCTGCTCGGCCACGGCGTACAGCGTGTCGCGGGCGTTCTCACCGACGGGAAGGGTGTCGATCCGCGCCGCCATCCGACGGTGCATCTCGGTGCGGGCATGGGCCAGCAGCGCCTTCTTGTCGGCGAAGTAGTGCGTGACCATCCCCGTGGTGCAGCCCGCCGCGGCGGCGACCTCGCGCAGGGTCAGGCCCTCCAGTCCGCTGTCCGACACGACCTGCCATACAGCTTGGGAGATCGCCTCCCGCCGCTCTTCGTGGTCCACCTGTCTCGGCATCCGCCCGCCTTATACATAACAGTCGTTGCGTAACAGCTGATACGTTACCACGGTCGGGTGTTCCTCGGCGGCTTTGTCTGGCGGGCGGGGACCGTGGTCACGTCTTCGTCAGCTTGTGTCCGGGAGGCGCGACCACCGGTCCGTCCTGTGCATGGACGGGCTCTGCCGCGGCGCCGCTGTGGTGGGCGTCGTGGGGTGGGTCGGCAGCAATGAGGGTGCGGTGGGCGCGCTCGATGGCCTGACCCCAGTAAGTTCCGGCGATCATGAGCGTTGCACCGAGGGCGGCCAGGACGGTGAGCCTTTCGTCGCCGAGACCAACTCCGATCGCGACTGCCCAGACTGGTTCGGTGCCCATCAGGAGGCTGGCCCGGCTGGCTGACGTCCGCTGCACCGCCCATGTCTGCGCCAGGAAGGCGAAGAGGCCGCAGAACAGAGCCAGGTAGACGAGCTGAGCCCAGGTCATGGCATCGCTGTGCGCCAGCGTTCCCAGGTTGGCCGCGGCGGGTGCCAGAAAGAGTGCGGAGCCGACGAGGGTCTGGACGGCCGTCAGGTGCAGCGGGCGCAGGGTGCGGCCCACGGAGAGCCGACCGACGAGCGCGACGTGTCCGGCACGCACCGCTGCGGCGGCGAGCATCAGCAGATCCCCGATCCGCACGGTGTGCAGTCTGGTGTCGGACAGAAGGAACGCCACGGCCAGGACGCACAGACCGGCAGCCGCGAAGAACGTCAGAGGCAGTCGGCCGTGGCCACCGGTGCGGTCCAGCAGCGGTGTCAGCACGATGGTCAGGCTGATGATCAGGCCCGCGTTGGCGGCGCTGGTGTGTGCCACCCCGTAGGTCTCCAGCACCAGGACCGCCGCCTGCGTGACGCCCAGCAGCGCCCCCGCGCGGAGCTCGTGGGGGGTCCAGCGGCGGGACGTCCCACGTGAGGCGACCAGAGCGAGGCAGGCGATTGCCGAGATGGCATACCGGGCGAACAGCACCACGAGGACCGGCAGAGCGGCGGTGGCCGTCTTCGCCGACAGGTAGCTGGAACCCCAGACGATCGCAACAAGGAGAAGTACCAGGTCGGTACGGCGGGCATCACGCATGCGCCACACGCTGCCCGACCAGGTAACTGAAGCCCAGTACCAACCTCTGAAACTATGCTGTAGCAGACCTACACTATTGAGGTGGATGCACGACAACTGCGGATCCTGCGGGAACTGAGAGAACTCGGCAGCGTCACCGCGGTCGCCGAAGCCCTGCTGGTGACGCCCTCGGCGGTCTCGCAGCAACTGCGGCTGCTGCAACGCTCGATCCCCGTGCCGCTCACCGAACGCGCGGGACGCCGGGTGGTGCTCACCGAGGCCGGGCAGGCACTCGCCGACGCCGCGATCGAGGTGGAAACCGCCCTGGCACGAGCACGGAACGCCGTCACCGACTACGTCGAACAGCCCGACGGCGTCGTCTCGGTGGCCGCCTTCCACAGTGCAGCGGCCACGTTCTTCCCTCTTCTGCTGCGCGGCCTCACCGGCCCGGGCCGCCCCCGCCTGGCGCTCGCCGACGAGGACGTAGCCCAGAACCACTTCCCGCGCCTCACCCGCGACTACGACCTCGTGCTCGCCCACCGGCTCGACCACGCTCCGGCATGGCCACGCACCGTGACCGCCACCACGCTCCTGCGGGAACCGCTCGACATCGCGGTACCCATCGACCACCCGTTGGCCGCACGGCGACGGCTGTCCCCGCAGGACGTGGCCGATCAGCCCTGGATCACCGTGCACGACGGGTTCCCGCTACTGGCCACCATCGAGGCCATCGCCACTGCCGCGAACCGCCGGCCCGACATCGTCCACCGCGTCAACGAGTTCTCCGTGGTCGCCGAGGTCGTGGCAGCCGGCGGCGGCCTGGCTCTCATGCCGCGTTGGACCGCGCGTCCCCACCCCGCGGTCGTCCTCAAACCGCTCAGCGGTGTACACACCCACCGCCACATCGACGTACTGCACCGTCCCGAACGCATCGCCCGCAATGCCGTGCGCACGGTTCTCGCCGAGCTGCACCGCGCCGCCGTAGTGGTCCAGACCCGGGACAACAAGGTGCAGTCAGGCGCCGACGACCACGGTGACTGAATGTGGACCCTGATCAGGGTGAAGGACTCTCGGCCGTGCAGTCGGCGCTCAATCGTCATACCCCTGCCGAGGCGCTGACCGAGCTGCTGTCAGACGGGCAGCGCGAATTCATGGAGGCGACTGCCGCAGCCGCGATCTGGTCGAAGCCTCGGCATGCGCCAAGGCGGCCGACAGTGTTGACCTCCTCGACTTGGAGCCTCGTGGGCCATCTGCTGAACGCGCTCGGCTCCTCCGGAGGCAGCTCACCGATCGCCGGGACGTGGTGACGCAGGGCAGTTGGACCACGGGCAGTTCCTGCGTGCTGATGACCGCCCCCCGACCCGGATCACTGGCGTCGGGCCGAAACGGTGACGACCCACCAGATCGTTTGCGCTTCAGTCGGCATCTTCGGCATTCGCGAAGTGTGAAGGTCAGCAGTCGCTCATGGCTGCTGCTGGATCGACTACTGCAGAAAGCCGAGACCTGACGCCCGTCGACACCCCGTCAGCGCAAGGTCGTTGACCCAGTAGCACCACCCGCGCCTCCCCGCGGTATCGTCATGGACGGCAGATGCCCCACGCAGGGCGTCACCTCCCAAACTGCGGCGGGACCGGCCTCTCACTCGGATGACGGGCGTGTGTCCGCGCCGGCCCCAGGCGCAGGCGCGAGGCGGCGTCATGGAGAATCCGGACTCGTCGCTGAGTAGGCCCGGGGCGCAGTGCCGGGATTGCTCCCGGTCCGTTTCCCCGGACCTCTCGCCGAACCCGCCGTGCCTGTTACCAGGCAACGGGCTCTCCACGGTCTCTGCCGTCAGGTGGTTGCAGGTGCCCAGGGGGTGGGGATCTTGTTGCCGCGGTAGCGATACCGGGTGACCAAAATCGCGCTGGTCTTCCGCAACTCGATCCCGTCCGCGCTGATCGGCAGCCACCGCCCGGTGGGGGTGGTGAGCCGTCTTCGGACGTCCGACCAGCTCCAGTGATGCCGCGTCCTCAGCAGCCGGACGAGCCTCCACCAGACGAGGTCGTCCAGCTTGCTGAAAATGCGTTTCGCAACGGCATACCTGAAGTAGTTGGCCCAGCCGAGAGTGATCCGGTTGCGATTGATCAGCACCACGGCAAGGTCCTGCTGCGACGTTCTGTGGGTGAGGTATCGGATCTTCGCCTTCACCGACCTATTGTGATGAGCCGGATTGGCGGGAGTTCCGATACGCCTGAACCAATCCGCGCTGGGAAGGAGGAACCGACCAGTGGGCGCAACGCGTTCAGGCCGCTCGGCGGGGCGCGCACCCCGAAGCGGGTCCACCAGTGCCGGGGAGGCTGGCCCCGGGCATGAAAAAGCCTCCCCGACGGATGGGGATCCGCACCGGGAAAGCTCACGTGATGACCAGCAATTTAGCAGGGCAGGGCAGCAAGGGCGTCCGCCAGCAGGTCATCGGATACGGGGGCTTCGGGCACGGGTGTCCCAGTGGTAGAGGGACCAGGCACGTCGGATGAGGCAGCGGACCGCCCCAGCACCGCACCCGGACAGGCCGCCCGCCCTGCGGTCGTACGGGCCTCGACCCGGACGACCGTGTCGATCACCTCGACCGATTCCACCAACACGCCCTCGACCGAGGAAAGGGGTGTGGTGGCTGAGCCTGTTCGTGTGCGCAGGTTGACCGACCAGGAAGGGCAGAAGCTGCAGCACATCGTGCGCCGGGGCAGCACCAGCTCGGTGCGGTACCGGCGCGCGATGATGCTGCTCGCTTCGGCCGGCGGCAACCGGGTGCCCGTGATCGCAAAGCTGGTGCAAGCCGACGAGGACACCGTCCGGGACGTGATCCATCGGTTCAACGAGATCGGCCCGGCCTGCCTGGACCCTCGGTGGGCGGGAGGCCGTCCCCGCCTGCTCAGCCCTGACGACGAGGACTTCGTCGTGGCGACGGCCACCACCCGCCCGACCAAGCTCGGTCAGCCCTTCACCCGATGGTCCATCCGCAAACTCGCCGCCTACCTGCGGAAAGTGCACGTCCGCGTGATCAGGATCGGACACGAGGCGTTACGGTGCCTGCTCGCCCGCCGCGGGGTCACCTTCCAGCGGACCAAGACGTGGAAGGAGTCGCCCGACCCGGAGCGCGACGCCAAGCTGGACCGGATCGAGGAGGTACTGGAGCGCTTCCCGGACCAGGTGTTCGCGTTCGACGAGTTCGGGCCGCTCGGGATCCGGCCCACCGACGGATCGTGCTGGGCCGAGCAGGGCCGACCCGAGCGGCATCCCGCGACCTACCACCGCACCCACGGGGTGCGCTACTTCCACGGCTGCTCTCGGTCGGCGACGACACCCTATGGGGCGTCAACCGCAGGAAGAAAGGCGCCGCGAACACCCTGGCCGCGCTGAGGTCCATCCGCGCGGCCCGCCCAGACGGCGCCCCGATCTACCTGATCCTGGACAACCTGTCCGCCCACAAGGGCGACACCATCAGGCGCTGGGCGAAGAAGAACCGGGTCGAGCTGTGTTTCACCCCGACCTACGCGTCCTAGGCCAACCCGGTCGAGGCGCACTTCGGGCCGTTGCGGCAGTTCACCGTCGCCAACTCCAGTCACCGCAACCACACCGCGCAGACCCGCGCCCTGCACGCCTACCCGCGCTGGCGCAACGCCAACGCCCGCCACCCCGACGTCCTCGCCGCCCAGCGCCGCCAACGCGCCCGCATCCGCAGCGAGAAAGGCATCCGTTGGGGCGGACGCCTCCTCGCTGCCGCTTCCTGACCGACCCGGCGAACCTACGCGGCCACAGCGCATCACAGGCCCGCTCCGAACGGGGACAATTCAGGGCGAAGGAAAGCTCAGGAGCCGGACGGCTTAATCTCCCCCGCGAAGATGATGACCTGGTCGATGAGGCTCCGCCGCAGATGGACGACGTCCGTTCCCGCTAGGCGGGGGCCTCCATCCGGCGTGGTGAAGACCCACTGGTACCGGGCCCACTCGTCCGGCATGTCCACCGCCGAGCAGCGCACCATCGTGCCGGTTCCCGCCGGGTGGCGCCGGATGTCCAGCACGAACCGCTCAACCGCCTCGATCCCCTCACTGCGGCCCAACGGTCCCCAGAAGATCACGTCCGAGGTAAGGGCCTGGGAGAGCAACCCAGTCACATAGTTGTCGTCCGAGGCGTTGAACGCGGAGATGAACGTGTCGATCGCGGACCGCGCGGTCTCTTCATGCATGCACCAGTAATACCAGTCCATTCGCGGCTCGTTCGTCCTGTGAGCCGTCTTCCGGACACGGTGAACTATTCCGGTCACAGCACTAGGGAACCGGGAGACGCTCTACCGGCGGACCGCCGAGATCAGTCCGCCGGGCCGCTCATCGCGCTGCGGCGGGGTGCTGATAGGGCGGCCGTAGGCGGCAGCGCGCTCGCGCAGGGTGTGGCTGCCGGCCTCCCAGCCATGCCCGGCCAGCCAGCCCACCGGGTCGTCGGGCGTCTCCGAAATCCACATGGACGCCGCCGATCCCGGCGTGGCGTCCGCGCCGAAGCGCTCGATCACGCCGCGCGAGCCCAATGTCAACCCCATCCAACTGCCTGCCGCCGACTGCGTGCTGATCCGGGCCAGCAGTAGTTCCACCGCGTCCTCGGGCAGATAGATCAGCAGTCCTTCGGCGATCCACGCGGTCGGCACCGCCGGGTCGTGCCCTGCGGCGGCCAGCGCGCCTGGCCAGTCCTCACGCAGATCCACCGCGACGGTGATCCGCTCGCAGCGTGCGACGGCCCGCTCCTGGCGCAGCGCCGAAGCCTTGAAGTCCAGTGGTGCAGCAGTGTCGACCTCGAACAGCCGGGTGCCCTCGGGCCAGTCCATCCGGAAGGCCCGACTGTCCATGCCGGCGCCGAGCAGCACGACCTGCCGGACCCCGGACGCGGAGGCCTGCTGCAACAGGTCGTCGAGGAACTTCGTCCTGATGACGATGGAGAACGACACGGCCAGCCAGCGGCGTTGCGCGGCCTCGTCATCGGGCAGCGGCGGCGAGGAGGGCCACAGGCCGCCGGCAGTGGCGAAGGCCTGTGCCAGCGGGTCGCGGAACAGGGCGTTCTCCCGCTCGGTCTCCAGCGCCCGCACCCTGGCCACCCCCACCGCCGTGGCCCACACTCCCGACGGCTGCACCCGCTCCTGCTCACCAGTCACCGCGCCAGCCTAGAAGATCGATTCCAAGCGGGCTGATGAGGGGAGCCAGGTTCATTCGCGGCCAGCCAGTCATGCGCGCACTGACTGCCTACGACCACTAGGGTCCGTCTTCAAAGATCATCGGGTGGTGGATCATGGTGGGATGATACGTCGTCATGAACTCACCGATCAGGAGTGGGAGTTACTCGCTCCGCTGATACCGCGGGCTGTGACGGGCCGGCCGCGGGTGTCGGACCGGCAGGTCATCAACGGGATGGTCTACAAGATCCGGACCGGGATATCCTGGCGTGACCTGCCGGAACGCTACGGTCCATGGCAGACCGTCTACACCCGCTTCCGCCGCTACGCCCTGGACGGCGTGTTCACCCGGGCTCTTCAGCAGATCCAAGCTGGTGCGGACGCGGCCGGCGACATCGACTGGCTCGTCCAGATCGACTCCACCATCGTCCGCGTCCACCAGCACGCGGCCGCCACCGGCCGAAAAGGGGGCACCATCGGCCGGACGAACCGGACGATCACGCCCTCGGTCGATCCCGAGGCGGACTGACCACCAAAATCCATCTCGCCTGCGACGGCAAGGGGCGCCCGCTCGCAGTCCTGGTGACGCCAGGGCAACGTCACGACAGCATCTGCGCGCGCCCTCTTCTGGAGCGCTTCCGTGTCCCTCGCACCGGACCGGGCCGACCCCGTTGCAGGCCTGATCAGGTCATCGCAGACAAGGCCTACAGCTCCCGCGGCTTCCGCGCCTACCTGCGTAAACGCGGCATCGGGCACACTATCCCGGAGAAGACCGACCAGCAGCGACACCGGCACAACCGTGGCGGTCGCGGCGGGCGGCCACCGGTGTTCGACCGGCAGGTCTACCGTCAACGCAACGTCGTCGAACGCTGCTTCAACCGGCTCAAAGGCTTCCGTGGAATCGCCACCCGATACGAGAAGACCGCCGCCTCCTACGAAGCAGCGGTCACACTCGCGTCATTCGTGCTCTGGGCAAGATCCGTTTGAAGACGGACCCTAGAACCACCATTAGGCGAAGATCAACAGTCACCCTGTGTACGCGACCACACGAAGTGGACCAGAGCCGAATCTCATGGACAGGGCCAACCACCAGGGTCCGGATCACCATCGATCGCCTCCCTCGGCACCGGCCGACAGCGGCGGAGCCGTCGTGAACAGTGCGCCCTGAGGTGTGCGGGCGGTGTCGGGCACGGTGAACTCGTGCTGCTGGGCCCGGAGCGCGTTGGTCAGCCCGCGCACCGAGTCCAGTTCGCGCAGCAGCCCGATCAGCTCGGTGCGGTCGCGGACGGTGACCACCGCGCCCAGTTCACGGCCGCGCAGCGCCACCGGCATCCGGTTGACGACCAGGCAGTGGTCGTCGGTCAGCACGCTGACATCGGTACCGGTGAGGGTGCCGTCCGCGGCGCGGCGCAGCCGTGCGTCAGGCAGTATGTCCTCCAGCCTGCTGCCGATGGCCGTGCCGAGAGCGAGCAGGTGGCGGGCCTCGTCGTTGACCACGGTGATCCGTCTGGCCAGTAGGAAGGCGGCCGCTGAGCCGAGTGCGGTGGCGATCGCGGCGTAGAGACCGAAGGTGGGCAGCTCCCGCCACAGCTCCCCGAGCACATCGTGCTCGGGGATGCCCGCCGATACCTCGCCGACCAGCGCACCTGTGGGCCCGTACAGCGGGGCCTGGCCGTTGGCGGACTGCCCGGTCACGCCGTGATCGACACCGACGTGGGTGCGGCCGTCCCGCACCGCGAGCGGGTCGCTGACCGGTTTGCCGATCAGCGACGGGATGGGGTGCGAGTGACGGATGCCCCGCACATCGGTGACGACCACGTACGACGCCCCGGACGCCTTCCGGATCCGTTCGGCGACGGCCTGCACCACGTCGCCGCCACCGCCGTACTCCATGACCTGCTGGATCTGCGGCTCGACGGCCGTGGTCTGCGCGATGGCGAACAGCACGAAGCCGATGACGCCGGTGAGCGCGAGGATGAACAGATGGTTGGCCAGGATCCGCGCGGAGAGCCTCCCGTTCCCGCCACGGCCGATCCGGATACGGATACGGATGGGTTTCACAGGCGCCGTCGCCCCTGTCGTACGTCGTGCCGGGCGTGGCCCCTGCGCCGAGCGGAGACTGCGGTTCCACCAACCCCAGCTCAACGTCCGCCAAGTGCACCCTGACCGCAACCAACTGACACCGGGCACGTAGCTGCAGATACGCGTGGGGCCGCCTCTTCCGGAGGCGGCCCCAGGTATGTCCAACCGACTGGATCTACATCGCAGCCGCCAGAGATCACTCCTCACGCCATCTGAGGGACCCGTCCTCCACCGGTGCGCGCTGAACGTCCCAGCTGCCGCGGTCCATTCCGTCGGCGAACGACTTCAACAGCTCCTCCAAGGCAATTGCTGGATCAGTCTCGTTCGGACCCACCTCGGCATACTCCAGCACACGGAAACCGGAAGATCCGGAAGCATCCAGGGCATACCCGTGGTAGGCACCTTCGAAGTCCCAGATGACCGGGATCAAGGAGGGCTTCCAGTAGCCCTCGGCTTCCTGCGCCGAATCCAGCAACTGGGCGCGCCTCTAGATGGTCTCCTTGCATCCCAGGAGCACCTTGCTATACGGGAAGATCGCCGAGTCCAGGTGTCTATCGGGCACCACACGCCCATTGGGAAGGGTCTTCGTGGTGTCCTTCGCGTTGCTGCCGTTGTTCATCCGCAGCAACGCCTCGAGCACGTCGGGCACCGCGGACCCCAGCGCCTCGCGTAGACCCGCGATGTCCTCATCCGTCGCCGGACCGTGCAGCGCCGCCGCTGTGGATGGCGCGTTCACCGTGAACCAGTGCACTATCCACCCCCACGCCGACTGCACTTCTTCGGTCTCGGACACTCCGGCTGCACCACCTCAGCATTAATTCAGAGCTACCCACCAGCACCGCACGCACCATCGACATACCGCCCAGTGTGCTGCGTCAGACGCTCGTGGCCTCGCGGCGGCGCCCTTTCACGTGGCCCCCTATAACCGCGGATAAGGCGTAGAGGCTCGGAGCCATTGGTGGATGCTGTTGGGTCCGTACGGTCAACGGTGGATCTTCGAGCAGGAAGTAAAATCCAATGACAGACGTGGTCGGTAGAGCCTGGTGGCCGTGCGCCGGGGCGCCCGGTCTGTACCTTCCCGGTCAGAGAAGAAACGCCGCGGCTGTCCACAGCAGATAGAACGCGGCCAGCACCGGACCCAGCGGGACCCCGCGGTAGCGGGGGCGGCTGTTCTCGCCGGGCCGCAGTTCTGGATGCGCGTGCATGGCCGCGATCTCCTCGGCGGCACGAAGGTGCGCAGGACGCACGCCCCGAGAACGGCCCGGCCGCCGTCGGCCCATGTTCGCTCGTCGCCATTGCACACCCCCCGATCCGGAGATCTCCACAGCTCCGTCCCCGGTGTGGGCCACCCGCGTCATCTGCTCCCACCGGATGTGCCGGACCTTCCACACACCGGTCAGCCACACGCCGTCGGCGTCGGCCGTGATCCGCCAACCGCCCAGCACCGGCGCGGACCATGTTGCGACCGCCACCCACAGCAAAGGCGCCCCGGAGCCGATGCCCGCACCCGACCGCATCCGGACGACCTGGAACAAGATCATGGCGGCCGCCGCCAGGACGATGAACGCCGCCCCGGCGCGTGCGGCGGTGCCCGGCCCCCACCGCCGCACGCCACCGCCCGCCGACAGCCGACCACCGGCCTCGTGGACCCGTTCCGGTGCGGGGGAACGCGGAGCGCCCGGCCGGTCCGTCCGGGGCAGCGCGCCGGGGCGCGGCAGAGCGAGCGGCCCGGACCGCAGCACCACCAGGCCCTGGTCGGGGGCCGCGGTGACCAGGAGCATCGGGGCGCCGGCCCGCAGAGCGCCGTACACCAGCGCCTCGCGCGGCCGGCCGTCGGCCACGGCGGTGTCCTCGTCGCCTGCCTCCTGCCCTTGCGGGGAGTCGGCCCGGGACCCGGCCACCGCCCCGTCGCCGGTCCCCTTGCCCAGCGGTTCGACCCAGGAGCGCAGGAAGGTCGGCTGGGTGCTCGCCTCGTCGACGGGCCGGATCCACGCGTCGCCGCGCCCGTCGAAGACGACCATGGCGCGCAACACCGGCACCGGGCGGCGCAGCAGCACCGCATCGCGGCGGCGGGCGCGGATGCCGGAGGCGAGCAGGGTCAGCGCGGGCAGGGCGGTGCCGAGGGTGAGTAGTTGCCAGCCGACCGGCGCATAGGGCTCTGCGGCAAGCTGGGCCCATCTTCCGGCGACCAGCACGTCGACCCGCTGGCCGGGCTTGTAGTCCTGCGGGGACTGAGCGCCCACGGTGCGCGTCGCGCCGGCCGCTCGGACACGGATGCTCGTGTCGCCGCGCGCCACGACCCGGCCTGTGAGGTGATCGGCCCCGCGGGACCGGCGGGCATCGTCGCGGACGCCCCGAAGTGCCATGCCCACCGCCCCGGCCGCGATCCCCAGCAGCGCAAGCGCCACGACGATCCGGATCGTGCCGCGCAGCAAAGCCGCTGCGGCGCCGGGCACGCGGTGACGCGATGCACCGGCCACCTGAGTGGCCGCCAGCCGCTGCCGTCGGCGCGCGACCAAGCGCCAGGCCGCCGCGCCGCACGCGGCGCCCGAGGCCGCCAGCACCGCCCCGGTGAGAATGGTGTAGACGCCGCCCGGCAGCGGGAATGTCTCGGCGGCGACCACCACGGCGAGCGCCGGGAAGGTCAGCAACACCAGTTCGGGAAAGCGCAGCGACCACAGCACCAAGCCCAACAGCAGACCCCACAGACACACCCCGAGCGAGTCCGCACCGCACGGATTGCCCCTGCTGCATGCAGGCCCGGTAGCAGGCAGAAACGCGGCAGCCAGCGCTGTGGCCAGCGTGAGCAGTGCCGGCCACAGCGGGCGTGCCCACCGGGGCGGGTGCAGCGCCGCCCAACGGCCCGCGTCCTTCGTCGTCCAGTCGGACACACCTGCAGGTATGGAGGTGTTGGGCAGCGGAACGACGCTGTCAGTCTCGATCACGGACCGAGTATGCAGGAGCCTTCGCGCCCCGGCTCCGGCCCGTCCCGCACTGTCACCGGCAGCAGTCCCGTCCCGCCTGAACAGAGGCGAGATTGGATCATTCGGCAGGGCGGAGAACAGGTAGTTCCTCACCCACCGCTGTCGCTGACGGCAGCTCAGTTCTCAGTCAGCAGGTGCCGGACGACGTATCCGGCGGAGTCCACGCCGGAGCGGCCGCCCTCGACCAGGGCCGCGACGGCGATGCGGGAGTTGTATGCGGTCAGCCACCCGTTGGTGTGGTCGCCTTCCTCCGCGGTGCCGGTCTTGGCGCCCACGCCCGCAAGACCGCCCAGCCGCGGCGCCGCCGTGCCGCTGGTGGCCACGCCGCGCATCATCGACTGCAGGTAGCCGGCCGTGCGGGCGGAGATGGGCCGAGGCGCGGTGCCCTGGTGCTGGCCGGGCAGGATGACCGGCTGCTCGAAGCCCGCGTTGCGTACGGTCGCCGCCACCGAGGCCATGAACAGCGGTGTGGCCGTGACCTGGCCCTGGCCGATGAACTGGGCCGCCTGGTCGCCGCCCTGCACGTCCGGCGGGATGCTCGGGTCCGTGGTGGCGACGCCGCCTCCGATGGACCAGCTGCCCATGCCGAAGACGTTCACCGCCTCGTCGTGCAGGGCGGAGGCGTCGCCGTCGTGCACCAGGTCGTGGAAGCCGTCCTTGATGAAGGAGGTGTTGCACGACACGGCGAAGGCCTGGGCGACCGTGGAGCCGGGGTTGGCCCTCACTCCCGGGTCGTTGTGGAACAGCTGGCTGTTGGCCATGAGCGAGTCCGTACAGGGCGCGGGACTGTTCGGGGTGAGACCCGCCTGGTCGAACAGGGCCGCCGAAGTGACGATCTTCATGGTGGAGCCCGGCGACTTGATGCCGTTGATGGCGATGTCGCCGTCCGCGCCCGTGTGCGCGATCGCGAGGATGTGGCCGGTTGTCCAGTCGAGCGCGACCGTCCCGGCGGGCTTGTCCTGTAGATGAGCGTCCGTCACCGCGGTTTCGGCCACCGACTGAAGACGGGCGTCGATCGTGGTCTTGACGACGGCAGCCCGGCCCTTGGAGAAGACCTTCAGCGCCTTGACGCCCGCGCCGGTGCCGTCGACCACGGCCACGCCCGTGCCGGGGGTTCCGCCGGTGGGCTTGGCGTTCTTGCGGATCGTCGCCGTGATGTCCCGCAGGGACGCGAAGGCGGACAGGTCTGTCTTTCCGTCGCCGGCGACCACCTTCACCGTGGTGGTGTCGGCCGGCAGCCTGCCCGCGGTCAGCGACTGGTCGTCGCCCAGGCCCGGGTAGAGCACCGAGTTGTTCCAGTGGACCGCCACCACGTCGTCTGTGCTCTTGCGTACCGCCACCGCACTCGGGTAGCTCCAGGTGCCATCCGCGACCCGGGCGGTGACGTCGAACGTGACCTTGGTGGCGCCGGGCGTGACCGTCGAGGGCCCCGCCGAGCGAATGTGTGCGAACGACAGCGTCTTGAGGTGCAGGCCGTCCGCGTATCCCCGCAGTGCCCGTGCGGCCGGTTCCGGCAGGTCGGTGTCGCCGGCCGCGTCGCCGAGGTGCTGCTTGGACCAGCTGTCCAGGAACGCGCGGGTCAGTTTGACGGCTTCGGTGTCCGTCGGCGGCGTCCTCGACACGGCCGACGGGTCGAAAGTGCGCGCCGCCTTGGCCTGGGCGTCACCCGTGGGACCGGAGGTCAGGGCATGCACGATGTTGTAGGCGCCGATTCCGCCGACGACGACCAGGGCGGCGGAGGCACTGGCAAGGCCGATCTTCCCAGCTCTGTTCACCTGCCTGATCGTATGTACGCTCCACACTTCACTGGCTACGAACTGATCTCCAATTACTCAAAACCTGGCCAAAGCAGCTGCCCATTTCGAAGGTTTGCCGTGGCTTGAGGGAATCTTGTGGTGATCAAGGGACGCGGTTTCCCGATCACGGGGTCGGTGCCGACTACTGTGCGATCCGCTCCGGACGCCCGGGATGCCGGAAGAACCGTGCCGCACCATGCGGGGCGGGGCGGGGCGGCGACGGTTGGTGCGTCAGTGCGTCGGTCTTGCCGTGTCGGAGCACACATTGTCTTCGGCCGGTGCGCCTCCGCGTGCCGTATGCCGTGATCTCGAATTGGGGTGGGGATGTCCAGTCATCGGCTGTCCAGGAAGCGCCGGTACTTCGCCTGGGCGACGGCGGGTGCCGCCGTCGTCGCAGGTGCCGGTATCGCGGCGCAGGCCTCGATGGCGGCCACAGCCTGGCCCGCTCAGCGCACCTACACCGGCCACGCGTTCGACACCTGCACGGCGCCCTCGCTGACGGCGATGAAGGCGTGGCACACGGGCTTCTACGGCGCCGCCGCGGTCTACGTCGGCGGCAGGAACCGCGGCTGCTCCCAGCCCAACCTGACCGCGTCCTGGGTGAGATCGGTCAGCGCGGTCGGCTGGAAGCTCATCCCGATCTACGTCGGCGCCCAGCCGCCCTGCCAGACCGGCTCCAACCCGGAGAAGCTGACCGCCTCCACCGCCGCCTCTCTCGGCGCGAGCGACGCGAAGGACTCGGTGGCCAAGGCGTCGGCGCTCGGTATGAAGGCGGGCAGCGCGATCTACTTGGACATGGAGCCGTACGACATCACCAACAAGGCGTGCAACGACGCCGTGCTGACGTATGTGCGCTCCTTCACCAGGACCCTGCGCGCCCAGACGTACCGCGCCGGCTTCTACGGTTTCACCAGCTCCAGCGCCAAGGCCATCGCCACCGCGACCGACAAGACCGACCTGCCGGGCAACCTCTGGTACGCACTGTGGGACAAGCAGTACACCACCACCGCGGACTGGCCGTGGGGCTCCACCCAGTTCACCAACCACAGCCGCGGCCATCAGTACATGGTCAACAGCAAGGAGACCCGCGGCGGTTACACCATCACCGTCGACCGGGACGCCTGGGACGCGCCCGTCGCGATCACCGGCTGAATCGCTTTTCACACGGCTGCGTGAGCGGTGCCTTCTCACCGCTCACGCAGTCGTCGTATCCGAGTCCATTGCCGCCCCGACTTGCTCTCGTCGCCGCCCGGACCGCTTCCGGAGGCTTGGCAGCGCCGGGCCGTCGACCCACGAAGGACAGATCATGCCCCTTTCCCAGCACACCGCCAGAGCGGCACGCGTCATAGGCACGTCGGCCGCCGCGGCCGCACTCGCCCTCGGTGCCGCCCACACCGCGCTCGCGTGCAGCATCAGTGACTTCTCGGCAGCAGCCGTGTGCGACACGGGCGGCCACGGAGTCATCCGCGTCACCGACAAGGACGCCTCCGGCACCCCGGCCACCGTCAGCCTGTACATGCAGCTGAGCATGCCCGGCGGCGAACGGCTCGTCGACACAAAGACGATCGAGCACCCCACCGCGCAGGGCACCACCGTCGACCTCGTCCCCCTGGACTGGCACGCCGGGGAAACCTTCCGGGTCCACGTCAAAGCCGGCGACCAAGTCGACGACGACATCCAGCCCCAGGTCGTCGTACCGGACGAAACCTGCGCCCCCTCCAGCTCCCCCTCGGCGCAGGCCGCCCCTTCCGGCCAGCCCTCGTCGACGTCGACGTACCCCTCCCCGACCTCCTCCACGGCCTCGGCCACAGAACCGAACCCGGCGCAGAGCGGCAGCGCGGCCCCGGTGCCGGGTGCGAGCAGCGCCGCATCGACCGCAGGCAGTGGCACCAGCCTCGCCGAGACCGGCGGGGGCACCGGCACCCCCGTGATCGCCGGCGCCGCCACCGCGTTGGTCGTGGCCGGCGGCGGCATCGTCCTCGCCCTCCGTCGCCGATCGGCACACCGTTCTCGCTGACAAGTTCCTGTCTCACCTGGACGCACCGACGAGGTGGCCCATCGAGCCGTGGTGACAACGCAACAACATGGGGGGGATCCGCGTGAAACATCGATGGGTGAAGGTCCTGGTGATCGCGGTCGTGGTGCTCGCCGCACCCTTCAGGGGGCGGTATGAGGGTTGATGCCTGATTTGCTGCCTCGTTGAGGGTGGACGGGCAGGTCGCGGCGTCGCAGGGTGGCTTACGGCCGCGGATGGGTCTGTTCAGATGCTCGAGCGATAGTGGCGCGATCATGTACTGCGTGATGTGCGCGTGACGGGCTGCTTTGCAAGGGAATTGCCCCCGCACGCCGAGTCTTGGTTCCTGGCCTGTATCGCTGGTCAGTGTCCGCCCAGGCCCGGCAGGCAGGCCCCGTCGGCGGTGCGACCGACCACTTCCGCGTCGGCCTTGCCCGTGCTGTCCACTCTGCCATTGACGGATACGCGGCCCTCGCCTCCGCCTACCAGCACATTGCGGAGGGGGGCGAAGTGTTCCCCTCGTATCTCGATCTGATCCTGCTTCGTCCCGAGGGCACCGGCTGCCGCGGCACGCAGAACGTCTTTCGAGGTCCCGGCGGCCGCGAGCTTCGTCAAGGCTGCGGCCAGCGCCGTCGCTTTCGGGGTGGCCTGCTCCTTGTGCTCGTCGGTGATCGGCATGGCGCTGCGGTACGCGTGGTTCTCCGCCACCCGCTGGTTCCAGTCGAGCGTGATGCAGGGGGACGGCGTCGTCGGCTGCGCCTCGTGAGGCGGACAGAAGCCCTCCCCCGCGGCCGAGGTGGCCGTCGGTCCGGGGTTGCCGGCGCGGGTATCAGCCGCTGTGGTCGGCGCATCCGGCGGTCACCGCGAGCAGGATCAGGGCCTGCGTGCCAACGAGTCGGCGGCGAGCATGTGTCATGTCGAAACCATGTCAGGGGATGCAACACGTTGAGTGCGTGGGTGAGCAGCGTGTGATGCTCGGCATCTACTGGCGTCGCCTCAAAAACGATCGCTTTGTCATGAGTTCAGTGGACGATCCGGTAGCGGTGTTCGGGGCGGCCGGTGGCGCCGTAGCGCAGTTCGAGCCGGACCATGCCCTCCCGTACGAGGTAGGAGAGGTATCGCTGGGCCGTGGGGCGGGAGACGCCGGTGAGTTCGGCGGCCTCGGCCGCCGACAGGGCGTCGTGTGCGGTGCGGAGGGTCTGGTGCAGCAGGGCGAGGGTCGGCGCGGAGTGGCCCTTGGCCGGGACCCGGGGGACGACGGGCGGCCGGGCCGCGCTGAACAGGGCGTCCACATCGGCCTGATCCGTCTCGGCCACGTGGCCGAGGACGTCCATACGGTGCTGGAGTTCCCGATAGGCGGTGAGCCGCTCGGCCAGGTCGGTGGAGCGGAAGGGCTTGACGACGTATCCCACGGCGCCCAGCTTCATGGCGATCCGTACCGAGGTGATGTCCCGGTCGGCGGTGATCATGAGGGCGTCGGGGCGGGCGCCGCCCTCGTCCCCGCTGAGCTGCCGCAGCACGTCGAGACCGCTGCCGTCCGGCAGGAAGATGTCGAGCAGCAGCAGATCCGGATGGAGCGTGCGCACCGCCTCCAGCGCCTCGGCCACCGTGGCCGCCCGGCCGACCACCTCGTAGCCCTCGACGCGGGACACGTAGTCGCAGTGGATGTGGCTCACCCGGAAGTCGTCGTCCACCACCAGGGTCCGGATCACCATCGATCGCCTCCCTCGGCACCGGCCGACAGCGGCGGAGCCGTCGTGAACAGTGCGCCCTGTGGCACGGGAGCCGTGTCGGGCAACGGGAGCGTCACGGTGAAGACCGCGCCCGCCCCCTCGCTGACCGTGATGGTGCCACCGTGCCGCTGCACCAGCCGGTGGACGAGGGCCAGCCCGAGGCCGCGCCGGGCGGTGCCTCGGTCCGGCCGGGTCGACCAGCCGTCCTCGAAGATCGCCTCGTCGGCCCCCGGCGGGATTCCCGGACCGGTGTCCGCCACCCGCACCATCACCTCGTCGATGCCCTCGACCAGGGCAAGCCGCACCTCGCGGCCTCCCGCCGGGGGTGGCCCGACGGCAGTCGCGTCGATGGCGTTGTCCAGCAGGTTGCCGACGATGGTCAGCAGCCGCCGCAGATGCGGCGGGTCCTGGCCGAGTGCGGAATCGTCGCTGAGCACGATCCGCACCCCGCGCTCGGCGGCCACCGTGGTCTTGGCCACGATCAGCCCGACGAACAGCGGGTTGCCGATCCGCCGGCGTACGGACTCGGTCAGCGCCTGCTCGGCGCCGGCCGACTCGACGGCGAACTCGTAGGCGGCGTCGTGGTCGCCGATGTCCAGTAGTCCGGCCACGGTGTGCATGCGGTTGGTGAACTCGTGCTGCTGGGCCCGGAGCGCGTTGGTCAGCCCGCGCACCGAGTCCAGTTCGCGCAGCAGCCCGATCAGCTCGGTGCGGTCGCGGACGGTGACCACCGCGCCCAGTTCACGGCCGCCCAGCGCCACCGGCATCCGGTTGACGACCAGGCAGTGGTCGTCGGTCAGCACGCTGACGTCGGTGCCGGTGAGGGTGCCGTCCAGGGCGCGGCGCAGCCGTCCGTCAGGCAGTACCTCCTCCAGCCTGCTGCCGATCGCCGTGCCGAGAGCGAGCAGGTGCCGGGCCTCGTCGTTGACCACGGTGATCCTGCCGTCGGGGTCGAAGGCGATGACGCCTTCGCGGATGCCGTGGAGCATCGCCTCGCGGTCCTGGAGCAGCCCGGCGATCTCCTCCAGTTCCAGGCCGAAGGTCGACCGCTTCAGCCGTCTGGCCAGTAGGAAGGCGGCCGCTGAGCCGAGTGCGGTGGCGATCGCGGCGTAGAGACCGAAGGTGGGCAGCTCCCGCCACAGCTCCCCGAGCACATCGTGCTCGGGGATGCCCGCCGATACCTCGCCGACCAGCGCACCTGTGGGCCCGTACAACGGGGCCTGGCCATTGGCGGACTGCCCGGTCACGCCGTGATCGACGCCGACGTGGGTGCGGCCGTCCCGCGCCGCGAGCGGGTCGCTGACCGGTTTGCCGATCAGCGACGGGATGGGGTGCGAGTGACGGATGCCCCGCACATCGGTGACGACCACGTACGACGCCCCGGACGCCTTCCGGATCCGTTCGGCGACGGCCTGCACCACGTCGCCGCCACCGCCGTACTCCATGGCCTGCTGGATCTGCGGCTCGGCGGCCGTGGTCTGCGCGATGGCCAGCGCCCGTTCCTCGTAGGCGCGGTCGAGCTCGGCCCGCTGCGCGAGGGCGAACAGCACGAAGCCGATGACGCCGGTGAGCGCGAGGATGAACAGCTGATTGGCCAGGATCCGCGCGGAGAGCCTCCCGTTCCCGCCGCGGCCGATCCGGATACGCATGGGTTTCACAGGCGCCGTCGCCCCTGTCGTACGTCGTGCCGGGCGCGGCCCCTGCGCCGCACCCGTGGTGGCGTGATTGTGCCTGTCGGCGGACATGCTGCCCACCCCCGGCCGACTGAGCAGAACGCACAAAACAAATTTCAACGTGGGAAACCCGCGCAACGTACGGAAGTCTCGCCCCGCCCCGGACCGCGCCCTACCTTCTCGTCACCCGCCGGAAACACCGGCGCAACGCACTTTTCCGACACCTTCCGAAGGCGGTGCGATGCAGTGACCCAATCAGCGACCGGCTCGGCCCCGGCGATCGAGCTGCGCCAGGCGACCAAGCGTTTCCGCACCCCGTCAGGCGGTGTCTACACCGCCCTGCGCGTCCTCGACATGACCGTGGCCCCCGGCGAGTTCTGCGCGGTGGTCGGACCGACCGGGTGCGGCAAGTCCACCACGCTCTCGCTGATCTCCGGCCTGGAGCCGGCGAGCGCGGGCCAGACCCTGATCCACGGCGAAGCAGTCAACGGAATCGACCCCCGGGTGGGCTTCATGTTCCAGACCGACGCGGTCTTCCCCTGGAAGTCGGTGCTGGACAACGTGGCCGCCGGACCGCAGTTCCGCGGCACGTCGAAGAAGGAGGCCGTCGCCAAGGCGCGTGACTGGCTGCGCCGGGTAGGCCTGTCCGGCTTCGAGGACCGGCTGCCGCACCAGCTGTCCGGCGGTATGCGCAAGCGGGTGGCGCTGGCCCAGACGCTGATCAACGAGCCCGAGATCCTGCTGATGGACGAGCCCTTCTCCGCGCTGGACGTCCAGACCCGGCAGATCGTCCAGGACGAGCTGCTGTCCCTGTGGGAGCTGACCCGCCCGGCCGTCGTCTTCGTCACCCACGACCTGGAGGAGGCCATCGCGCTCGCCGACAAGGTGGTCGTCCTCACCGTCGGCCCCGGCACGGTCAAGGACACCTTCCCCATCGACCTGCCCCGCCCCCGCCAGGTCCAGGAGATCCGCTTCGACCCGCACTTCATCGAGATCTACGAACAGATCTGGGAGACCCTCCGCGACGAGGTCACCCTCGCCTACGCCCGCACGGCCGGCGCCACCGCCACCCCCGCCTCGGTCTAGGAGACCCACGATGACCGAACTGATCTCCGGCCCCGCGACGACATCCTCCTCAACCGACCCCGACGTGGCCACGCTCATCCGCAGCGCCAAAGCCCGCACGCGCCGCCGCCGGTTTCTCATCCTCCTCGCCCAGATCGCGCTGGTCGTGGTCGTCCTCGGCGGCTGGCAACTCGGCGCCTCCAGCGGCTCGCTCGACAAGTTCACCTACGGCTCGCCCGACGGGGTCGTGCAGCAGCTGAAGACCTGGTTCACCGACGGCACCTCGCTCGGCTCCATCTGGCACAACATCGGCGTCACGATGCAGGAGACCATCCTCGGCTTCCTCATCGGCGTGGGCAGCGGAGTCGTGCTGGGCATCGCGCTGGGCCGGATCCGGGTACTGGCGGACGTGATGGCCCCGTTCATCAAGGCGGCCAACTCCATCCCGCGCATCGTGCTCGGGTCGATGTTCATCATCTGGTTCGGCCTCGGCCCCTCCGGCAAGGTCGCGCTCGCCGTGGTGCTGGTGTTCTTCTCGGTCTTCTTCAACGCCTTCCAGGGCACCCGCGAGGTGGACCGCAACCTGATCGCCAACGCGCGCATCCTGGGCGCCTCCGAATGGCGGGTGACCTCCCAGGTCGTCCTGCCCTCGGCGATGACCTGGATCGTCGCCTCGCTCCACTCCGCCTTCGGCTTCGCGCTCATCGGCGCCATCGTCGGCGAGATGCTCGGCGCCCAGGCCGGCCTCGGCCAGCTGATCGCCCAGGCCCAGGGCAACTTCAACGCCGACGGCGTCTACGCCGGAACCCTGATCATCGCCGTGCTCGCCCTGATCGCCGAGTACGTGGTGACCCGCTTCGAGAAGCGCGTACTGCGCTGGCGGCCCACCCAACTGTCCGCCGACGGCGGCCTGTAATCCCCTCCCGCGCCCCAAACGCCTCCCCGTCCCGCACCCGTAAAGGAGACCAGCGATGAAGCTGGCCAAGAAGACCCTGCTGCCCATCGCCGCCTGCGCGGCCCTCGCCCTCACCCTCTCCGCCTGCGGCGGCTCAGGCGGCTCCAGCACCCAGTCCGCCGCCAAGAACTCCAGCGCAGCGCCCACCGTCAGAATCATGGTCGGCGGCCTGGACAAGCAGATCTACCTGCCGGTGATGCTCGCCCAGCAGCTCGGCTACTACAAGGCCCAGGGCCTCGACGTGAAGCTCTCCGACGAACCCGCCGGAGTCGAGGCCGAGACCGCCATGATCTCCGGCCAGGTCGACGCGGTCGTCGGCTTCTACGACCACAACATCGACCTGCAGTCCAAGGGCAAGTCCACCGAGTCCGTGGTCCAGTTGCTCCAGGCCCCCGGCGAGGTCGAGATGGTCCGCAGCGACGAAGCCGGCAGCATCAAGGGCCCGGCCGACTTCGCCGGCAAGCACCTCGGCGTGACCGGGCTCGGCTCCTCCACCAACTTCCTCACCGAGTACCTGGAGGCCAAGAACGGCGTCAAGGCGGGCAAGGCCACCTCGGTCGCCGTCGGCGCGGGCTCCACGTTCGTCGCGGCGATGAAGAACAAGCAGATCGACGCCGGCATGACCACCGAACCCACCGTCTCCATGCTGGAGCAGCAGAAGCTGGGCAAGCCGCTGATCGACATGCGCACCGTGGCCGGCGCCAAGGCGGCGCTGGGCGGCACCTACCCCGCGTCCGCCCTCTACATGAACACGGCGTACGTCCAGAAGAACCCGGCCACCGTGCAGAAACTGGTCAACGCCTACGTCGAGACGCTCAAGTGGATCCAGACCCACACCGCCGCCCAGATCGCCGACAAGATGCCGGCCGACTACTACTCGGGCGTCGGCAAGGCCGTCTACACCAAGGCGCTGCAGAACGAAAAGGGCATGTACTCCCCCACCGGCCTGATGCCCGCCGACGGCCCCCGGACCGTCCTGAAGGTCCTCTCCACCTTCGACCCCACGGTCAAGGGCCACACCATCGACCTGGCCAAGACCTACACCAACGACTTCGTCAACAAGGCCAAGTAACAGCCCCACGGACTCCCGTCCGTCCCCCGGGCGCGCCTCCCGCCGCGCCCGGGGTTTTGCCGCGCGACCGCGGCGCCGGGGTTGCTGTCTGTTCGGCCGCCGGCTCCGGTAGCCCAGCAGCATTCCGGCGAAGGGCCGGGGCGGGCGAGGGAGGGTCGCCGAGCCGAACGAGCATCTGAGGCGCCCCCAGCGGTTGCCTGTGAACGCGCGGAACGAAGTGCTCACACTTGTTCGACAACGTGCCCGTATCAGCTGCGAGTCGTGATGCCCGCAAGCACGCAGCCGGTCGGTGCAGACCGGGGCGGCGCCGCTGCACCCAGGAGCAGGCGGACGGTTTCGGGTTCCCAGTCCAGGCGACTGTCCGTGCCGGGTGCCAGAAGCGGGCGATGCGGCTGCTCCCGGTCGACTTGGCCGTCCTCGTTGGCGCGCAGAGTCGCGACCGGGCCTTCACCGCCTTTCCGCGCGAGCGGATCCATGACGCACCGGTTCGTGGTGTAGACGGTGTAGTCCCCGTGCAGCGTCGACCGCTTCCAGCCCCGCCTCCGCCCAGCGACGGGACCCCATCCTGATGTGGGCAATTGGGGAGCACCTGGTAGAACTCACTTGTAAATGACGAGAGTTGAGCCCTGCACGTGGCGCGAGGTGCAAAGCATCCCGACGGGGCCTTTGCGGAGTTCCTCATGATTGATCCACTTCTTCTCTCACGTCTTGGAAAAATCTTGAAGTGGCCGGTGGAACCCACTTTGCCTCGCCATCGTCGGCGAAACGCAAGCAAGATGGCGCAAAGCCCCCAATCGGAACCCCGCGGGTAAGAGCACCGCCAGAACGTGGGGCCGGGTCGGCCGGACGCCGGTGGTGCGGGTGCGCGGTCGGGGCTCCGGCCGGGTGTCGATGGCCGGGATGGTCTGCTACAAACCCGGCCAGCGTTCCAGGGTGATCTACGCCGTGCGCGAGTACCACGGCCGCAAGAACGAGCCGAAGGGCTTCGGCTGGAAGGATCTGCGCAACCTGCTGGTACGCGCCCGCATCCAGCTCGGCGGGCCGATCGTGCTGGTGTGGGACAACGTACGCCTGCACCTGACTGCCGGCATGCGGGAGTTCATCGCCGCGAACGCACATTGGCTCACCGTCTTCCAGCCGCCCGCCTACGCGCCGGACATCAACCCGAAGGAGGGCATCTGGTCACTGGTCAAGCGTGAGATCGGCAACCTCGCCGCCGCTGACCTCGCCCGGATCACCAGGGCAGTCAAGCGCTGGCTCAAGCAGATCCAGTACCGCCCCGATCTGGTAGACGCCTGCCTCGCCGCCACCGGACTGATCGCGGACTGCTGACGCAGTGGGTCACCCGGGCGCTCCCAGGCAGGAGTATTTCGATGGCAGGCCACGGCCCCTAACTGACAGGCTGTGGCCATGAGTCCCGAGTCCAACGGCGTGTCCGGCATTTCTTGGCTGGGCAACCCGATCGACCCGCGTGCGCTGTTCGGTCCGGAGCTCGGGTCGCTGCTCGATACCCTGCGTGGTCTGTCACCCTCCGACTGGAGCAGGACGGCAGCCGGGCGCTGGACGGTGCACGACGTTGCCGCCCATCTCCTCGGTGACTACTACGGCCGCCTCGGCCACGGCTACCGGAACGGCTTCGCCGATGGCGAGACGCTCGAGGCGTTCATCCACCGCACGAATCAGGAATGGGTCGAGCTGCACGCCGATGACAGCCCTGCTTCGCTCATCGACGCCCTGACAGCGGCAGGCACCCAGCTGGCCCAGCGATTCGCCACAGTCAGCCTTGACGCGGCCGCCCTGGGCGTGTCGTGGGCAGGCGTCGACCCCGCGCCGACGTGGCTGGACATCGCCCGGGAGTTCACCGAGCACTGGACTCACCGGCAGCAGATCCGCCACGCCGTCGGCCTCAGCACCGACCCGGAGCCGCGTGCCCTGGCCATGGTCCTCGATACCTTCATGAGGGCCCTGCCCCACACGCTCCGACGCACGTCAGCACCAATCGGGGCGCAGGTCCAGGTGGTCGCCGAGGGCCCCGCCGGGGGCAGTTGGACGGCGACTGCCACTGCGGACCGATGGTCGTTGGCCGAAGCGCCGAGCGGCCGACCAACCGCAGCCGTACTGCTGGATCCAGAGATCCTCTGGCGATTGGCTACGCGGAACATCGATCCTGCGGATGCCCTTTCCCGCGCCCATGTGCACGGAGATCGTCGGCTCGCCGAAGCCGCGTGCCAGATCGTGTCCATCATCTACTGACCCGACTCTGGCCTCACCGGCCTCCACCGTGCCTGACACCAACAGCGCCAGCGATGGGCACCGACATCACGCATTCAACTTCAGAAGCCTACGCAAGCGAGCCCAAGCCGCCCAAGAACTCAGCGCAGGCAGTCGTACCAGCGGATGGGCCGCTTCCCGAGGGCGGATGAGTATCCGGAGACGGTGGTGGACTTCGTGCGGCGGGCGGTGGAGCTGCCGGAGGGCACCGAGCCGCTGTTCGCGCCGCCCGGACCGCGGAGCGGCAGCGCGCGGAGGTGCGTCGGTGCGTGGCGCGGTCTATGACCAGGCGAGGGCGCGGTGGATCGCGGCGGAGGCGGTCCGCGGCGGGGCGGCGGCGAAGAACCGACCGGCGGACTTGATCAACGTCGCGCTGGAGAAGGTGGTGGAGGCGGGGCTGGAGCTGCCGGCGTTCTCCACCTTCGACACCATGGCCGCCAAGATCCGCACCGAAGTGAACACTTCGGTCTGCGCGGGCATCCACGACCGGATGAGCGCGGCCGAGCGGGCGGGGCTGCTGGAGGTGCGGGATACCGATGGCACGACGCTGTTCAACCGGTTGAAGAAGCCGACGCAGGGACCGAGCTGATCGCACTTCAAGAATCTGACGCGGCGCCTGGAGTGGGTGGACCAGCTCGGCGACGCCGGGTGGATGGAGGGTGTGGCGTCGGGGAAGATCACCGACTTCGCCGGGGAGGCTGATGCGGCCGACGCGGCGGTGCTGCGGGATTACACGCTGGTCAAGCGGGTCGCGCTGATCGCGTGTCTGGTGCACAAGGCGCGGATGCGGGTGCGGGATGACCTGGCGACGATGTTCTGCAAGCCGATGGCGCTGAAGATCAAGCGGGCGAAGGCTGAGCTGGAGGAGATCCGGCTGGCTGAGGACACAAGCCGCAGTGTCCCCCCGGCGGCCCGGGCCCGACGTACACACGTCATCCGTACGGCGGACCTGCCCCGACGCCACACGGCCGCTGGACCGGGCATGACCCACCTCGCCTACGAGCACGACTGATCGCCGCAGGTGGACCGCCGGGCGGGCAGGTGTTTCACGAGCGACCACCCATGAAACAAGCTGCCCTCCCAGAGGATGTCCAGCGGTGCTGACTTCGCGGCGAGGCTGGGGCTGTCCTTCCAGAATCGGACAGCCCCAGCAGGATGTGCCGGCCGCAGTTCACTGCGTCGTGACGTCGAGCACGAGCTTGCCGGTGGTCATGCCCGATTCGATGCGGTGGTGGGCCTCGACGGCTTGCTCCAGTGGCAGGGCCTCGACCTCCCGCAGGTCCCCTGCGGCTGCGGCCGCCACCGCCCGGCGCAGGGCCTGACCGGTCTCCTTGGGGAATGCGGCGGAGAAGGCGGCCAGGTTGATTCCGGAGACGGTCTTGTTGGTGAACCACAGTTCGTCGGCCGGAATGCTGACGTCGTCAGCACCGGAGGCGTTGCCCATCACCACCAGCCGTCCCATCGGAGCGAGCCGGTCAAGGCTGGTGCGGCGGGTCGGGCCGCCGACCATGTCGACCACGATGTCGAACTCGCCGGCGTCGGCGATCTGGTCGCGCAGGATCACATCGTCGTAGCCGAAGCGTCGGGCGGTCTCGATCTTGGCTTCGCTGCCGACCGTGCCGACCACGCGACCCGCGCCCAGCAGGCGGGCGGCCTGGCCGAGCTGGCTGCCCACGCCGCCGGCTGCCGCATGGACCAGGACGCTCTCCCCGGGCTCGATGCGCGCCACCTGATCCAGTACGAGGAACGCGGTGGTGCTGTTGGACGGGCAGTGCCGCGGCGACGCGCATCCCGATACCGTGGCCGTCCAGCGGCGCGACCAGGTCCGCGGAGGTGACCACCACCTCGGCGTAGCCGCCGCTGTCGACGATCGTGAGCGCGGCCACCGGCTGCCCGACGGCCAGGTTCTCGACGCCCTCGCCCACCGCGCGGATCCGGCCCGCCACCTCTATGCCGGGCACGAAGGGCAGCGGCACGCCGACCACGCCGCGCCGGTAGAGGACCTCGGCGAAGTTGGCGCCCGCGTAGGCCACGTCGATGGCGACCTGGCCCAACCCAGGTTCGGGAACCGCCACGGTGGCGACGCGGAGCACCTCGGCTTCGCCGAACTCGGGGATGGTCACTGCCTTCATCTGCGTATAGCTGCTGTTCATGGCTCAAATCCTGTGGGACGCGGCGGCATCCTGGGCAGTGTCCGTTTATCCGGGAAGTGGCACCACCAGGCTGGGCTACCGCATCAGGGTCTCCACGCGCTGCTGGGTGTCGGTACCGGGACACGGGTTGTGCAGGACCAGGTGGTGCCCGAGGTGCTCGGCCAGCGGCAGCACATCAGGCAGAAGCCGAGCCTCGTCGCCCCGGTCTTGTTGGCCACGAGCTTCCAGTCGCGCTCCACCAGCGTCCAGCTCGCCAGCAGCTCTTCCGGCGACCACTCCTGTCGCACACCGCACACCCCGCCTCTTGTCGTCGACCTCCCGGGCATTCACCCGGACAGTCCGACGAGGCGTCCCATCGCCGGGAAACGGGCCTCAGAACCTACTGGCGGGTTACTTGTTCCCTGGTGTCTGGGCTAGGACTTCGGGGCCGATCACTCGTGGGAACGGTGTGCCTGCCACCGTTCCATGGCAACCTGCACTGCCTGCTCGTCTTCGACGGCGTGCGCGCCGGAGGCTCCTGCGGCACCGAGGATCACGTCGCCGTCCGTGACGAGGATGCCGCCGGCCCAGGGGACGAAGTCGCCGTGGTAGAGGTGCTGGATGCTCTCGATGATCCCGGACGGCAGATCGATCTGGCCCGATGGTTTCAGCGCGATCAGCGCGCTGCGGGCTTTCGCCACCGCGATCCGGCTGGTCATGGGCATGCCGCCGTCGCTGCGTCGCAGAGTGATCACCTCGCCGGCGACGTCGATCACGGCCACCGCCAGCGGCGGGAAACCCCGCTCAGCTCCGACCGCCAAGGCGGCCTCTACCAACCAGCATCGGCCAACGTGAGCCCGGGAAGGCGGGGAGACTCGATGATGAAGCGAAGTTTAGCGCCGTACCGCGAGACGTTCGCCGGTGTGGCCAGGTGGAGGCATTGGACTGATGGGCCGGTCGCCACCAGGTAACAAGCCGCATGACACAACGATCCACAGGTCTTGACGATTCCTCGACCGGCGCGGGCAGACCGCGCTCTTCTGGTCGAACGTCAACCCGTAGGGCACGTTCCGGCTGGAGATGGACAAGCGGCTCGACCTGGTGCCCATGGCAGTTCCCCGCACCTGGTAGGCAGGCGCAGCCGACACGGCACGCGCGAGGCGATCAGCGCCACGAGTGTCAGACGGCCTTTCCGGGACGGCTGGTGTGAGGGCGTTCCCAGAGGCGGACCAGATGCGCGTGCAGGGCGTCCTCGGCCTCCTCCGCGGTCAAGTGCCCTATGAGCACGTGGCTGGTCAGGCCGTCGGCGAGGGCGAGCAGGGCCCGGGCCTCGCGCTGCGGATCGAGCGTCGCAGGGTTGTCGTCGGCCGGGCCGCTCTCGCCAGCCTCCGTGATGAGGCGTCCGAGGAGGTCCTGGAGAGCCGCGTAACTGCTTCTGAGTTTGGCGGCGAGTGGCTCGCTGACGGCGGCCTGGGCGACGAACGCGAGCCACACCCGTGCCTCGGCGCGGTGCTGTCTGCGGAGCAGGGCGATCTCGGTGGCCGCGTGGCCTAGGGCGGAAGCGGCTGACTGGGCCGGGCTGCTGGACAGGCGGGCCCGTACACGTTCGGTGATGCGCTCGCCGACGTGGTCGACGGCGAACAGAAGCATCTCCTCCTTGTTGCGGAAGCAACGCTGAACGGCACCCAGAGAGACCTCCGCGCGGGTGGCGACGTCGCGCATGGTCACTCCCTCAGGTCCGTGTTCGTCAGAGAGGAGGCAGACGGCCTCAGCGATCCGTCGGCGCCGGCTCTCGTAGTCCACCTGCTTGGGCATGTGCGGGCGCCTCCTTTTTCCGATACAAGCGTATCGATACTGGGTTATGGTTCCGACGCGAGCACTTCGACACATGACGGGGAGGACAACAATCGTGCGGGACGCCCCATGGAAGATGTCGGCCGCAGCCCAGGCAGAGGCAGTCCGGAATGGAGACATATCGGCTGTCGAACTGGTCGACAGCCACCTGGACCGCATCGCCGACATCAACCCGCAGGTCAACGCGGTCACTCAGCTGATGGCCGAACGCGCCCGTGAAGCCGCGGCACAGACGGATTCGCGCCGGGCCGCAGGCGAAGAACTGGGGCCACTGGCAGGGGTGCCGTTCACCGTGAAGGAGACCACCGCCGTCGAAGGTGTGCCGACCACGATGGGAACCGCGCGCTTCCGCGATCTGGTGGCAACGGCCGACGCACCCCCGGTGGCCCGGCTGCGTGCCGCCGGAGCCATACCGATAGGGCACAGCAACATACCCACCCTCGTCCTGGCCGGGATGCACACCCGCAGCGAACTGTTCGGCGACACTGTCAACCCGTGGGACCGGAGCCGGACTCCGGGAGGCTCCAGCGGCGGCGACGGAGTGGCCGTCGCCACCGGCATGGCCGCGCTCGGGCTCGGCAACGACTCCGGCGGATCAGTACGGATCCCGGCCTCGTTCTGCGGCGTGGCGGGACTGAAGCCCACCGCCGGGCGATTCCCCGCCGACCACCGAATTCTCGGCCCGGACGACCCAGGACCGGCCTCACAGATGCTGGTCACCGACGGGCCCCTGGCCCGCAGGATCGCCGACCTGCGGCTGGCATACGAGGCGCTGGCCGGGACCGACCCGCGGGACCCACGGGCCGTACCGGTGCCCGTCCGTGGTGAGCCGCTGCCGGGACCGGTGAAGGTCGCGGTCGTCGCCGATCCCGGCGGCCACGGCGTCCACCCCACGGTCCGCGGTGCTGTCGCGGCCGCGGCCGACGCGCTGCGGGACGCCGGGTACGACGTGCGGGAGATGGCGGACGTTCCGCGGCTGGATGACGCACTTGAGGCGTACCACCGGATCGTCGTGACCGAATTCGCCCCGACCTGGCCGGTGGTGCGGACACTGCTCGGCAAGGGCGGAGATCGCTACATCGAGATGACGATGGAGAAGACCCCGCCCGCGACCGCAGCGGAGTTCATGCAGCTGATGGGGGGCTGGCTGGGCATCCGCCGCTCCTGGGCGGAGTTCCTCGACGAGTACCCACTGCTGCTCGGGCCGGTGTTCACCGAGCCGCCCGTCGAGCCGGGGCTGGAGTCACGCGACCAGGCAGGACGGGAACGAGTCGGCTCGGACATGCGCCTGTGCACGGTGACCAGCTTCGCGGGCGTACCCGGGGTCGCCGTACCGACCGGAGTGACCGACGGCCTGCCGTCCGGCGTGCAGATCGTCGGGCGCGCGTTCCGGGAGGACCTGTGCCTGGATGCTGCCCAGGAGGTCGAGGACCGCCTCGGAGTGCTCACACCGATCGACCCTCGCCCGGAAGTCCCAGCGGCCGCGCGGTAGGCAGTGCCGCGACAGTGGACGAGAGACGGACCCTCCTTCCTGGCCGAGTGTCGTCCAACGTCTGCCGACAGGGCGATCGCGCATGCAGTGAACCCCGACATTCCAGGGCCCCGAGTCGGCGTCGATCCAATCAGATCCGATGGTGATTGATGACAGGGTTTGACGACAGACAGGCTCCGTCCCTCCGCGCGGAAAAGGGGGCCCCGATGGTGAACCTGGTCCACAAGCGTTCTGTGTCAAGTCCGCGCGTGTTGCAGGCGCTGTCCCTTGCCGTTGAGGCGAACCTCAACACCCGACGCCGCCGGTCCGTACGATGCACGGCGCGCGATCCTGGATGCATAGAGGTCGAGGTCCAGCACCGTGCCTTCAGGCAGTCAAGGGGCGCATGCCGCGGACATTGCCGGGCGGTGACTTTGATGGAGAAGCAGGGTCTCGTGTCGATGACCGACGAGGCGCAGTTGCGCTGGATGGCGCTGGGGGACACGACTCGGCAGCCGGCAGTGATCCTGCTCCATGGCGGTCCGGGGCTGCCGGACTATCTGGGCGTTGTCGCCCTCATGATCGCGGACCTCGTGCCTGTGTACCGGTACGACCAGCGTGGTACGGGCCAATCCCCGTGGCGGGGCCCTCATTCCTTCGCCCGGCATGTCGACGATCTTGCCGAGCTGCTCGGCGCATGGGGCGTGCCCAAGGCCGTGCTGATCGGGCACTCCTACGGCACGGATCTGGCGAGCCGGTTCTGCCTGAGGCACCCTGACCGGGTTGCCTCAATTCTGCTGATGTGCGGGCCGTTGGTCGGTGATTGGCGCGCCGGGGACCGAGCGGAGCGCGGCCGCCGCATGTCCGCAGTGCAGCAAGAGCGGCTCCGCGCATTGGAGGAGCTGCCGAACCGCACGGAAGGCAGGAAGTCGAGCTGCTCACGCTGGCCTGGTTCACCGACCACGCCGATCCCGAACGCGGGTGGCACTGGGCATCCAGGGCGCCCGGCGGCGCCGGCCGGTCAACTGGTCCATGGACGGCGAACTTGGCAAGGAAGGACGCGCGGATCCGCTCGATGAGCACCTTGCCGATCTACGTGCGCGCCTGCCCCACGGACGGAGCTCCTCGGTGGGGCCGACGATCCCCGTCCCGTGTCGGCGCTTGAATCACTCGCGCTCCAGCTCGCTCTTCCGCTGACCCGGATCGAGGGCGCAGGGCACGAGCCCTGGTTGGAGCAGCCCGACGTTGTGCGTACGCACCTTCGGCGGTTCGTGCAAGGCGCCGTGGGCACATAGGGCTTCGACGGGTTCGTCGGCCGGCCTCATTCTCGGCTGTTGGCACGGGTCCGGCGGACGTTTCGGAACCTCCGCCAGCACTCCCCTTCGTGAACCGACCGTCTCTACGCCGACATCACTCCGACGTCTTCTGCACGCCATTCCTCTTCGAGGATGCTGAACGTCAGGGAGTCCCGCCAGCCGTCCCGTATCCATGCCGTGTGTCGAAGGTGCCCCTCGTACGTCATGCCGAGCTTGGCCAGCACTCGGGCGGAGCTGAAATTCCGCGGGTCACAGGTGGCGAAGATTCGATGAAGCCCCAACTGGCCGAAGCCGCGTGAGAGAAGCTGGCGCCCGATTCCTGTGCCGATGCCTTGCCCCCATACCCGAGGATGCACAATGTAGGAGATCTCGCCCTGGCGCTGCGTGTGACTGCGGACATGCAGCTCGCCCACACCGACAACGTCGTCCCCGAAACGCGCTACATGGGCGAACCTCTGCTGGGGTGTGCTCGACCAAGCCTCGACTGCGGCCTTCACGAAATCGCGTGTCTGGTCCTCAGTGTTTGGTCCCCAGGGCTGGAAACGACAAGCCTCTGGGAGACAGGCCCACGAGTGAATGGCCTGCCAGTCATCAAACGCGATCTTGTCCAAGGACACCAAGTGCTGACTCATGGGTTGATCTTGTCAACTGGAGTCGGACAGGGCTACGGGTTCAAGAACATCCACTCACCTTGAGTTTCTGGCGGCTTGTCATAAAGCTTGGTCGATGCGCAGATTGGTTTCGCGCCAGGCGTCCGTTTCCTCCGCCACTGTGGAAAGCTGTGCTCGCCGCGACGGATCGAGAGATCACGACGAGTGCGCGGGCACGGGGAGAGGGCTCCATGGGATCGGATGCGCAGTGGTTCGTGCTCGTTGAGGGGAACTTCGGGTACGGGTCGGAGAAACAGTGGGTGCTGATGGAGAAGCATCACGTCGACGGCGACCGGGCGACGGCGCTTTCCCAGGCGGAGGAAATCTGCCGTATCTGGTGCCCTGGTTCCTGGACGGCCGAGGACAGTGGACGGGTCGTCTTCCAGATCTCCGAGTCGAGCTGGCTGGTGGAAGTGACACATGAAGACTGGAGTGAGCGAAACCACCGGGCCTACACCGACGAAAGAACCATCCGTGTCACGGTCGCGCACCTTGCCTACGCCAAGGAGACCCCACCGGCCCATCCGCCTGAGAAGCCCGAGAAGAAAGCTGGCGGACTGCGTCGCGCCTTCGGCGGCTGACCCTGCGCAGGGCAGTGTCTCAAAAGCCAGTTGGAGTTCGGCATCTGTCGGCCGGGCAGGGTACTGACCCTGTTCACTCGACAGGCATGACAACGCAAGAGGTCAAAACTCAAGCTCACTGATCACCTGGGCCGCCATCACCATCATGACCAGGCGCATCACCCGCCGGGCCTCCCACCGGAGCGGCCAGCCCGCCCCCGAGAAGCCGCACGGGACTGATCGTCCTCAAGGACAGCGTCATCTCCTCGGCCAGCACCGGCTCAAACCGCAAGGTCTGCACCGATCCTCCCATTGAAGAACCAGCTGAGACTACGTCCTGGCGATCTCTTGCCGGAGCTGATGGGTGAAGCGGCGTAGCAGATCCTCCGTTTCCCTGTGCTCGGCCCTGCGATCGTCCCTGCCCTCGCTGGGCCGGGAGCTCCAGACCCGACGCGCGAGAGCGTCGGCGAGATCGACGGTGTCGTCGGCGCACAGTAGGTAGAGGGCTGACCGGGCTTCCTGCATCCGGCTCACCAGTTCGTTGGCCCCGCCACCGTCGTCACTCAGCCGTGTTTCCCGGAGGTAGTCGATGAGCTGGACCACGGCGGTGTTGAAGCCGACTCCGGCTTTCAGCTTCTGTTCGCGCAGCCACATGCGGTCCTGCCGGCGCGCAGTGAACCAAGCCCCGAACACGGCCCCTATGAGGCCGAGACCAGCCCCGATAGCCACGGAAAGGACGTTCACCACGCCAGCTCCCCCCGACACACAGCTGGCAGCAGGCTACAGAAGCCATCAAGTACCCAACTTGATGGGTGTCCGTTCGAATCTGAGCCGGGCGAACTCCACCGGGGGACTTCGAGAACAGGTACTTCAGGACATCGATGAGCATCCGCCGTTCGTCACCGGTCGTCGGGCCGGTGAACCGGCGATCACTGCCGGCGCCGCCGAACAGTTCGGCTCTTCTGGTGGGATCGCTCATGTCCGCCCTTCCGTTCGCGCTGTGCGCGCTGTTCGCGCGGCCGTGACTGCCACGGTCGCGTGCCGCATGGTGAAGCCGCCGTCCATCGCCTCTGGCCGGCGCCGGGCACCTGCTGTTCGCCAACCGGGAAGGCACCGTGCCAAGACTGCGGCCGTCCGCAAGGTCGTCACCCCACGGTCATCGCCGGTGTCGCACGCGAGCCATGAATGCACGTCAAGGCTTCACGGCGTGGAGGATCCGCATCCCCCTGGAGTCTGCGGCGTCGTGGTGGATGTCCAGTCCCGCCGCCCGGCACTGTTCGACCAGCCAGGAGGACGCGAGTCGCAGCTTGGGGTAGCTGCTTGCCTGTTGCTGCCAGGAGCCGTTCGTCCGGGTGTGGAGCAGGTCGTGGACGATCACCGTGTCCTCGTCGCGGTATTCGAGGAAGCAGGTGAGCAGCCGGTCGTCGCTGCTGCGTACCGGGATGAAGCGGTCGGTGCCACGTAGCTCCGCTGTGAGGTCGCGGTAGGTGACGACGAGGTGGCCGCCTGAGGCGAGGGCACGGCCGATGTGGCCGAGCAGCACGGGGACGTCTGCCTTGGACGGGAGGTGGGGAAGCGTGTCACCCATGCAGACGACGGCCGCGACCGTGCCCGGCTCGGCCGCCTCGGGCAGCACGGTGCGGATGTCGCCGTGCACGGGCCGCACCGCCCCGGTGCCCTGGGCCTGCGCGACAAGCTCGTCGAGCAGGCGGCGGCTGGTGTCTATGGCGATCACGGGGGAGAAGCCGAGGCGGACCAGGGCCAGCGTCTGCGCACCGGAGCCGCAGCCCAGATCAATGGCCGTCCCGCCGTCTTCGACCCCCGCCAGGCCGAGTTCTGAGAGCAGCGTGGCCTGCCGGGACGCGACTTCGTGGACATCGCCGCCCAGCATCCAGGTGTAGTGCTCGGCGAGCAGCCGGTCGTAGTGGTCGACGGCGGTACCCGTATCGGTGGTCATGACGTGTTCCTCGGGGTTGTCTGTGCGCCTCGTCGTGCGTCGGTCCGCGCGAGCAGCGAGACGTCGGGCCAGGTGAAGCGGAGCTTGGTGGGTGAGCCGGCGAGCCGGGACGGTACGCCGCCGGGGGGTGACACCGACGCCTTTTCGACGCAGATGCCGCCCAGGGTCCGGTAGAACTCCTGGGCCGCTGTGTTCTGTTCGAGCACCCACAGGTACAGGGCGTTGCCCGTCGCGCGTTCGACAACGGCCTGCGCAGCATGGGCGAGCAGCGCGGTGCCGAGGCCCGTTCGCCGGCGGTGCCGGGCGACGTGCAGGTTGTCGACGAGGCTGCCCCAGCGGCTGTCCTCGTCGAAGACGACGTGGACGAACCCCGCAAGTCCGGTGTCGTCCTCGGCCACGACCGTCGCGCCGCCACCACTCGAGGCGGAAAGACGCGAAGACCAGACGGACCGCCGGTCGGCCACCACGTCACCGTCCAGGAACGCGTCGGAGTAGGCGCCGCGGTAGTGCCGACGCCAGCTGTCGGCGTGCAGCAGTGCCATGTTCTCGGCGTCGTCGGGCCCCGCTGCCCGGAACCGCAACGACATCGGGGGTGCGCTGGTGGGGCCGGAGGCGGCGCGCAGGCGGCGCATGGCCAGCTCGCCGGCCGCCTGCGCCGGGGTCTGGCCGTGGCGTTGCGCGGTGTCCAGCAGGTCGTCGACGGTGTCTTCGATGGCGCGAACGCGTGCGTGGGCCTCGTCGGCACTGACGCGGTGAAGTTCGGTGCTGATGGCGTTGATGACTCCTCCTGCGCTTGCGACATAGTCCGGCACCCAGATGATGTCGCGGTGGTGCAGCAGGTCTGCGACATCGGGCGTGGCGAGCTGGTTGTTCGCCGGTCCGACCACGGCACGACAGCGGAGATCCTCCGCGGTCCGCCTGGTCAGGGTGGAGCCGAGAGCTGCGGGGACCACGATGTCCACGTCCGCGGCGAGGATCTCGTCGGGCGACCGCCAGAGTGCGCCGAGCTCGTCACTGATCTTTTGTTTGTCCGGTTCGATGTCGGTCACCGTCAAGGCGGCTCCTTCGGCCGCGAGGAGGCGGGCGAGTTCGGCGCCGACCCGGCCCAGACCGACCACGGCAAGAGCACGGCCGTTCAGGCTCGCGGTGCCGTACAGCCGCCGGTTGACGGCCCGCAGCGCGGCAAGCGTCCCCCGCGCGGTGTGCGGGGACGAGTCGCCGCTGCCGCCCAGATGGGCCGGTCGGCAGAACACATGAGGGGTGGTTTCCCCGATCAGTGCCATGTCGTCGGGGCCGGTCCCGACATCCGGTCCGGTGGCGTACATGCCGCCCAGCGACGCGATGACCTCCGCCACGTCGTGCAGCACGTCGCGGCGCCGGCCTGCATCGAGTTTCCTCCCCTCCGGCAGGACCACGACGGACTTCCCGCCGCCGCTGGGCAGCCCGGCCACGGCGAACTTCGAGGTCATTGCCGCCGACAGGCGAAGAGCGTCGGTCAGGCCGTCCCGCCAGTCGGGGTAGTGCCAGAGCCGGAGGCCGCCGGCCGCCGGGCCGAGCGCCGTCGAGTGAACAGCCACGATCACCGGCAGCCGGGAGCGCCGACCGGAGTGGATCGCGACCTGCTCATGATCGAGCATGAGTCCGCCAGTCCCTTCGTTGTCCGATTCGATGACGTCATACTGGACGACTGACTCGTTGGTGAGGCACTTGGCCGAACGTTTGGCTGAAGACCGGATACGATAGTCGGTCATGGATGAACTTGATTCGGAGATCGTCCGGCTTCTCCAGACAGATGCACGGCAGTCCAACCGCGAACTCGCCCGGCAGCTCGGCATCGCCCCCTCGACCTGCCTGGAGCGGGTTCGGGCGCTCCACCGCCGGGGAGTCATCCGCGGCTACCACGCCGACATCGATCCCGCAGCCCTCAACCGCGGCGTTCAGGCGCTTGTGTCGGTTCAGGTACGCCCTCTCAGCCGCGCCGTCATCGACGCCTTCAAGGGCTTCGCCAGCGGCCTGCCGGAAGTCCTCCACGTCTTCGTGCTCTCAGGGGGCGACGACTTCCTCCTGCACGTTGCCGTTCAGGATCTGGACCACCTGCACGCCTTCCTCACCGACCGGCTCAGCAAGCGCGGCGAAATCACCGGCTTCCGCACCTCGGTCATCTTCCAGCAGGTGAGCAACACCGCCCCCGCACGCCTTCCCATGCGCAACTAGGCACCGCCCGGAGGCGATCCAGGTGGAGCAGAGCTGGCGGCGCAAGGTGTCGTAGGCCCACCGACGGCACAACGCGCCATATGCGTGCCGCAAGCGCAGAAGACTTCCCCGCCCGCCGGACGGAAGGGCATCTGACCAGGTATTTCTCCGTCTCCCCGGCAGGTTCGAACCTGCGACACCCGCTTTAGGAGAATGTCCGGCTCAGCTCCGCGTGCCGGGGAACGCCCGGACAGTCCGGCGATCGATGTCGCCTCGGCGGAACTGTTCGTTCTCCACTTCCGGCACGCAGGGCCCCGTTGTCATGGTGGAGACGATCAGCGATGGCCGGACGGCCGGCTTGCGCCCGGACCAGGGCATAGAACAGATCTCTGAGCCCGGTGTGCTTGTGGGTGAGCTTGTTACGGCGAAGCCCGGCCTCGGCAGCGAGGGATTTGATGGTCAGCTTGCCGTCAGACCGAAGCGGCGCGCCAGCCAGGAGCCTGATCATGGCGTCGGTGATGGCTCTGATCTCGGCCTTTTCCTGGGCGGCAGCGGTGGTGCCGGTCAGCACGGAGCCGATGGCGGCGGCGAGCTGGACAGGGGACCCTGAGAGTTGGCTGGTTGTGGTTGTCATGGGGTGCTCGTCGGATGGACGCGGTTGGCTTCGTGCTGGCTGATGATTGCGAGAAGGGTGGTCTGCCGCTGCTGGAGGCGCTGGCGGATCGGAAACGGGGCGGTGTCGTCGGCGATCTCGGCGGCGAGCAATTCGGTTTCCTGTCGGGCCAGGTCCATGTGCTGGTCGGTCCGGGCGATGTTGGGACAGGTGGTCCGGCAGCGGTCGTGGCTCGGGGTTCGGGCTTCGGCTGCGGGGGCGCGGTCCGGGTGGCACTGGGCCTTGAGCGGGTTGTAGTTGCAGGTGAGGAACGCATCGGGGTGATCGAACATCTGCAGGTGCGGATTCTTCAGCAGGTCCCGGTGCTGGCGGGCGGACAGGACGGCACCCTCGTAGGTGGTCTGGAACTCGGTGACGGCCGCGAGGAACCCGGATGCGGCCGGGCCGCTGACTCCGTGGCCCGCCTGGAGGTGCTCCGCGGCATCCGCGAGAGTCTCAGCGGTGCTCAGGGCGCGTTCGAGATCCAGGAGTTGGAGCATGTCGGTGGTGGAGCGTCCGCCGTAGTTCTCGGCCATGGTGGCGTGCAGGTGTCCGTACTGGATGCCGAGTGCGATGCGGCCAGCGGGCCGACGGTTGATGAACCAGGCGATCGTGCGGCGGAAGCGGGTGAGGACGATACGTCCGTCCGGATCGTCCGGCACCACTTCGTGGAGGCGGTTGTGGTCGGCGGCGAGGCGATTGCCCCATCGGGTGAAGTGCGCGATGCGGTCGCGGGCTCCGCGCTGGGTGAGCGCCTGGGCGGCGCCGCGCTTGGGAGCCTTGGTCAGGTGGCGGGGGAACACGTGCCGTCGGTGAGTTCCCGCCCGACTCGCCGTGATCCATGCCGGCCAGGTCCCAGCGGTCGTCGCCGAAGCGGGGCAGATCCTGGGCGCCCAGCCCGGGACGGGCCCGCTCAAGAGGGAAGACCGGCGTGCAGGGCGACGGGCAGACCAGAAGCACCGAATTCGCCGGTGCGGCGGTCACGTTCATGGTTCAAGCCTCCGATCCAGCATCCGGTTGACCGCCGCCCGGTCGCCATCGGTGAGCTCAGCGTGCGAACGGCTGAACGACGCCGGCGTCGTGTGCGCGCGTACGAAGTCCTCGACCCGTGCATGGTGAGCGGCCCAGTCCGCGGCCCAGACAGCAGCACTGACCGTGGAGCGCAGGGATTCCAGCACCTGGTGCACGTAGACGATCCGGGGCAGGTGCCGTTCGGTGGCCACCGCGTTCGGGCAGGCGAAGCACATCAGGAAGGACACCGCGCAGGGTCCGGAGGCGGAGAACGGGCTGTGCTCGAAATCGGTACAGGCTGCCGTGGCGGTGTCCAGCCGGCCCGCCGCCAGCTGCGACGCATCGTGCGCAGACAGGCCGAGTTCGTCCTGCCGCACTCCGATATCAGTGCCGGTCGCCCTGCGCATACGCGTGCGCCGCTCGGCGTCCTGGACCGCCGCTTCAAGCCCCTCGGCGACCACCCTCGTCGAGGCGGCGCGGACCTGCTCGTCCTTCATGAGGTAGACGCTGTCGTGGACGCCCGGCGTGTTCTGGCGCGGCCCGCCGGACAGGGCCTGAACCGTGCGCCGCAGCGTCCGGCAGCTCACGGACGGCCGCTCCGGGGCACTGCCGTCCAGGTCCTCACGGGCTGCCCACAGCTCGATCAGATGCTGCACATTGCGGCCCGTGTGAACCACTCGCCTGTGTCCTCCGCGGTCTTCGAGCGGCGAGCCAGCAGCAGTCGGCGTGACGGCATGCCCAGCTTTCCGAGTCTCTCCCTCGCCCACTGCGTCGAGGCCACCACCTGCCGCAGCACTCCGCCCGCACTGCCCGGCCCGACATCGACCAGGTTGTTGGTGCTGTGCCGCAGGCGGGTACCGCGGCGCGGTTTGTCGATGTGCACACGGTGAATGGACGGGGCATCGTCACCGCCATCTGCATTCGGCCAGAAGATGGGGAACTCCATGTCCTCCAGCACCGACAGGTTCCAGCCCTCCTGGCAGACCAGCAGCACCGCGGAGGCCGCCATCTCCAACGGCGCCGGGTACAGCAGCGACAGTCCGGAAGCGTGCCCGCCGGTCAGCCGCCTCACGCTGGTCAACAGCCGCCGCCGACCGGTCGTCGCATCCGGTCGGCACGGCACCTCACCGGTCCGGATGATCTGATCCAGCAGGGCACCCCAGCTCCTCGTCCTCGGGCGCAGCCGCCTCCCCTGCCCGCCATCGCGACACCACCGCGGTGCTCTGCTCGATCCGGGTGTACATCTGCCGCACCGTGCGCGTCGCCCTCGCACGGATCGTGCGGAACTCCTCCAGCGAGTACGAGCTCTGCGGCAGCGAGCACCGTGCCCGATGCCGGGTCTGCACCACCTCGCGCGTCGCGGCCGGCACCGACGGGATGAGCAGCACCAGGCGCCGCAGTCCGGCCGCGGCCGGCGAGCGGAGCATCCAGCTCTTCCAGAACGCGCCAGTGATCATCGCTCCCGACTCCACCGGCGGGTGGCCTCGGCCGCGCAGCGCAAGAAATCCCTCACGGTCTTGGCGTAGCTAGCGCAGGTGGCACGGGTCGTCCACGACCCGCTGCCGGACGTCAACTGCGCTAACGCCGCCGCGACCTCCCGCTTGAGCACCTCGGGCCCAGCGCACCCATCGAAGTGGAAAGTGCCGTTGTCCTGCCCCGAGGGACCGACCGCCCGCACCACCAGGCCACTGGGCGCGAGGTTCGAGGACCGCGCGTATCCGGCTGGCGGCATCACCGCGCGCCGCCCTGGGCCGCTCACGACCACTCCATGACCGGCGCGTCCAGCACCAGCTCAGTGCGCCGCGCAAGTCGGCTGAGGACTTCGGTGTTCTCCGGAGTCTCGTCGCTCAGCAGCGTCTCCACCTGCAGTCCCCGCAGCGGCTCCAGATAGATCTCCCGCGTAGTCTCCTCCGAGCGGTGCCCCAGCAGGTCCTTCACAGTCGACCACACGTTCCCGTACAGCTCCTCGTAGTCGCGCCGCTGCGCCGGGCTCAGCCCCAGTCGCCGGTCCAGCGCGAAGTGCAACGAGACCAAGACCCGCAGAGCCATGCTGTGCCGGAGCATGTGCGGTCGCGAACACCCCCAGCTCCAGAGCCTCACACCGGACATTGGCCCGCTCGAACACCGCATTCCACGAGGTGTGCGCCAGCGGCATCCCGGTCTCCGTCAGCCACACCGCCAACGGTTCCAGCCCCTCCGGACCTCGGCGAAACAGCGACCGCCGCGCCCGCGCGTCCAGCTCGCCCAGCCGGGCCCGCCCCCTCCGGCCCCCCGACTCCGTCCAGACCACCTCGCCGCGCCGGCCGACCTGTTCCACCACCCGAAGATCCGGCACCCGCTCGTACCGGCCTTGCTCCTGGGCCCGCCGGACAGCCGCCGCCCTGGCCGTCAGCTGAGTGACCGCGTTGACCTGCGGGTTGACCTGGGGTTTTGAGTTGACAGAGCCTTGTTGGTCGGGTAGCCCGGAGGGATCTCACCTCCGGGCTCCCACAGAACCGGCCCTTACTGGTGGGCTCGCGTATTCAACTGTCGTGTGCTGGTCCGTCGGCAGCCTTGAATAGTGACTTTGGGTGACGAGGTCGGGGAGGGTTGCGTCCGGGCAAGCGGTGATGTGCTGGTGGAAGACGGCAGGCTTCTGCTGCAGGTGCGCAACGGCTCGCTGTGTGGCCGCTCTGTAGGGTGATCGCACGATCCGAAGAGGGGAGTTCGGGGTGGAGCAGTCGTTGAGCATCGCGGTGGCGCAGCCGAGGTGCATTGCTTTCGACGTGACGTCCAACGCGGTGGCCCACGCGGAGGCCGTTCGGGCGGCGGAAGCGCGGGTGGTGGTCTTCCCCGAGATGTCGCTGACGGGATACGAGCTGGACGCGGAGCTGGTCGTTCCGGACGATGAACGGCTGGCTCCGATCGTTGCCGCGTGCGCCGAGACCGGGACGCTTGCCCTGGCCGGCGCGCCTGTGCCGGGTCCGCGCATCGGCATCCTGGCTGTGGACGGAGACGGCGTGCGGGTGGCTTATGGGAAGGTGTGCCTGCATGGCAGCGAGGCTGCTTACTTTGTGCCTGGGGATCCCGCTGTGATCGAAGTGGACGGGTGGCGGCTCGGGCTCGCCGTCTGCCGCGACACTGGTGTCCCAGAGCACGCCGCGAAGACGGCTGCGCTGGGCATCGACGGGTATGTGGCTGGGGTTGTCCACGCCGATTACGAGGCTGAGGTCCTCGGCGAGCGAGCCCGACGGGTCGCAGCCGACCACGGTGTGTGGGTCGCCACGGCGGCCTTCGCCGGTCCGACCGGTGGCGGCTTCGACCGCACGTCCGGCCGTTCGGGCATCTGGTCCGCCGACGGGGAACTGGTCGCGGAGGCGAGCGCCGCCCCCGATGAGATTGCGCGGGCGGTTTTCGTCAAGTGAGTCCGAGCCGGAGCGTGGGGGCCGCGACTGGCAGATGACAGAGGGAGCTTGCGCTCAACTGTCGTGTGCTGTCAGTGCTGTCAGTGCTGTCAGTGCTGTTGATCGTGGCAGTGACTTTCCGCGGGCAGAGAGACCGCGATCCCCAGCAGAAACGCCGACCACACCGCGCCTCGCGCCCGGCGTGCGCGGACCCCGGAGAGCTTCAGCACGCCAACCGTGGCCGGCAGCAAGAGCCCGTCCACGGACAGCGGCCACAACGACGACGCACTGACCTCATCCGCCCCACCCTGCAGGGCGAACTCCCGCTGGTGCACGTACGAGGCATACGCGGCGACCCCGGCCACGACCAGAGCACACAGAGACCGAATCCACGCGTCGAGGTCGAAGCCCCGACACCCGCCCGCCCCCTGCGGCGACTCGGTGACATCACTCATCGAACCCACCGCCCGACACCGTGCCCCAGTACACAACGCGGGCACACTTCCACGGGAACTCCCGGGAACTCCCAGGTAGAAGCGGGAAGCACCCAGACACGACAAAGGGCCCCGACCAGGACATAAGGCCAGGTCAGAGCCCTAATGGCAGACGAGTCGAGCTGTACGCCGGGTTCTGTATGCAGACGGGCGTCTGGTAGTGAACAGCCACCGCGCAGCATGAGGCCGTGCCCTGAAAGCGAGCATCAGACCAGCCCGGCGACTCGGCTCGTCAAGCGCCGCCGGGCGCAGTTGATGGCTCTCGATCCATGTGAGCCCTCCGAGGTCCAGTCGGTGGCGGGCGTGAGTGACGGCGACGTAGGCGAGCCGACCGAGAGCGCCCGCGCACGGTCGGCCGACCGCTGATAGGCCAGGACGAGCCACGCTTCAGCACGTCGACCGGCGCATGACCCGGACACAGGGGCACTTCGCCGACATCGGAGTCGGCCCCCGGAATCCACCCGCCCCACACACGGACGCGGAACATGCGCCGCGTCGGACCTCGGACCAAGATCCGGACCACCCGGACCATTCCCGGGCCATCGACCCGCCAGCCGCATCAAACGCCCAGCCATGCCGACCGACCCCTGTGATGAGTTTTCGCGTCCGCACCCGTCACACCTACGACGGGACACGACGAGGCGGAAGGATGACGTGATGAGTGCGGACACGCGGCTGGAGGAGTTGGGCGTGAGCGGGCTGGGCGAGGTCGACGAGCCGGCGTTCTCGGAGCTGGCGGAGCGGCACCGGCGGGAGCTGCACGTGCACTGCTACCGGATGCTCGGGTCGTTCGATGATGCCGAGGACACCGTGCAGGAGACGTTCCTGCGTGCCTGGCGGCGGAGGGAGACCTTCGAAGGGCGGTCGACGTTCCGGGCCTGGCTGTACCGGATCGCCACCAACGCCTGCCTGGACCTGCTCGCCAAGTGCCGCCCGGAGCCTGCGACCGGCGGCGAGGTGCTGTGGCTGCAGCCCTACCCGGACCGGCTGCTCGACGAGCTGCCCGCGGGCGACGCGGACGAGCCGGAGGCCGTCGCCGTCGCGCGGGAGACGATCGAGCTGGCGTACCTGGTCGCGGTCCAGCACCTCGCACCACGCCCGCGGGCCGTGCTGATCCTGCGGGATGTTCTCGGCTGGCCGGCGAAGGACGTCGCGGAAGCCCTCGGGGACTCCGTCAACTCCGTGAACAGCGCGCTGCAACGGGCCCGCGCCGGCATGCGGGAGCACCTGCCCGCCGACCGGCAGGACTGGACCGGCGGCGAACAGGACGCCGTCACGCGCGAGCTGGTACGCCGCTATACCGACGCCAGCGTGGCCACGGACGTCTCGGCGCTCGCCTCGATGCTGCGGGACGACGTCCGCTGCTCGATGCCGCCCACGCCGGGCCTGCACGTCGGCCGCGACACGGTGGTGAACAACTGGGTCGAGGACGGATTCGAGGGCATGAAGGGCCTGCGCGCCATCCTCACCTCCGTGAACCGGCAGCCCGCCGCCGCCTTCTACCTCTGGCAGAAACAGGAGGGCGCCTATCTGCCACTGACGATCGACGTCCTGCGCGTCACCGGCGGGGCGATCACCGAGATCGTCACGTTCCACGACGACCAGTTCCCGCGGCTCGGGCTGCCCGAGCGCCTGCCGGCGGACGGCACGGAGTAGTCCCGGTGTGGACGCTCGCGCTGCGCGGTGGTGCGCGTGTCGCGGTCGTCGCGGCGGAGAGGTACGACGCGTTCGGCGTCGTCACCCGTGGGCGGGTGCAACTGGAGCCGCGCGACGGCGAGCCCGGCCCCGCGTGGGACAGGGTGTCTCGCCAGGCGGTGCTACGGATTCGTACGGTTCCGTCCTGCAGAAAAACTTGGCCGGTGACCGATGAGCCCGGGGCGCACGTGCGGTCTACCTGCGAGAGGGCAACCAGCCCGGGACAACGACATTGGAAACGACGCTATGAGGGAGACCGACGGTCCTGTGCAGCGAAACGTCATCATCTTCCATGGAACGGGCGCGAACCCTGAGGTCTGCTGGTATCCGTGGCTGGGCCGACGACTGGCCGAGCGCGGGTACGCCGTCCAGATTCCGCACTATCCCGACCTGAACGAAGAGCCCATTGCCACGTTCCTGCCGAAGGTGCTGGCCAACCATGTCTTCGATGAGCGCACGGTGTTGGTAGGTCACTCGGGAGGCGCCGCGCTGCTGCTCGCGGTCCTTGAGCACATCGACGTGACGGTGTCCCAGGGTGTCCTCGTGGCCGGCTATGCCACACAGCCCAACGCCCGAGACGAACCCGTCCTGCAGACGGGCTACGACTGGGCGGCGATCAAGGCCCATGTTCGCGACCTGTACTTCATCAATTCCCGCCATGACCCGTACGGCTGCGACGACAGGCAGGGGCGCTCATTGTTCGAGCGGCTGGGAGGCACACAGATCGTCCGCGATGACGGGCACTTCGGCGACTACGACCAGCCGTATGAGACCTTCGAGTTGCTCGACAGACTCATCGGCTGATCGTAACGGCTTCCGGCAACGGCTGGTTGATCGTCGCGGCAGCTCAGGGCAGGAGAATCACTTTTGGCACAATGCGTTCTCCACCAGGTTGTGAGCGACTTTCTCCTGCCCGACCTCGTTCTCCAGTGAGTCGCTGAGCTGGGTGGACATCGCTATTACCACGCTGCGCCGGCCGTCACCCATGACTCCGTTTCGCGTCTTGTAGCCGATCTGGTCGCCGCCATGGCTCCAGAACCTCCCGCCGCAGGACAGCGGGCGGGAGAGGAGGCCGAGGCCGTAACGGGCGCCCGGCAGGATCTGGTTGGTCTCCTCGTCCACGGGGACGGTCTGCTCCATCTGCTTCTGCTGCTCAGGACGCAGTAGCTTGCCGGCGAGCAGGGCTCGGAAGAAGCGGTCGAGGTCGGCGGTGGTGGAGATGAGGCCGCCGGACGCATCCGCGTCGATCACTTCGGTGACGTCCACCAGCGGACCACCGGACGGGAAGCGTTGGTAGCCGCGCAGATGCGGGTGAGGCAGGGAGGGGGAAGTGCCCGGCCAGATGGTGTGGTCGAGGTGGAGCGGGCGGATGATCCGATCGTTGACTTCCTCGTACCACGGACGGCCGGTCACCTTCTGGACGACCATGCCCAGGACGGCGTAACCCGTGTTGGAGTAGCTCCATCCCCGGCCCGGTTCGAACACCGGCTTGTGCCGCATGGCCAGGGCCACGATCTCCTCGGGCGTGCGGATCTCATAACGTTTCGCGTAGTACTCCTCGACGGAGTCATACCCGGGGTAACTCTCGTCGGAGATGCCGCTGGTGTGCTGGAGGAGCTGCCGGACGGTGATCTTGTCGCCCCGATTGCCGTTGCCCTGCACCACGCCGGGGAGCCAGCGTTCTACGGTGTCGTCCAGCCCGAGTCTGCCCTCCCCCACCAGTTGCAGCACGACCGTGGCCACGAACGTCTTGTTGTTGCTGCCGATCCGGAAAGAGGACCCGGGTGCGACCGGGCGGTTGGTCTCGATGTCGGACACGCCGCTGCTCGCGGTCAGAGTCCTGCCACCCGGGCCCGTCACCCGCGCCTGGACACCCGTGACCCCGAACGCACGGATCTCGTCGGTGTCGCGTTGCAGCGCGGACTTGCCGTAGCGCGGTTGCTGCGGGTCCTGTCCCGGCGGCCCCGCCATGGCCGGAACTGTGGCCAGGCTTGCCGCCGCGGCCAGCACCACTGCTCCTGTCACAAGCTTTGAACTCATATGCATGCTCAAAGCTTTGACGGCACGGAAGGCTACGGCCATCCGGCTGTCCCCCGGCTCTGAGGTGGGGCCAGCCCGAGGCATCCACGCACGGAACATGTTTCCCGTGAGATCCATGAGATGCATTCACCGGAGTGCCATGAGTCTCCAAATGGCAGGATTCACCGACATGGAGTTTTACGAGGTGGTCCGCCGTCGGCGCATGGTCCGGCACTACTCCGAGAAGCCGCTGGCCCCAGAGGTAATCGAGTGGATCCTCGCTTCTGGCCATCCGTGCCCACCCGTGTCGAAAAATCGCCGACCATGCAGCATGCTCCGCTGGTCGTCGTACCGCTGGCCCACAAGGCGGCCTATCTCGAACGCTACGCCGAGGCGGACAAGGGGTGGGAAGATCGCGCAGAAGCTCGCTGGCCCGCGCCGTACTGGTACATCGACACCGGGATGGCCTCCCTGCTCATGCTGCTGACCGCTGTTGACGAGGGCCTCGGCGCGTGCTTCTTCGGCATCATGCCCCAACAACCCAAGGACTTCCGGGCCGAGTTCGCGATACCCGACGAGTACGACCCCATCGGCGCGATCACGGTCGGCTACCGCGCCGACGACCTGCCCACGCAGAGTCCTCGTGTCGAAGAACGCCGACGTGGCTCGGGTGAGGTCGTCCACCGTGGTCACTGGGGCCGACACGTCTGAACCTGTCCCGAGACGGTCGCTTGAAGGTGACGAACGAGGTGAGCCTGCCTGCCGGGAAGTGTTCGTCGAAGAGTCGCGCTTCCGTGATGAGTGATGAGTGATGAGTGATGCGCGGCATCAGCGCCGAATCCGTCGTCGGCACCGTATCGACGTCGTCTTTGCTACTGCGTTCCCGTCGGCCCCCGTGACCTGTCCACGCGCTCAAGCTTCGTCCAGCCGGTCCAGCCGCGCTTTCTCAGCAGCTCGATCAGTCGACGGGCCGGCGGTGCGGTGTTGAAGGCCAGTGTGTCCATCAGCCTCACGAAGGGCGGCTCGATGTCGGTGTCGTCGACGTAGTCCTCGCCGTACTCGTCGGCCATCCGCGTGAGGTGGGCGGCCAGTTGGTCGGCCAGTTCGACCAGCCGTGGGTCGTCGTCCGTCCAGTCGAAGGCCCGGCCCAGGGTGAGATAGAAGTCGATCAGGTGGGCGTCGGCGATCTGCTCCCGCTTGCGTGCCGTCCACTCCGGGACGCGTTCCGGTGAGTGCGCGGCCAGCGGGATCCAGCCGTCGCGTTCGACCTGGACGATCCGCTCGTCGACGCCGAGCGCTCGCAGCCGGTCGAGGAACTCGACCACCCCCGGGGGCAGTACCAGGTTGTCGCCGGCGGCGAGGCGGGCGATCCGATCGCGGTGCTGCTGCCGCTCGCGGATCTCCGCCCGCAGTCGTTCGTCGATCTCCGCGACGGCCGCGGCGAACTCCTCCGCGTCGGCCTGGAGCAGCTCCCGCACGCGTGCCAGCGGAACCCCGGCCTCGGCGAGCGTCCGGATCTTGATCAGCTCGACCAGGGCGCCGGCGTCGTACCTCCGATAGCCGGAGTGGTCGCGCTCCGGCTCGGGCAGCAGGCCCTTGGCGTGATAGTGCCGCACCGCGCGGACCGTCACTCCGGTGTACGACGCCAACTCGCCGATGGTGAGCATGGGACCAGTCTCCTCGGAGCTGTTCAGGACGCCGCCCTGCGGGCCGGTCGGTGTGCTCTCCGGATGATGTCCGCGATGTCCGGGGCGTGGGTGAAGACCAGCCGGTGGCCGGTGTCGAGCCAGGACGTGGAGACGTGCGGCCGCTCGTGAACGAGCCGCTCGACGCCGGCACGCCAGAGCCGGTTGTGCCGCGGCGCACGCCCTTCGGTGCTGTCGCCGGCTATCGCGGTCGACATGATCATGGTGATGGGGCGGTCGATCTTCCGGTACCGGTCGAGGATTCCGGACCGCACCTCGTCGATCTCGAGGTTCAGGGCCAGGATGTCCTGGGCGGTGAGCGAGACCTGATGTGCGGTGCCCTTTGCCCGCTCGGACCTTTGCGCCTGGTCCTGCGCCATCGCACGGAAATCCGCCAGGTCCACGTCGGTGATGAACGGTTCCGGCAACGGGTTCGCCCCGTCGATGAGGACGAGCCCGGCGACGGCGTCAGGGCACTCGGCGGCAAAGTGCACCGCCAGATCCGCGCCCAGCGAGTAACCCACGAGCACGGGCGGCGAGGGCAGGTCACGGCGTTCCAGCTCCGCCAGCACGGCGACGAGGTCGCTGAGAAACGCGTCGAAGGTGTACCGGTCGGCGGCAGAGGCGAGGCCGTGGCCCCTCAGGTCGAAGGTCGTCACGTCGTGGTCGCGTCGAAGGAGTTCGGTCAGTTCGCGCAGGTCGGCCTGTGTCGAGTTCAGTCCAGGGCACAGGACCAGCGGACGTCCTCGGCCGCCGCGGGACATCGGGATCCTGACGCCGTCATGGTGGACCGTGTAGTGCCGCATCGTCCCGTCGCTTCTCTCGTTCCGCTCCGCGTCGTCTCCGGTCGTGGTCATGCCGCCATGCTCTGAGGTTGCCCCTGCGTCAGGGGCAAGCGTCACGGCGAACACTTCCGCACGCCTCCCGCACGGGCGGCGGCCGGCTGTCCTACGACCGCTCCGACGGCCTCGACTTCACCGGGACGGCCGGGATGCCCCTGCGCAGCAGTCGACTGTCCATGGCGCCGGGGACCTCCGGGCGGTGGTCCGGGTTGTTCGGTCGCGGCTCGGATGTGGGGAACCGGGCGGCGGCCAGCCACAGTTGGGCCGCGAGAGCGGGGTTCGCGGCGATCCGGGCGACCACTGCGCGTGCCTCTGTCCAGTGCACGGCCTCGGGGGACTTCGGGCCGTGGGTGCGGATGCCGAGTTCAGGTCGAGCAGTGGCTGCTGGGGAAGCCGGTAGGACCCGGTCGTGGCACGGGGCGCGTTCGCCGTTGGATCCGCGCGCCTGCCCGTACGTCCACGCCGCTCACGGCCGCCGCGCCCACGACGGACACTGTCAGGTCCGCCCATGTAGCCCTCGGCAGCCGGGTGCCCTGCAGGGTCGAGATCAAGGCCTGCCAGACCGGCTGGGTCGCGACCAGAGCGGTCGCCATGGGCACGTTCGTCATGCGCGTGCTGGACACGAACATGGCGAAGCGGACGGCCGACGCCGTAGCGGCGAGACGGCCGAAGAAGACCGCGCGCGCTGCTCCGTGCGGACGAGGAAACGCTCTTTGCGGAAGAACTTCCGCACCTCGCGCCGAGGGATCAGCATGAACGCCGGTCCCAGGGTGAGCAGTCCCAGCGCGTTGCGCGCGAACGGGGGGCCGGCGGCGTACGGCGTCAATGGCCCGATGACGGAGAACGTCACCACCGCCACCAGCACGGCGGCGACGGAGACGGCATCGAGCTTTGCGCGCATGGCGCGGAGCGACTACCTCGGCGTCAGCGCATCCATGACCAGGTCGATCAGCCGTTCCGTCCGTGCCGAGGTGTCGCCGGTGGTGCCGGCCAGGAAGATCCCCAGCAGCATGACGGTGACGTCCTCCGGTTCGACGTCGGGGCGGAGGGAGCCGTCTTCGGCTCCGCGGGCGAGGATCGTGGCGATGGCGGAGGTGATGCGTTCCCGGGTGGCCGGTGTGGCGATCCGGCCGGAGGCCCAGGCGGCGCGGAGGGTGTCGGCCATGCCGCGCTTGGTGGCGATGAAGGCGGCGTAGCGCACCATCCACGCTCGGAGCGCCGCATCCGGCGGTAGTTCCTGGAGCAGGGCAGGTGCGCTCCCGGTGACGTCGTCGAGTTCTGCGGCGTAGACGGCCTCGACCAGTGCCTCGCGGGTCGGGAAGTGGCGGTACAGCGTGCCGATGCCGACGCCGGCCTCGCGGGCGATGCCTTCGAGTACGACGGTGCCGTCGCCGGAGGCGAACGCGGCGCGGGCGACTTGGATGAGCTTGTCGCGGTTGCGGAGCGCGTCCGCGCGGGGGGTGCGGGCGCTGCGCGGCTTCCCGGGGCCGCCTTCTGGGGGCGTCGGGTCGGCGGGCTGCATAGCGGAGGTTCCTCCGGTTAGGGTGCTACTGTCGATGAAGCGGAGGTTCCTCCGCTTCCCTTATCGTCTCACGAGGACGGAATCTCCCATGTCGGGAAACAACACTCGTTCCTCTCAGCTCACGGCCAACGGCGCCCCGCGCGCGGGAGGGGCCGGGACGATCGCCGACCGTATGGTCTCCCGCATCGGATACGGCGCCATGCAGCTGGAGCGCTTGCACGCGGACCGCGACGCCGCGATCGCCCTTCTGCGCCGCGCGCTCGAGCTCGGCGTCGACCACGTCGACACCGCCCAGTTCTACGGCGACGGTTTCGTCAACGGGCTCATACGCGACGCGTTCCGCCCCGAGGACGGCGTGGTGGTCGTCAGCAAGGTCGGCGCCGATCCCCATCCGGGCGGCACCATTCCGTTGCGCCCCGCGCAGCGGCCCGAGCAGCTGCGGGCGAGCGTCGAGGACAACCTCAAGACCCTCGGCCTCGACCGGATCCCGGTGGTGAACCTTCGTCGCATGGACACCCGCCCGGGTCTGCTGGCCGAAGGCGACCAAGTGGTCGACCTGGACGACCAGCTCGCCGTGATGACCGCGCTGCGGGACGAGGGCAAGATCGGTGCGATCGGCCTGAGCAACGTCACCCCGCACCGACTGCGCCAGGCCCTTCCCGCCGGCATCGCCTGCGTGCAGAACGCCTACAGCCTGGTGTCACGCGGCGAGGAGGAGATGCTCCGGCTCTGCCGCGACGAGCGGATCGCCTGGGTGCCGTACTTCCCGCTGGGCGGTGCCTTCCCCGGCTGGCCGAGCGTGACCGACGATCCTGCCGTCATCGCCGCCGCGCGAGCCCGTGGCTGCACCCCCGCGCAGATCGGCCTCGCCTGGCTGCTCCACCACTCGCCGAACTTGCTGCTCATCCCGGGCACCGCGGACGCCGGGCACCTGGAGGCGAACATCGCCACCCAAGCCATCGAGCTCGATGCCGCCACACTGGCCACGCTGGACGCCGCCGGGTCGCCGTCCACGTGATGGCGTAAAGGCACTGGCTCCACGGGTAGTTGATGTCACGTCAGCCACTCAGGGAACCGCACGCCCCGCTCTGCCGACTCGGTCCGGAGTCGACGCATGCGGTTGACAGGTGGGGATGCGAGGTCTGGAAGATTGCCGGTCCACATGTGCGCCGTGACGCCGAGCGTGGGAAGGGTCCGGCTGAACTCCGGTGCACCTGCCCGTACTTGCGCCTGTTGCGAAGGATGAGGTCGATGAAGGTCAGAGCCTGGCACACCTCCTGGGCGCAGTCCCAGCAAGGCCTGGCGGAGGAACCCCTCAGGAATCAGACCGTGCGCACCATCGCCCGGCTCAGTCAGGGCGGGACAGCGGTGCGGATCCGCGTACAGAACCAGTTCGGCCAAGAGCGCCTCGACATCGCGTACGCGTCCGTCGCCGTCTCCCGGGACGGCGGGCCCGCCGTGCGAACGGGCACCACCCGCGAGCTGACCTTCTCAGGGAGCGAGCAGGTCGGCGTGCCCGTGGGCGGCGAGGTGTGGAGTGATCCTGTACGGCTGCCGACCGAGGCACAGTCCGATCTTGCCGTGAGCCTGCATGTGCCCGGCACGATCCGCCCCGGTGTGCACGGTGCGGCATGGCGCGACAACTACCTGACTCCGGCGAACTCCGGCGAACTCCGGCGATCACACGATCGATTCCGACGGAGCCGCCTTCACCGTCACCACCCCGTCCACCTACCTGGTCAGCGCCGTCGACGTCCGCAGCCCACGGATACGCGGCACCATCGTGGCGTACGGCAGTTCGGTCGTCGACGGAGCGGGCAACACCGACTGCGGCCCGGCCTGCACGCCGGACGGGACCGACCAACGCTGGACGGATTTCCTGGCCCGCCGGATCGTCCGCGAGCTTCCCGCCGACCGTCAGCTCGCCATCGCCAACGCCGGCATCAACGGCACTCCCAGCGCACCGGACTGCCCCGGCACCTCCGACGTGTACGAGGGCCTGGATGCGGCGGCCCGCCTCGACCGCGATGTGCTCTCCCGCCACGGTGTCACCGGCGTGATCTTCTTCTACGGCACCAACGACCTGCAGAACCGCTGCACGTCCGAGCAGATCCTCGACAGCTACCGCGGGGTCTTCAGCCGGCTGCACGCGGCGGGCGTGAAGGTGTACGTCGTGCCCAGCACCCCTCGCCCCGGATACACGGACCAGATGAACCGGTACCGGTGGGACATCGGCACATGGGCGGGCCATCAGGGCGACTGCGGCGGCGCATGCGACGGGGTCATCGACTTCGATCAGGTCATCAAGGACCCGGTCGCGCCGAACAGCATCAGCGCGAAGTACGACGTGGGCGACGGCGTGCACGTCAACATCGCCGGACACCGGGCCGAAGCCGAGACGATCTCGCTGCGCAGGCTGCTGTCCTCTGTGGGCAGGTGAGCCGACTCGGCCGACGGCTACTGAAGAGCAGCAATTCCGCTGAGGATGAGGTCGATGCCGGCGAGGAACTCTGTTCGGTCGTCATGGTCGCGGAGTCGGTCGGCGACGTTACGGGTGAACGCGTACTCGTCGGGATCGAGGTCTGCCCATACGGCCGCGGCGGTGTTGAGGAACTCGGCCCGGTTCGTGTCCGGCACTGCGCGGGCGTTGGCCGCGTTCTGTTCGCCCACTCCGAGGATGTAGTGCAGTAGCGCGGACACGGCGGTGAACTGAGCGTCGTCGGGTACTCCGAGTGCTTGGACCTGGCGCCCGAGGTGCTCGAAGATCCGCAGCATCGGTGACTGCCCAGGGGCGCGGGCGAGTTGAGTGCCGATCCATGGGTGGGCGTCGATCGCGTCGAACACACCGAGCGCGAGGGCGCGGATCGCCTCCTGCGGCGATGCGTCGGCGGTGCCGGTGGTCATGGCACCGCCGACGACGGCATCGGTCGCGGCACTGAGGAGTTCATCCTTGCCCGCGACATGCCAGTAGATCGCACCGGGCCCGGTGGCGAGGCACTGGGCCAGCGCGCGGAACGTGAGTCCGCCCTCGCCCGCCGTGTCGAGAAGCCCGATCGCAGCCTCGACGATGCGCTCCCGGGAGAGCGGTTCCCCTCGTCGCTCTGGATTGCGCGTCCTGGTTGCCATGCAGGCATCCTGGCACACGTCTGGAATGGCGTTCCAGCTTGACATATGTGGAACGCCGTTCCAGGCTTGCGTTGGAACGCCGTTCCAGAGAGGACAGCCGGGTGCCCACCCGGGCCGACTCCGACACGCAAGGAACCACCATGACCACTGACGTCACGATCATCGGCGCGGGGCTCGGAGGACTGACCCTCGCCCGCGTCCTCCACGTCCACGGCATCCCGGCGACGATCTACGAGGCGGAGATCTCGGCGAGCGCCCGCACACAGGGCGGCCAGCTCGACATCCACGACTACAACGGGCAGCTCGCCCTCAAGGCCGCAGGCCTGTTCGAGGAGTTCCTCGGCCTCGTCCACCAAGGCGGGGAGGCGTCGCGCGTGCTCGACAAGGACGGAAACGTGCTCCTCGACGAGCCGGACGACGGTACGGGCGGGCGTCCGGAGGTCCTCCGCGGCGACCTGCGGCGCCTTCTGCTCGACTCGCTGCCGGCCGACACGATCAAGTGGGGGCGCAAAGCCACCGCGGTCCGCCCGCGCCTCGACGGCCGGCACGAAGTGACGTTCGCGGACGGGACGATCGTAGAAACCGGTCTTCTGGTCGGTGCGGACGGGGCGTGGTCGCGGATCCGTCCGCTGCTGTCCGAGGCACAACCCGAGTACGTCGGCATCTCCCTCATCGAGACGTACCTGTTCGACGCCGACACCCGGCACCCGGCCGGCGCGAAGGCTGTCGGCGGCGGCTCGCTGTTCGCGCTCGCGCCGGGCAAGGGGATCCAGGCTCACCGGGAGAGCGGCGGGACCCTCCACACCTACGTGGCGCTCTCCAAGTCCCAGGACTGGTTCGCCGGCATCGATTTCACCGATTCAGCCGCGGCCACCGCACGAATAGCGCGGGAGTTCGCGGACTGGTCACCGGAGCTCACCGCACTGATCACCGACGGTGAGACCGCGCCGGTCCTGCGCACCGTCAACGCCCTGCCGATCGGGCACCGGTGGGATCGGGTGCCGGGAGCGACCCTGCTCGGCGACGCCGCCCACCTCATGCCTCCGTCCGGCGAGGGCGCCAACCTGGCCATGTACGACGGCGCCGAACTCGGCAGGGCCATCGCCGCGCATCCCGACGATGTCGAGGCCGCGCTCACCGAATACGAGCAGGCCCTGTTCCCCCGCGGCGCCACGGCCGCCACCGAAGCCACCCGCATCCACGAGCTCTGCTACGGCGCCAACGCACCCCACAGCCTCGTCGACTTCTTCACCGGCTGAGTACGAGCAGTCGGTCCGGCCGCCGCACCGTCGGCGGCGCTCTGAGCCCGGCTCGGGTGCCGCTGGTCCCGCCCCGGGTCGGCATCGCACTACCGGCACTGGCCTCCGATGTGGCGGCAGCGCTGGTCTCCGCGGTCCTGTTCGGGGCGAGTGGCCGCCGCCGTGCTGCGCGTCGGCTCCCCGCACCACACTGTGGTGGTACGGCAATCCGCCCCGGTACGATCACCCATCACCCGCCCGGCGGACGACACCGCAGCCGCGGAACACCGACGCCTCCGACAGGGAGTCCGACACCATGACCACAGCACAGGACCTGCTCATCGTCACCCTGGACTCCGCCGCCGACCGCCCCGCCGAGCAGGGCGACGTCTCGCTGGCGCTCGCCGGAGCCGAACTGCTCGACCTCGCCGACGCCCGGGCCGTCACCCTGGACGGCGACCACATCGTCCCCGGCCCGCAACACGACCTGGGGGAGCGCCTGTTGAACGAGGCGGTGTCGGCCCTCGTACGGCAGGCACCGTACGAGTCCGTCGAGGAGTGGCTGTGGCGCCGGGGCCGCGGCCTGCACGCCGCGTATCTCGCCGCCCTGGAGACGGAAGGAGACGTCACCCGGCCACGCCGTCGCTGGAGCCCCCTCCGCAGCGAACGAACAGCAGTGGCAGTGCCCGACTCGCCGGCTCGGAGTCACGCGGCCGAGCGCTGGGCATCGGGCGAGCCCGTCCTCGCCGGTCTCGCGACCGCCGTCGGGATCCGCGACGAGCCGTCCGAAGACCTCGCGGACCTCACCGACGACGCGGTCATCACCGTATTGGCGGCCGTGAGCGACGCCGTGACGGAGCTGGCGGCCGTACGGCAGCGGCGAAGCATCGAAGACGCGGCCTTCGACAACATCTGGCGGGGGCCGTGACCGGCCCGACGATCATCGGTAGACGTCGGCCGTGAACATCAAGTCCCGGCCCTGGACATCGATACTCCGACTGCCACTCCCCATTCAGGAGCTGGAGCGCTGCAAGTCGTGTGCGTGCGCGGAGCGGTGCTGGAGCCGGGCGGCCAGTGCCGCGACATCGTCTTCGGCGTTGCGGGCGTCGAGGCGGGCGAGCGCAGTGTCGAGGACGTCCTCGACGCCGGCGACAGCCGAGAAGCTGAGACCGGCCAGCCGGTGCAGGGACTGGTCGATGTCCTCACCGCGGCGCTCGACGAGTCCGTCGGTGAACAGCATGAGCGTCTCGGAGGGCTCCAGCCGGTAGGTCGCCGGCTGGTAGCCGCCGAGGCCGGTGCCCAGGGGCGGGCCGACCGGCACCGGAAGGAGTGCGACCCGGCCCTCTCCGTCGATCACGGCCGGCGGCAGATGCCCGGCACTGGCCAGGGTCACCAGCCCGCGGACGGGGTCCACGCGCGCGATGAGGCAGGTGGCCGGGCGGCGGTCCGCCTCCCTGGAGGCGATGTCGTCGAGCTGGCGCAGCACGCGATGCGGCGGCAGGTCGGCGGAGGCTATGTACCGCAGGGCCGAGCGGTAGGCCGCCATGTCCACGGCGGCTTCCAGGCCGTGGCCCATGACGTCACCGACGACCAGGAGCGTACGTCCGAAGTGCAGCCGGACGGTCTCGCACCAGTCACCGCCGACCAGGGCCCGCTGCCCCACCGGCAGATAGCGGATGGCGACGTCCAGGTTGGGGTGCGGCCGACCGGGTTCGGCGAGCAGTGCGCGCTGCAGCTTGCCGACGATGTCGCTCACCGCGTCGTGCTCCCGGGCATGCCGGATGTTCGAAGAGGCCCGTTCCGCGAGGAACTCCACCAGCTCTCCCTCGGCGCGCGTGAACGGCACACCCTCACGGGCGCACACCAGCAGGCCGTAGTGGTGCCCGCAGGCGGTGAGCGGCACGCACAGCGCGGGCCGGGAGCCGTCGGAAGCCGCATGCACGACCCCGCCCTCCCCCAGCGCCGCCGACTCCCCCGCGACAGCTGCCGCCCACTCGGCGTCGGGCAGCACCGCCGGGTTCCCGCACACGGCCTCGTACTCCGAGCCGCTCCCGCTCCGCACCCGCAGGATCGCCGCCGCGGCTCCCACCTGGCCGGCGACCTCCCGGGTCAGCTCCGCACAGGTGGTGTCCTTGTCCAGCGTCGTACCGATCCGGCCCGCAGCCGACCGCAGCGCACCCAACAGGGACGGCGCACCCACGCCTCGTGCGGGCGCACCGCCGCGACCGCCGGCCTCCACGGCCGCCGGACTGTGAATCGACTCGAACCCCTGCGCCACACCCACCACCCTAAAGGCGTTGCAAACCGGCCAACGTAACGCCCGGGTTTCATCATGCCGAACACACATTCGCTCAAATGTGGCCACCGGCCGCCGACAACCATGTGGCGATGCCGGTATCGGTATGCCGCGAGCCAGCCACGCCAGACGCCCTGCTGAGTTCCTTGACTGAGTGGGCGTATTCCGCATAGGCGTTGAGACGCCGCTCGCCCCATCGGACGGACCGCGGGCGCCGCCACCGCATGCGCTCGTTCGCGAGAGGAGCGCGCACTCTGCGGGACATCGACCGGCGCTCAGTGCGGCGGCGGTTCAGCGCGCCGAGCCGCGGCAACATGGCCAAGTCGTCGCGTACCGCCCAACGCTCGGCGATCCGCCCGTCGGCCGGCCGGTAGGCGAAGGTGACGTCTCTGCGGCACGTCCCGCTCGGCACCCCACCGGGCCGGGTGCAGGTCGCGGCGGGCCCGCATCAGGAACTGCCGGCTGCCCTCGACGCCTGTCGGGATGGTGGGCGTCAGCGCGTGGTTCACCATGTCAGGCGTACACAGGGCATCCAGCCGCCCGAAATCGCCGACACCGTTGCCCAACTCGTCAAGCTCCCGCACCACTGCCTTGTTGGGCTTCACATCCATCCTGCTGAGTGTTCAGCAGTTCCCTACCGGGCACAGCGCGATCGCCCCCGCGCGGGAGCCAGGGACCTGCCCTGTGGCTGAACGGCGCTCAGTAGCCGGGCGGGATGCGGTCCTGCGGTCCGTCGGCGACATCTGCCGCGCCGTCGTCCAACTGCGCCCGCTCGGCCACGGCCGGGTCGGTCGAGTCCGAGACCAGCTCGGCGATGCGCAGGGTGCACTCCCACTCCGACAGCCGGCCTTTGATCACCACCAGGTATGACTCCTGGTCGGCGAAGCGGTACACACGGCGCCGCTTCTCGACGATGTTTTTGCTCGGTACATACGTGTGGAGGGCAGCACGGAGTGCCTTCAGTGCCTGCTCCTTGGTTTCCTGCCCATGGCAGATGAACTCGGTCCTGTATACGTCGCTGTAGTACTCCGCGATCACAACCCAGTTGCCCATGCACTCCCCCTCGGCGCCATCACGGTTGGTGTTCTTCAACGGCCGTGAGGGGCGAGCGTCTCCCCGAAACGGGCGTCGGCGGTGGGGGCACGGAGCGTGCCGCCGTTGAAGGACCATGATCGGTTGGTGGAGAGGCCGCCGCTGGTGCCGGGGAAGACCCAGACGCGGCCGTCGCCCGTGTCCTCGCCGGGGGCGGAGGCGATCAGGCTGGCCCTGAGGTTACGGTCGGCGTCGATGAGCCGCAGCGCGCCGCCGAACTGGTCGGCCTTCTCGGGGGTGCCGGGGACCGCCCTGGGGCTCTGACTGAGGGTGCGGATGCCGTTCGTGGTCAGGCCCGTGGCAGAGCCCCGCATCACCCAGACGGTGCCCGCGTCGAGGGCGGTGCCCATGTCGTTCCCCGGGGCGCCGATCGCGACGTCGCCGTAGCCGTCACCGTCGACGTCACCCACGGTGACGGCACCCCCGAAGCGGTCGCCGACCCGGTTGACGCCCGGGACGCCAGGCGAGTTCTGGGTCCAGAACTGCCTGTTGGAGCCGCCGGTCGGGCTGCCCGGGCCGCCGGGTCCGCCGAAATGGACGTAGATGACACCGGCGCCGGAAGGGTTGCCTGCGGAATCGCGCTCGGTGGGAGAGCCCACGACGAGGTCGGTGTAACCGTCCTTGTTGACGTCGCCCGACGCACCGACCGGGCCACCGCCGGAAATCTCATAGCGGTCCGCCCACCCACCCCGCCCCCCGGACACGTAGATCGCCCTGCCGGACAAGCCCGCCTGGCCGTAGCTTTCGGTCCCGAGAATGACCAGGTCGTCCGCGCGGTCCTTGTTGTAATCGCCCATGGTGAGCGAGGCGGGACGGAAGTCCGCGGGCACGTACAAGGACAGTGCGCTGTAGTCCGAGCTCATGACCCGGCCGTAGGACATGACTTCGAAGCTGAAGGCCCACAAGGTGCTTCTGGAGATGATGGCGACCGACGAGTCGTCGACCTTGAACCACCCGGCGGCCAGTCCCATCCCGAAGCGGTTGCCCGCCACCGGGGTGATCTCCCGCAGCCATCGGCTGTCGGTGGCCTGCAGCCCGGTCGCGGAGCCGAACAGCACGGTGGCCGAGCCCGCGTCGACGGCGGAGCCGATGTCCTTGCCGGGTGCGCCGACGACGAGGTCGTCGTACCCGTCGCGGTCCACATCGGCCGTGGCGGTGGACTGCCCGAACCGGTCGCCGGTCTGGGCGAGACCTTCCACGCCGGGGGTGCTCATGCTGAAAGTCGCCCGCCGGGAGGTGGAGAGGCCGGTCGCCGAGCCATACAGAACGGCGACGTAGCCGGCGCCCTTCTTGCCGCTGACGGTGCCGCCGGGGGCGGAGACGACGAGATCGCGGTAGCCGTCGCTGTTGAAGTCGTCGTGGGTGATGGGCGCGGGGGCGGCCGTGGCCGAAGTGGTCGTCGCGGTGATCGTGGCGCCGATCGTCAGCAGCACGGTCGCCGCGGCCGTGGCGGTCGTCCGGCTCGTCCTGCGTCTGCTGGTGGGTCGCTTGCTGCGCACGATGTGGCTCCCAGGATCGCGGCATGGCCGGGCGCGGAGCGGCGGGGGCCGGCGAGGGGCCCGTCCCCGCCGTCGCCAGTTGGACCCGGGAGCGGGCCCAAGGGTTGCGCCACGCGGTGAAGTCGCGGTCCGCCCTGTCGGGACGTGCTCCAGGTTCGGCGGCAGAGGGCCGTCCACGTCGCGGCCCACTCCTTCGCCATGCTCGCGTGCGCAGGAATCTGCAGTGGCCCACATGTCCGCGTTGGGTTTGCGTAGGTAGGCGCGGAAGCCTCGAGAGCTGTAGGCCTTGTCCGCGATGACCTGGTCGGGCCTGCAGCGGGGTCGGCCGAGGCCGGTGCGCGGGACCCGGATGCGTTCGAGGAGCGGGCATGCGCAGATACTGTCGTGCCGCTGGCCCGGGGTCACCAGCACGGCGAGTGGACGGCCTTTGCCGTCGCAGGGCGAGGTGGATCTTGGTGGTCAGGCCTCCTCGGGATCGGCCGAGGGCGTGATCGTCCGGTTCGTCCTGCCAGTGGCGCCCTCTTTTCGGCCGGTGGCCGCGGCGTGCTGGTGAGCGCGGACGATGGTGGAGTCGATCTGGACGAGCCAGTCGATGTCGCCGGCCGCGTCGGCCTGGGCCTGGATGTGCTGAAGAGCGTGAGTGAACACGCCGTCCAAGGCGTAGCGGCGGAAGCGGGTGAGACGGTCTGCCACGGCCCGTAGCGATCCGGCAAGTCACGCCAGGAGATCCCGGTGCGGATCTTGTAGACCATCCCGTTGATGACCTGCCGGTCCGACACACGCGGACGTCCCGTTGTGGCACGCGGTATGAGCGGAGCGAGCAACTCCCACTCCAGATCGGTGAGTTCATGGCGCCGTATCACCCCACCGTGATCCACCCTCCGATGATCTTTGAAGACGGACCCTAGTCCAGTGAACTCACTTGTCGGGTCCGGCAAGCTCTTCGGTCAGGGTTCGGAGCACCTCAAGGCTCGGTGTCGCCTGATGGAGGGTTTGGGAGCTTCTGCCGCTGGCTTCCGCGAGCTGTCCCAGGCGTTCGTCCAGCTTCTTCACCGCACGGGACTGAACCACGGCGTCGCCGAGGAGCAGTGCGCCAGCACCAACGGCGATAGAAGTCGCGGGGAGCGAGATCGAGGTTCCACGAAGTCGGCCTAGGGTCATGAACTTCCTGCCAGCGCTTTCGCGGTGGCAGAAGCAGTTGCTGTGATTACTGTGTCTGCCGCCGAAGACGGCAAGCTCACGTTCTTCGACGCGGGCCGGAACCGGGCACGGATGCTCTCGTCAAGCTGGCCGAGCCGGCCATGGACGTCTTCGATCTCAGCACGGAGCCCGGCAGTGGACTGAGTGATGCGCTCGGCCAGGGTCCTGGCGACGTCAGGCTTCTTCTTGTGATACTCGAAGGCGATCTTGGCGAGTCCGAACTGGACCGTAGCCGCGTAGCACTTCGCCATCAGATCAAGTACAGGATCGCCTCTTCCACCGCCTCCTTACTCAGGCTCTTCTCCGCCTTACGTGGGGACTTCTGCTCGGCGTTCTCCAGCCTCGTGACCGCATCCTGAAGATGGCGAAGGCACTTGTGCCTCGCATCACCCAGGCTGTTCCTTGTGACCGAGAAATCGCTCGCCTTGACGCCGCGCTTGCCGTGAGCACGCAGCCGCGCGACCAGATCCTCGACCTGCTCGACGGCATTCTCGACAGCACCGGTCTGGTCGGTCCGCGAGTGCTCGTGGATCTCGTCCAGCCCCTGCCGGATGGCCTTGATATCCCGGGCCATCTCGGCCGTCTGAGCTTGAGCCGCGATGGCACCCAGAACGGCCGCCCCACCCGACATGGCGGCGACAACCGTGGCGGGACGGATACGCATCAGACGCGTCCATTGGCCTCGGTCGTTACGGATAGCGCTCTGGATCCAACCCCCTCCCCCGGTGATCACCTTGCCGCCCCTCATCACCTCGCGAGAGGTCTGGTCGACTTCGACCAGATGGGCGGTCAGGCGCTGAGACTCAATGAAGGACCGGACCGCAGGGTCCAGTGTCCGCACGAGAGCCGCCCATTCGCCGGAGGTGGCCAGTTTCATTTCCCCACTCGCGGCCATGTAACGGGGAGTCAAGTGGCCGCGAATGTGCACAGGGAGTAATCGGCCTGGGAGGACGCCGCGTGGCAGCTGTCCGAAGTCCTGGCGGATCCCGCTGAAGCCCCCTCGCGGGGGTGTAAGACCGGTGCAGCATGATGAGCCCGTGGACTTCGAGCAGTACAGGGGTGAGTTGGTGGCGTTCTGCTACCGGATGCTGGGTTCGGTGCACGAGGCCGAGGATCTGGTGCAGGAGACGCTGCTGCGTGCATGGAAGGCCCGCGACCGCTACGACCCGGCGCGCGCGTCGGTGCGGACCTGGCTCTACCGGATCGCGACCAATGTGTGCCTGACCGCGCTGGAGGGCCGCGGGCGGCGTCCGCTGCCGTCCGGGCTGGGGGTGCCGAGCGACAACCCCGAGGCGCCACTGACGCCGACGCTCGATGTGCCCTGGCTGGAACCGTTCCCCGACGCGCGGTTCGATGTGGAGATCAGGGCAGATCTGCGACTTGCGTGGGTGGCGGCGGTGCAGGTCCTACCGGCGCGGCAGCGGGCGGTACTTGTGCTGCGCGAGGTGCTGGCGTTCACCGCCGCCGAGGTCGCCGAGCAGTTGGGGACTACGGTCGCGGCGGTCAACAGCGCGTTGCAGCGCGCCCGTGCCGCCCTCGCCGCTGTGGGCGATGCCGGTGCGGTCAGCGAGCCGGACGATCCCGAGGTGCGGGCGGTGGTCCAGCGGTACATGCAGGCGTTCGAGGCGGCGGACGTGCCCGCGCTGGTGCGGCTGCTGGCCGACGACGCGGTACTGGAGATGCCCCCGGTGCCGTTGTGGTACCGAGGCAGCCGGGACTACGGCCGGTTCATGGAGCGGGTGTTCCGGGTGCGTGGCAAGGGCTGGGGCATGCGGGAGCTCACCGCAGGCGGGCAGCCTGCGCTCGCCGCATACGCGCCGGGGCGCGGTGGCGGGCACCTGCTGCACACCCTGCAGGTCTTCACCGTCACCGACGGCCGCATCGCGCACAACGTGGTGTTCGCCGATCCGCGCGTGTTCGACGCCTTCGAACTGCCGGGGGAGATTCCCGCAGGCGAGTTCCGCCGGGAGCGATGAGTCGGGGCGATGCGGCCGGTACGTACCGGTGAGCACCGAACCGAAGGGAAACTCATCGTGAGCGTCATCGTCATCGAGTTCATCACCCTGGACGGGATCGTGTCCGACCCGGACGGGTCCGCCGGGTCGTCGCGGGGTGGCTGGGCATTCCGGCACGGCCCGGAGGCGGTCGCCGGGGACAAGTTCCGGCTCGGCCGCACGCTGGACGAGGGGGTACTGCTGCTCGGGCGCACCACCTGGCAGCTGTTCTCGCGGCTGTGGCCCGGTCGCGACGACCCGTTCGCCGCGCGGATGAACGCCGTGCCGAAGCTGGTCGCCTCCCGCACCCTGACCCACATCGACACGTCGGTGTGGGCGAACTCCCAGCTCCTTGACGGCGATCTGGTCGACGCCGTCAAGCGCGAGCACCGGGACGTGGTCGTCACCGGGAGCCTGAGCGTCGTGGACCGGCTGATGGCCGCGGACATGATCGACGAGTACCGGCTGCTGACCTTCCCCACCCTCCTCGGCACCGGCCGGCGGCTCTTCCCGACCGATGGCCCCCACGCCGAGCTGGAGTGCCTGGCCGCCGAGCAGGCCGGTGCCGTCGTCCTTACCCGCTACCGGAGGGCCGCCCGATGACCGCCCGTTTCATCGTCCTGTTCGAGACGCCCGCCGGCCCCGAGGCATTCGACCGGCACTACCACGATGTCCACATCCCGCTCGCACGCCGCCTTCCGGGGCTGCGCCGCTACACGATCGGCCGCGACCTGGTCGCCGTCCGCGGCGGCTTCCCCTACTACCGGGTCGCCGAGCTGGAATGGGACTCGATGGACGAGTTGCACGCCGCGTTCGCTTCACCCGAGGGACGCGCCGCCGCGGCCGACACGGCGCACCTGCAGAAACTCGCCCCGGTCCGCAGCATGATCTTCACTGTGGACGAGAGCGTCCTGTAGGCGATCTCTACCGTACGCGTAACGAACCACGCTGAGGAGCTCGTCCCTCGGATCGTCCGCTTCGGCGCTAGCGAAGACGCCCCGCTCGCCCGAGCGTTGCGAAGCAATCAGCTACCGACGCTCAGGCCAGTCGGCGCACCCCGTCGGCTCAGGGGCTTGTAAAAAACCTTGGAGAAAACCCAGCGAGTGGATCTTCAGCCGAGGCGTACAAGCCCGCTGGTCAGTGGGGGTGCGCTGGTGCTCGCGACGGTTTCCCGGGCGGACATCTTGCGCGACCTGACCGCTGACGTGAACAGCGTAGCGGATCGAGGCGGAGCGGAGGTGTGTAGTACGGGGGGTGGGGCGTTGCGAAGGGTGTGACCTGCGGTTTTCTGTGTAGGGCTGGTTAGTGTTCGTCTCGGTCTGCGCGGAGCGGAGGCTCGGTTTGTCCGTTCCGTCGCCGACGTGGAGCCGAGGTCATTACGGCTGTCCGGCACCGGAACGACACGCACGCACGCACCGCTCTGGCTGCGGGAGGGGGCCAGCGTTCCTCAGCAGCAGATCATCCGCGACTCCGGCAAGTCCCGCGCGAAGGCGCACAAGGACATCAAGGAACGCCGGCCCCAGAAGCAGCGGGCCGGGATGCCGACGTGGAAGACCAGGCGTGAGGCGCTGCCCACCCTCAACTACACGCAGCATGGGTTCCGCCTGAAGGACGGCAGGCTGCACCTGGCGGGGGCGTCGTGGTGACGGTGGTGTGGTCGCGGGAGCTGCCCGCCGAACCGTCATCGGTGCGCGTGTATCAGGACACCCTGGGGCACTGGTGCTGCTCGTTCGTCGTGCCCGCGGCCGTGGAGCCCCTGCTGGAGACCGGCCGCGTGATCGGTATCGACTGGGGCGTGCGGGAGACCGCCACCACCACCTCCGACGCCCACGACCTCCCCCACGCCCAACACGGCAGGAAGGCGAAGGAGAAGCTGACCCGTACGACCGGATGATGGCCCGCCGCAAACCGGCGAAGGGTCAGGCTGCTTCGAACGGCTACCGCGAGGCGGAGAAGCTGCGCGCGAAGGCGCACAAGAAGATCGCCAGGCAGCGGCAGGACACCGGCCGCAAACGGGCCAAGAAGGTCGTGCGCGACCACGACGCCCTCACAGTGGAGGAATTCCGCCCGAAGTTCCTCGCCGGGACCACCATGTCACGCAAGGCCGCCGACGCCGCCATCGGCGTCACCAAACAGGCCCTGATCGAGATGGGCCGCAAGCACCGGTGGGACGTCCGCCTCGTCCACCTCGCGCACACCACGATGGACCGCGCGCACTGCGATGCGAGAGCCAAGCATCGCCTGCTGGGTGAGCGCGCCTACACCTGCACCGCGTGCCGGAGCCGTCTCCTCCGGGGACAAGAACTCCGCCCGCGTGATGCTCGTCCGGGCTGGTCTCCACCCCGCTGGTGCCGACGGCGTAAGACCTCCTGGAGCGCTGCTCCAGGAGGCAGCTTGAGCCAGGTATCCCCCTCGTCTACGAGGGGGAGGATTCCAACTCGGGACATGTCGCCGCAGCGGGCTCGGTCGGCCCGGGCCGTGCGTGCTGACGGGTGGCCAGGGTCCAGGCGGTGGCGGCGAGTGCGGTCACCGTGAGGGCGGCCAGCATCGGCGTGGTGTGGGATCCGGCGCTGTCGGCTGCCCGGGCGACGGGGTTGGGCAGTCCGAGGCGGTCGGCCAGCCAGCCGACGGCCGCGGTGCCGGTGAGCAGGGCGCCGGCCAGTCGTAGCGTGGGCTGGATGCGCAGGCGTGCCAGCATCAGCAGCGAGGGCAGGGCCAGGCAGACCAGCAGGAGCTGGACCAGTTCGATGCCGAGGTTGAAGCCGAGGAGGCTGGTCACGAGCTGTCCGGTGGACAGGTGCATCTCCGCCAGGACGAAGGAGAACGCCATACCGTGGCCGAGCCCGAAGACTCCGGCCACGAGCGCCTCCTTGCCCGGGAAGAGGGGGCGGATCGCGTGGATCGCGCCGACGAGGATGCTGGCGGCGATGAACGCCTCGACCGGCCAGTCCGGGATGTCCAGGCGGCCGAGCGCGGTGACGGCCAGCGCGACGGAGTGCCCGACGGTGAAGGCGAGCGTGATGCGGGCGATCCGGCCGAGCGCGGACCGGGCGCCGACCAGGCCGTCCCAGCGCCGTCCGGTGGCCGCGAGCGGTGCGGGCAGGAGCAGGATCAGCAGGAAGAGCAGGTGGTCGGTGCCGGTGAGGATGTGGTCGCCGCCCAGCTTCACCATGGCGAGGAACCCGCGCCAGGCGCTGCCGTCGCCGAGGTCGACTTTCAGGGCGGGGACGGTCATGGTCCGGGTGTCGACCCGGATGGTGCCGACCTGGGTGGCGCCCTCGCCGTCGATCTGCCCGGTGGCCCAGTCCTGACGTATCGTCACCAGGGCGGTGTGCGTGATGACCTGGTGGACGATGACGTCGTAGTCGAAGGTGAAGTGGCGTACGTCGGTGCCGGCCGGCGGGGTGAGTACGGCCTCGGCGACCAGCTCGCGGTAGGGGCCGGTGGAGGTCTGCTCGGTGCGGCTGAGGCTCAGGCTGCCGATGCTGACCTGCCAGGCCTTGCCCTGGGTGGTGGCCGGGTGGATGTGCTTGCCGAGGTAGGTCCGGATGGCCTCGGCCTTTCCGGACAGCGTGGCCTGGGTGGTGTCGCTCAGGTCGATCCCGCTGGCCCGGGAGAAGTCGTCGACCGGCAGTTCCAGCCGTGCGGCGACCGACGCCTGGTACACGTCGAGTTCCACCACCGAGTGCGGCATCGGATGCGCGGCGGCCGGCGGCGCCCCGAGGAGGAGCGCCGCCGGTACCGCGATCGCGATCCCGGCCACCAGACGCAGTGCTGTGGTCAGCCAGTTTCGCGGTCGGGTCATGAGAAGGAGAACCCGCTGCCGTAGTCGCGGGTGTGGTCCCGGTAGACGGTGTGGTAGTGGACCTTGTCCTGGTAGACGAAGCCGTTCTGGCAGACGAACTCGATCCACACGCTGGGGCCGTCGATGCGGACGTAGTCACCCTGGGTATCCAGGCCCGTGCCGCCGGAGTAGCCGATGTAGGTCTCGTTCAGCTCACGCGCGTACGTCTTCATGAGCCGCTTCGCGGTGACGTCGTCCACGCCCGCGACCCAGGGGTGGATCGCCTCCAGGACCAGCTTCTGCTGCTTGGGTGACAGCTCGCTGGCCTTGATGCCCTCCTTGGTCTCCGGGAACTGACCGTCCTCGCCCGGGCCGAGCAGCACATCGTTGAAGGACTCGGACAGCTTGGCCTTGGCCAGTTGCTCCGTGCTCAGGCTGCCGGTCAGGGCGAGCATGCCGTTGCGGAACTTCGCCATCGGCTCGTACGTGGTGCCGTCGTCCGCGGTCCAGCTGGTGGGCTCGACGCCGGTGAAGAACGGGCTGGCGCCGGCCACCTTGCCGTCCTTGTAGGTGACGTTCACGGCGAGGTGGTGGCCGCCGAACTGCAGTTGCCAGGTGCCGTCGACCGACGGGGTGCCCAGGAACGCCATGAGGTAGATGTCACTGCCGTACCCGGCGCCGCCGCCTGCGCCACCGCCGGGGTCGCCGGACGGTGGGGTGCCCGTGGGGGCGTCGGTGGCCGTGGCGCTCGGGTCCGCCGAAGCGGAGGGGTCGGCCGAGGCCGAGGGGGCGCTCGACGTGCCGCCCGACGGCGCGGCGGGCCCGGAGCCGGAGCTCTCCGCCGAGGCCAGCTGGTCGTCGGCCAGGAGGGTCTCAAGGACGTGCTCGTAGCCGGTGCCCTTGCCGGTCCCCAGGGCTACCTTCAGCACGTTCTTCAGGGCGGCCAGCTGCTCGTCGCTCAGCGAGCCCGTCTGGATGCCGACCCGGCAGGACGACCCGCACGGCAGGTTCGACCACGCGGTCGCGTTCGCCTGGGAGTAGTCCAGGACCGTCGCCGCCTGCTGGTCGGAGTCCAGCGTGTTCAGGAACGCGTTGGCGGCGCTGACCACGGCCGCGACGCCGTTGGCCTTCTTGTCGACCGGGTAGTGGACACCGGCCTTCTTCGCGGCGCCCGTGGTTGTCGCGGCGTTGGCCGCCACGAATCCGCCCCCGACGAGGACCACACCGGCGGCCACGCCGGCTATGCCCCGCCAAGTCCGTCGGTGACGAGCCCGACTTGTTCTCTCTTTGCTCACGAACACTCCCTGAAGACAAGGGTGGGGGACGGTGCGCCGACTCTGCGGGCGGCGGCGTCCAGAACACGCGCGCGCTGGATGAGAGAGCTATCAGCAATATTGTTGACAGCTCAAGGCGCGAGCCTTCGGGCCTGTCCCAATTGGATGGCTGGCACCCCATATAATGGAAATATCCTGGGCTCGTTGACAGGTTTCTCCCATTGCGGCTTCAGCCGCCGAAACGGGCGCGCGTCACGAGAAGACCGCCGTCCCGGCACCTTCTCCACCATCGGCAGGATGGCCGCGCTCCACCTCGCTGAACAGCGTCCGACGCGTGATCGTGGCGACGACGTCCAGAGGGAACAGCCCGCCCTGCACGCGGTCGGCGATCTCACCCTCACCGGCCGCGTCGAGACCACCCTGCGCACCGACACCCCCGACGGCGACCGCCCGGCCCTGCTCGTCGGCTGCGACGGCAGGAACCTGTGGGTCACCGGCCCGGACGGGGACGGGCTGGGCGAGACGGTCCTGACCGAACCCGCGGCGACCCTGCGCATCCTCACCATCGGCGAACACATCGAGGTCTACGCCAACGGCGTCTTCGCCCTCACCACCCTGTGCTACTAGGGCCACCCCGCCCCGTGGACGGCCGTGTCGGAGTGCCGTACCCGCACCGTTCCCGTCCGCCCGATCCGCCTGCCCGACCCCGACCGCGACTACGCCTCGGCCGTCTGGCCCGGTCTGTCCGCCCACTGATTTCCTGCGGTGCGGCTGCCCGGCAGGCGACACCGCCCGTCGCCGGGACCGGTTCGACGGCCGGGTCGGCGACGGGCGGTGTGGCAGCACAGGTGAGGTCAGTTGAGGGTCCACTGCTGGTTCGTCTGGCCGTTGCAGGTCCACAGGATCAGCTTGGTGCCGTTGGCGGTTGCCGCTTCGGAGGCGTCCAGGCAGAGGCCGGAGAGGTTGTTGGTGACGGTTCCGTTGGCGTTGACGGTCCACTTCTGGTTGGTGCCGTTGTTGCAGTCCCAGATGATGACCTTGGTGCCGTCGGTGGTGCCGTTGTTGTCGGCGTCCAGGCACTTGTTGCCGTAGACGACGAGCTCGCCCCGTGAGGTCTGCGTGAAGGTCTCGTTCCGCCCGCCGAAGCAGTCCCACAGGATGGCCTGAGAGGCGTTGGCGATGGTGTTCTTCTCCAGGCCGGCGCAGCGGTTCGAGGCGGCGCCGACGAAGGCCACGCCGTTGGTGCCGGGGATGCCCTGGACACGGATCGCGTCGATGTTGGGCGCGGTGCTGCCGGAGACCGTCGCGAAGCGCACGGTGTTGGTGCCCTTGGCCAGGTGCGCCAGTACGGACACCGTGCGATAGGTCGTGGCTGAGCCGGTCGGCGGGAAGGCGACGACGTAGCTGTACTGGCCGTTGACCTTGATGGTCGCCTTACGGGCCGTGCTGCCACCGTTGGCGTAGGTGATGTCCACCAGCTTGGTGCCCGCCGCGCCGGTCGTGACGGCACTGAACGTGGGTGTGGTCGCCGTGGTGGTGTCCTCGTAGGTCGACCCGGACGCCTCGGTGCCGGAGACGGTGAGCAGGACGGCGTAGTTCGCCGGGACGGTGGTGGAGTAACTCGTGGCGTGGGAGCCGGCGTTGGTGCCGGTCCACACGTTGCGGACGGTGGCGGAGGCGGTGGTCAGGCCGAGGTCGGTCCAGCGGACGGTGATGTTCGCGGCGGAGCCGGTGCGGTTGAGCAGGAGCACCGCGCGCTTACCGGTGCCTGAGAGCACCTTGCCGTACACCTGCAGGTTCCGGGTGTCCTCGGCGACCTTGACGCCCTGTAGCCCGCGTGGGTCCTGGTCGATGGCGATGACCTCGGAGTTGGTGAGGATGTCGCGGGTGGCGGTGCTCATCGTGGCCACGTTGTTGCCGGCCAGCAGCGGGGCGCCGGAGATGGCCCACAGGCCCATGTGCAGCCGGTTCTGAGCGTCACTCAGGCCGCTCATCCCGACCATCAGCATGTCGGGGTCGTTGTAGTACCCGGTGTGCTGGGCGGCCGGGTGCAGCCCCTTGTCGAAGTTGGCGAGCATCATGCCGGTGGTCGGGGTCTGGCCCCAGAAGATGACATCGGTGCTGGTGCGCCACAGGTCGCCGTATCCGGTGGCCCAGTTCCAGGGCAGTCCGGTGCCCCACTCGCAGAAGGACAGGACGAGCTTGTGCCCGGTGATGGCGGTCGCGGCCTCGTTGGCGGCGGTGATGGCCTTGTAGGTCGTCTCCTGGTCCAGGCCCTCCACGCGGCCGCCGCACCAGTCGATCTTGACGTAGTCGAAGCCCCAGCGCTGGAAGGTCTCCAGGTCCTGCTGGTAGTGGCCCTCCATGCCGGTGTTGGGGGCGGCGGGGCGGGTGGTGGGGTAGTAGTAGCCGCAGCCGTTCTTGCCGGCGTCGGTGTAGATGCCGGCCTTGAGGCCCTTGCTGTGGATGTAGTCGGCGATGGCCTTCATGCCGCCGGGCCACAGGTTCTCGTCGACGGCGATGGAGCCGTCGGCGTTGCGGTCGCCCTGCCACCAGCCGTCGTCGAGGTTGACGTACTTGTAGCCGGCGTCCGCCATGCCGGAGGAGACCAGGGCGTCGGCCTGCTGCTTGATGACGGTGTGGTCGATGCTGCTGGCGAAGCTGTTCCAGGACGCCCAGCCCATCGGCGGCGGAGTGACATCGATCTGGCTGGTGCTGACGGCGGTCGGCTCGGCGGACAGCGGTGCCGACGAATCGTGGTCGGCCAGGGCCGTCAGGCCGGCCAGGGCGAGTGCGAGGGCGAGGACGCGCGCGGTGACGCGTCTGGCCCAGCCACGTGCGGAGCTGTACGGCATGGGAAGGCCTTTCATGGTCAGTACCCGACCCGGAAGGTCGCGTCCTGCCGGTCCGTGGTCGTGGAGATGGGGTCGATGCGCAGGACGTAGTCCGAGTGGCGGATGTAGCTGGTGGGGTTGTTGTACGAGCGGAAGGACGCCCAGCTCGCGTCCGCCAGGCCCGCCGTGCGGTAGAAGGTCGCGTCCGCGGCGAACGTCGAGGTGCCGTCGTTCGCGTCCAGCTGGAGCGCGTAGTTGTAGTGCCGCAGATAGCGGGTCGGGTAGTTGACCGACCGGAAGGAGACCCCGGAGCTGTCGGCGAGCCCGGGGACCAGGGTCCACAGGGAGTCCTTGTACGGTTCGATCGGGTACACGTCGATCCGGCCCACGTAGTTGGAGTGGCGGATGTAACGGGCCGGGTAGTTGTAGGACTTGAGCCGGTTCCAAGCCGGTGAGCCCCACTTGGCGAGCAGGTTGTCGTACTCGGTCGTGGTGATCGTCGTGATGCCGCAGTGCTTGGAGTTGACCGGCTGCGTGTAGGTCTTCTGGTCCAGCGCGGTCCAGGTGCCGGAGGCCAGGCTGCTCGACTGCCACGCGTAGAAGACACCGTTGGGCGTGTAGGTGTCGCCCCACAGCCACCAGTTGCCGGACGTGAGGGATTTGACCAGCGTCGGGGCCTCGGTGCCGCCGTGCGCCACCCCGGCGCTGTATTCGGTGAAGCTGCCCGGGTCCAGGGAGGTGGACCTGGCGCTCACCAGCGTCTGGTTCTTCTTGAAGTAGAGGTAGTTGTAACCGTTCACGCCGACCGCCATGTCGCCGTCGATGACGTCGTAGCCGGGGTCGAAGAACACCTGCGGGTCGGAGGCTGTGACGAAGTCGCTGGTGTAGTTGACCATGATGACGTTGTGGCCGCTGTCGTTCACGGACGAGTAGATGACCGCGTACTGGCCTCGGCCGGCGTCCCAGAACGCCTCCGGTGCCCAGCTGTGGGTCGTCATGTCGTGCAGCTTCAGGCGCCGGTAGCCGGTGAAGGTGCGCAGGTCGGCGGAGTCCCAGACGTGGATGTACTGGCTGTTGTAGCTCCAGTCGGTGCCCTTGAGGTCGGTGGCGAGCACCACGAAGGTGCCGTCCTGCTTGCGCATGAGGAACGGGTCGCGCAGGCCCAGTGCGCCGGCGGTGGGGGTGACCAGGGGGTTGTTCTGGTTGAGCGGCGTCCAGTTCAGTCCGTCGGGGCTGACGGCCAGGTGCAGGCCGTAGTCGGTGCCGTCGCCGAGGTTGGTCGACTCGGTGAAGTAGACCATCGCGTACGCCGAGTCGGCGGCGTGGGCGGTGCCCGTGCCGAGCGTCAGGGCGAGGGGGACGGCGGCGGTCATGCCGAGGAGAGCGCGACGGGACAGATGGGGGTTTTCGCTCATCTTGTGCTCCAGGGTGGCGTGCGGGGGCACCCGAAGTGGCCGGTATTTCGAACGGAGTTCGGAAAATCGATCAGACCGTAGAGCCAGGTCATGTGCTCGTCAATCTTCCTGTCATATATTTGTGTTTTCTGTGGGCTCCGGGGCGCGAGTGGCCCCGGGGCGGGCGGGATCGACGTTTGCGAGCTTGGCGTAGCCGCCGGCCCCGGCATTGCTGATCAGCAACCGGACGTCGCCGGTGGCGAGGCGGTCGGTGACAGTGGCCAGGTCGGAGCGTAGGCCGAGGCCGGCGGGGTGGGACCTCGACGGCCGTGTCGGCCTCGCGTAGTCCGTCGGCCAGGTGGTTCAACCGGTCGACGCGCCGGGCGACGGGTGAAATCGCACTCGGTGGCGAGGAGTCGGGCGTAGGTGGCGCCGACGCCGGACGAGGCGCCGGTGACAAAGGCCAGGGGGGCGACATGTTCTCCGCCTGGCGTGGCTGAAGGGCGGTGTGGTCGTGGCGGGGCGGCTGCGGGGAGGAGAAGTCCGGGACACGGACGCCGGGTGTCCCGGCCCCGGCTGTGGCCGGAGCCGGGACACCCCGGGTTCGTGGACGCTGACGTGCGCGCCTACTCGGGCAGCGGGAGGTGACCGATCACCTTCTCGCCAACGGCCGCGGACATCCGGAGAGCCTGGTAGCCGTAGCCGCGCATGGCTTCTTCGTAGGCGCCGATGCCGTCCAGGAGCGCCTTGTCGCCCCGCGCGACGACGAGCAGTTCACCGCCGAGGACGTGCGCGTCGCGCAGCGCGGTGTTGGCGCCGATGCCCAGCGCCGGGCTCATGGCGTGGATGGAGTCGCCCATGACGGTCACGTTCGAGGGCTCCCAAGCGGTCACCGGCACGCAGCTGCGCAGGGTCAGTGGCTGCACCGTGGTGACGTCCCACAGCCGGACGGTCTCCACCAGGGCGGGATGCCAGGAGGCCACGCGCTCCAGCGCGTATGCCTTCAGCTGCTCAGGCGTGGCGGCGAACAACTCGGCGTCGGGCCTCATGAGTTCGACGCGGGAGTTGAAGATGCTCAGCGCGTAGTTCTTGGTGGCTTCGTCCTGGAAGTCCTGGTCCTGTTCCTTGACCAGCGGCGAGTCGGGATTGCTGCGCTCCAGCGGGCCCAGGGTGAGCCCGGTGTAGTCGGAGTCGTAGGCCAGCGAGAAGGTGTTGAACAGCTGCGTCGGCAGCTTGGCCTTCGTCTCCTCGGTGATCGGGACCTTCGCGGCTATATGGCGCGCGGCAAGGTCGGCGACCTTCACCTGCGGCAGCCTCTGGGCCCGCAGGGCGGAGTTGATGCCGTCCGCGGCGATCAGCACGTCGGCCTCGACCGTTTCCCCGGTGTCGAGGAGCACGGTGACGGTGTTGTCCGGGTTGGAGCGATACTCGGTGGCCTTGGCGCCGAAGTGGACGGCCTTTTCCAGGCCGAGGTGGAGGATCCGACGCAGTGTCGAGCGGCACACCACCAGGTGCTCCGGGATGTCGGTGGGCACGCCGATGCCTTCGGTGGCGGACTTGTCCCGGCCCGGGCGGGGGTTGAGCTGCTCGTCGAACAGCAGCATGTCGTCGTTGGGCATGCCGGAGGTCGCCAGGAACAGCTCCCACAGCTCCGGCTCCAGGGCCGCGTAGAGGGCGGAGGTGCCGGTGGAGTTGATGTGGATCCGGTAGCCGGCCTCGCGGGCGCCAATGCTCGTGTCGCGCTCGTAGACGGCCACGTCCAGGCCGTGCCGGTTCAGGTAGTGGGCCAGCGTCATCCCGGCAAGCCCGCCGCCGACGATGACAATACGCATCCCAGACAAAAGTACTCCCAGTGCAAATAGTTCTCGTACTCGGGAGCACACCGGGCCTCTCCCAGGGAGAGGACGATTGACGCAGCCAGGCGTAATCGCCAGTGGCCTGCGCCCCGGACTACCAACCGGGATGCAATTTCGTGTGCTACAGAATTCGTGCGCTACAGAATTGTACACCGGCATTCCGCCGGTGAGGGTCGGACCGGTTTTGTCGCGTGCAGCGCTTCTTTTGGTTCAGCAGGTCAGAGTGTGCGCGAGAGAAGGTCCAGCAGTGCCGCCCAGTGGCGTTCCGCGGTTTCCTGGTCGTAGGCGGCGGTATCGGCCTGCGTGAATCCGTGATGCGCCCCCGCGTACACCTCGCAGCGGTGGCGTACGCCCGCCTCGGCCAGGGCCTTGTTCAGGCGCTCGATCTGCTCGGGCGGCAGTGCGCGGTCCTGGTCGGCATGGCCGAAGTACAGCTCCGCGGTGATGCGGTCGGCGAGCAGGTGCGGGCTGTCCGGCGCGGTGGAGGCGAGGTTCGCGCCGTGGAAGCCGGCTGCGGCGGCCACTCGGTCCGGGTAGCTGCCGGCCGTGCGCAACGCCAGGCCGGCGCCCATGCAGTAGCCGGTGACGCCGACCGGCCCGCCCCTGGTCATCGGGCATTCGGCCAGCCAGTGCAGGTAGGCGTTGGCGTCCCGCATAGCCGCCTCCGGCGTCAGGGACTGGATGATCGGTCCGATCTGCTGGAAGAGCTCCGGGCGTGCGGCCGGATCGACGAAGTCGGGCAGGTCGATCACCGGCGCCCGTCCGTGGCGGTAGAAGACGTTGGGTACCAAGACGGTGTACCCGGCCGAGGCCAGACGGTCGGCCATCTCCTTCAGGTGCGGGCGCAGCCCGAAGGCGTCCATGTAGAGCAGGACAGCGGGGAACGGGCCGGTGCCGTCCGGATGCGCCAGGTAGGCGTCCGCACTGCCGTCCTGCGTGGGAATATCCACCGGTATTCCACGCACAGCGGTCATCTGCATCATCCCCTCCTTTCATTGGTGCGCAATTTGGTCGAGATATCCAAAAGGAAGAGCTCGGCATTATGACTGGTGTCGAGTTGATCGCGGCGATTCATTCTATTCCGCCACGCAGCTTCGTTGGTACCCGTGCGGCAGGTGATGCTTCACCCACTTTCAGCGCCTTGACGAAGCATGGAAAACCTGGTCAGCGCAATGCTCGGTTTGACGGAAAGGAATAAATCCGCCCGCCGGCAGTCGGAGGTCGAGTGGGTTGGGAACGTCGCGTGCTCGCGGGTCCACGGTCATGTCCTGCTCCAAGGCCCGGTGCTGAGGCGGGCGTTCCTGGCCCCATGCCTGTCTGTCGCGGCGAGCCCCGGGACCCGAGGGGGGAGTACGTGGTCCCGGGGCTCGCGCGGGGCGCCGTCCCGTCCCTGCGGAAGGCGCCCGTACCGGCTCTGTTAATTTCCGTCCCCAAGTGTTCGGTGACCAAGTATTCGCTGCAGGACCGTGGAAAACCGCCATCTGTCCTGCGCTGACGCAGAACTTGCGTCAGTCACGCATGGTGGGGTGCGCCATATGCCTCATCCGCCCGCCCGACGGTGATCGAAGCCCCGGACCACACCGGCGCGGCCGTCAGGCCGAGTCGCGGACGATCACCCGCCCGGGAGGGCGGGCGGGTCAGCGGCCTCCAGGCCGAGCACCCTTTGGGCGGCCAGCCGCCCATGCACCTCGGCGTCGATGTGGACGGTGGTCAGTACGCGCGTGCTCAGTTCGCTGTACTCGGTGTCGGCGAAGCCGCTGACGGCCAGGCCGCCGGGCGCGGCGAGGTCGAGGTCGCGCAGGGAGGTGAGCGTGCGCAGGCGATGGCGTCGTCGAAGGCGGGGACGGCGATGACATGGAGGTGCTCGGCGAGGAAGTCGCGCACGGCGCCGCCGGCCGCGGCCCGGGGGCAGGGCAGGACAAAGGCCGGTATCGGCGGCAGCCCCAGTCCGATCGCGGTCTGCCCGGCGAAACCGCGGCGCAGGTCGACGAGAGGGGATGGGCGGTCGGGCAGGGTGAGGGCGATGCGGGTGTCCCCGCGGTCGGCGGGGTGGCGGATCTGCAGGCGGCGTACCCGGCGAAACCGGCCTCCCAGTCGCTGTCCGTGGGCTCGCGCCCGTCCAGGCGGGACTCGGCCAGCCGTAGGACGGCGCTTGGGTCTGCCGCCCCGGGCGGTCGGCCCACGCGCCGCGCCCAGGCCGCGGTGCTCGCGGTTGTACCAGGCCGCGCCGATGCCCAGGGTTACCCGGCCGCCGGACAGCACGTCGAGCGTAGCGGCGATCTAGGCGAGGAGCCCGGGGTGACGGTACGTCACCCCAGTGACCAGAGAGCCCAGTCGCACCGTGGAGGTATGGGTGCGGCCAGGTAGGCCAGGGTCATGTAGGGCATGTCCCCTGGGCACGGCTGCCGCAGCGGCTGGGCAGGCATGAACGCTGTCAGTGGGCTCCGGATCGAAGCGTTCCGTCGCCGTCGGACGGCGTCTGTGGCGCAGTGCGCCGGGCGACGACGGCCAGCGCCGCGACCGTCACGGCGACGAGCAGCGGGTGGTCGACCAGCCACGTCTGGATGCCCTCGAAGGGGTCGGTCGATGTGAGGGTGGCGCGCTCGAGCATCCAGGAGACGGAGAACAGCAGGCCGAGGAGGGCAACCCCGATGCGGAAGGCAGGGTAGAAGGCGGTGCGGGCCAGGACGATCAGGGAGGGCATCATCAGGGCGATGACGAGCAGTTGGGTCAGTTCGATGCCCAGGTTGAAGCCCAGCAAGGTGGTCACGAGCGAGCCGCGGTCGAGGCCGAGGTCGCCGATGAGGGAGGCGAACGCCAGGCCGTGGACGAGACCGAAACCGGCGGCGATGAGGATCTCTCCGCGGGCCACCAGGGGGCGTAGAGCGTGCACAGCGGACACGGCGATCGAGAAGGCGATCAGGGTCTCGACCGGGCGGGTCAGCAGGTTGATCACCCCGGTGGCCGCCAGGACCAGGGTGAGCGAGTGGCCGATGGCGAACGCGGTGACGACGTGGACGACCCGGACGATACTGCGACGCGATGAAGGGGCCGAGCGCCATCGGCCCTCTGCGGCCACCAGCGGGGCCGGGATGAGCAGCATGAGGAGGAACAGCAGGTGATCTGCGCCCTCGCCGACGTGCTCGATACCCAGGCCGGCGGTGGTGGCGAAGCCTCGGATCCAAGAGCCTTCGCCTGCGGGGACCTTCAGGCTCTTGGTGTCGAAGTCGAAGACTCCGACGGTCTCGGCGTCGTCGGTCTTGAGAATGCCGCGGTCGAAGTCGTAGCGGACGGTGGCGATGACCTTGTGGGTGAGCAGTTCCTCGACGATGACGTCGTAGGCCAGGTCGAAGGTGGTGACCCGGCCGCCGGGCGGGCGGAGTTCGAGGGGATAGACGAGGTGCGCCACCTCGTCGATCGTGCGGACTGAACCGGTGCCGAGCCTGACGGTCCAGGGCCGGTCGTCTTCGCCGACGGCCGTGATGTGCTCGGCTGTGTACCGCTTGAGGAACGCCCGCTCGGCACCGAGCACGGTCTCCCGGGTGAGGTCCCGGTCCACGGAGACGGCCAAGCGGTCGACGGGCAGCTGCACCTCCCCCTCGACCCGGTCGTCGCGGACATCGAGGAGGACGGCCGAGGTGCTCATCGGATGGGCGCCGGCCGGCGACACGAGGCCGCCGACCAGTATGAGGGCCGCGAGCAGGAACGTCGGCAGCAGACGAGCTGCCGACGGACGTGCGGGCAGGAGACGGCGCACCGTGGAACCCTCAGCTCCATCCGTAGTCGGCGGTCTGGTCGCGGAAGATCGTGTGCTGGTGCACTCCGTCGACCACGATGCCGCCCTGGTTGGAGAACTCGATCCAGACCGACGGGCCGTCGACCCGTACGTACGTCTCCTTGTTGTCGATGGTCGTCGCGCCGCTCCAGCCCAGATACGTCTCGTCGTACTCGGAGACGTACTTGGCGATGAGCGCCTCGGCGGCCTCCTCGTCCAGGTCGTCGACCCACGTGCGGATCATCGCGGTGACCTTGTCCTGCTGCTTCTTGCTGAGGTCGCCGACCACGACGCCTTCGGGGTCGGGGAAGGGGCCGTCGTTGCCGGGGCCGAGCAGCAGGTCGTCGAAGCTGCCGTCGATCTCGGCCTTCTCCAGTTCGCTGTCGCTGAGCGATCCGATGGCCGCGATGGTGGTGTCCCGCTTGTCCTGGAGCGGGGCGTACGACGTGCCGTCCGTCTCGAACTTCGACGGCTCGATGGCGGTCAGCGTGGGCGAGAGGCTGACGTCGTCCTTGTAGTAGGTGATGTTGTACCCCGCGTGGTGGCCGTTGAACTGGACCGTGAACTGCTCGGTCTCGCTGGGCTCCCCGAAGAGGGCCAGGTAGTACTTGTCCGCGCCGTAGTCGTCGCCCCCGCCGGGGCCGCCCCCGCTGCCCGAGGACCCCACTTCGCTGAGGTACTCGTCCGCTATGCGGATATCCTCCAGCTCCTTGTAACCCTGCTCGCTGAGGGCGGCCTCCATGACCTTCAGCGCCGCGGCCTTCTGGTCGTCGTCGAGGTCGGCGAACTCGATGCCGTTGCGCGCGGCGAGCGAGATCGGGAAGTTCGACCAGCCCTTGGCCTTGGCCTCGTCGTCGAAGTCGTAGAGGGCGGTGTCCTTCTCGTCGTCGGAGAGCGTCTTGAGGAACGCGTTGGCGGCGGCAACGACCTCGGCGGTGTTCGCCTTCCCGGCGCCCGTGCTCGACGTCGTGGAGGAACTCTGGCTCGAAGATGCCTCGGACGACGTGGACGAGGAGTCCTCGGAGCCGCAGCCGGCGACGCCGAGGCCGATGCAGGTGGCGAGGGCCATGCCGCGAACGAGTGCCCGTCTTCGCCTTCCTCCGCGCGGCAGTGACCCGTGTGCGGGCAAAGCCGTCGGGGAAGAGGCGGTGGGGGAATGGGTGGACATGGGACTCCTGGAGTGGTGCGTGCAGGGGCTCCCATCGTGGGTGAGCCGTATGGGACTTCCATGGGAGCCGCTTGTGAATTGGGCAAAGTCCGGGTCCCTGCCGGGCAGGGGCGAATGCGTTCGGAGTGGCGCGAGGGAAACTGGTTTCCTGGGGTAACGGCTGCTGGACGACCAGCGGTTTTGCGCCATCATGTGGGGGTGCCGAACCGTGTCCTCATCGCCGATGACGATCGTGCTGTCCGCGAGTCCCTCGCACGGGCACTGAAGCTGCAGGGATATGAGGTCGTCACCGCCGCTGACGGGGTGGAGACGCTGACCCGAGCCCGTCGGGAGTCGTTCGACGCCCTGGTGATCGACGTGATGATGCCGTACGTCGACGGCGTGGCGGTGTGCCGAGTGTTGCGCGCCGACGGTGATGTGACCCCGGTGTTGATGCTCACCGCGCGCGGCGCCACGTCGGACCGGGTTGCCGGGCTGGACGCGGGCGCCGACGACTATCTGCCCAAACCCTTCCAGGTCCCCGAACTGCTCGCTCGCCTGCGTGCGCTGCAACGCCGGGCCGCGCTTCCACTGCGTGCTCAGGGGGACAAACCGGCCAGCCTGCGCATCGCCTCCCTGCACATGGACCCGGACGCCCGCCGGGCCTGGTGGGCGGAGAAGGAACTGCAGCTGTTGAAGACCGAGTTCGACCTGCTGGAGCTGATGGTGCGCAACGAGGGGATCGTGCTGGCCCATTCGACGATCTCGCACCGAATATGGGGCTACCACTGCGGGACGCACACGAACAATCTGGCGTGCTACATCAGCTATCTGCGGCGCAAGCTCGCCGACGTCGGCGCGCCCGACCTGATCCACACGGTGCGTGCCGTGGGTTACGGAGTGCGGCGGCCATGAGCCTGCGTCTGCGTTTCACCCTCGCCTTCACCGCCGTCGGAGCCCTGGTGGCGGTCCTCATCGCTGTGCTGAGCTTCCGCGCCGCCTCCGACCGCGTCGTCGACGGGGCCAACCGGACGGTCCGAATGGTCGCACTGGCCGTGGCCGAGGATCGGAACACGGCGCATGCCCGCCCAGACGCGGTCACGCGGCGCTCGGACGGCAACCCCGGCACGGGCGGCGACGGGGAGCAGCCGGCGATCGTGCAGGCTGTGGCTCCCGACGGTACGGTCACCCATCTCGGCGGCCCGGACATGGAGTTGACGGTGTCCGACACCGGACGCGCCCTCGCCGCCTCCGGCGCGCCCGGACAGGAGGAGACCACCATGATCGACGTGGGCGGTGCCACCTACTGCCAGCTCACCATTGCCCTGGGCGAGGGCCAAGGGGCCCTGCAGGCGGCCATCCCGCTCGACCCGACACTCGGCGTGCTGGGCGGTATGGCCATGGAGATCGCGGGAGCCGCTCTCGCGGTCATGTGTGCCGCGGCGGGCGCGGGCTGGCTGCTCGCGCGGCGTATCACCCGGCCTCTGGTGCGGCTGGCCGGAGCCGCCGAGGAGATCAGTGCCGACGGCCACGTCGACCGCGAGGTACCGGTGGACGGGCGCGACGAAGTCGCCCGGCTCTCAGCGTCGTTCAACACAATGATCCGCCGGCTCGCCGCCTCCCGGGCTGTGCGGGAGAGGCTGGTGCAGGACGCCGCCCACGAAGTCCGCACCCCGCTGACCAGCCTGACCACCAACGCGGGCGTGCTGCGCTACGCCACCGAGCTCTCCCCGGACGACCATGACCGGCTCCTCGACGACGTCGAGGACGAGACGCGCGAGCTCGGTCACCTGGTCGGCGAGCTGGTCGAGCTGGCCCTCTCCCGGAGCCGCGACGACGCCGAACAGCCCGTGGAACTGACCGAGGTGGCCGGCCGGGCCGCACGGCGGCTGCACCGGCGCACCGGCCGGATCGTCCTGCTCGACTCCGACGACTGCTTGGTCCGCGGCCGCCGCCAGGCACTGGAACGGGCCGTGAGCAACCTGCTGGAGAACGCTGCCAAGTTCGATGGTGACGGCGAGGATCCCATCGAGGTGCACATCCGTCGCGGCACGATCACCGTTTCCGACCGGGGACCGGGCATCGCCGTGGAGGACGCGGAGCGGGTGTTCGACCGGTTCTACCGGGCCGACACCGCCCACGGCGTGCCCGGGTCCGGGCTCGGCCTGGCCATCGTCCGCGAGGTGGCGGAGATGCACGACGGCACCGTGTTCGCGCGATCACGATCCGGCGGCGGGGCGGCCGTGGGGTTCACCGTGGACCCCTCCCGGCTCCTGCCGTCCCCGGAACCGGATCTCGCGGGGTCACAGGACGAGCAGTTGCCCGAGCGTCGCGCCGGGCGGCATCCGGACTGAGAGCCGCGGCATGAACAAGCACCGACCCGTCCCCATGCCGCCGCAGGACCGCGCGAGCCGCTCCGGCGCACGGTCACGTCCGCGGACAGGCGGTTGGCCAGGCCGAGCCGCCCGTCGGCCCCCGGGCCCACCATGGAGAAACTGCTGATGAATTCCTCCGATTCCGCCCTGCGCCCGGTCCGCTCCATCCGCCGGACCAGGGGGACGACCGCCCGCTCGGCCATCGCGTCGTGGTCCGGGGCGACGATGGACAGGGGCGGCGGGTGGCCGCCCGGGAGTACGAAATGGACATCAGCGGCGGCAGCAGGTATAGGGCTGCGGCCGCGGGCCTGCGGGAGAGTTCCCGTTATTGTCAGTCGACGCGGGACACCAAGAATTGGTCCTCACGTGGGCATGCCGTTCGAGATGGACGCGGTGGCTGGTGGCGCTCCGGGAGAGGGCGAAGCCCAGGATGAAGACCTTCTGCCGGCCGAGGCCGTAGGAGATCATACGGATGTTCCACAGGCTCTGATCGAGCTGGTTGCGGACGGACTCCGCGTCACTGCGGTGGGGGTAGATGAGCTGGTGGGCGAGCGTGGCTTCGGGGTTCTGCTGAAGGTACTCGGCCCGATGGAAGCCGCGCTCGATGTCGCTTGGTCGCCGCTTGCCAGTTGAGGCGTCCCAGACGCCGCGGTCGTCGGGGGTGGTGGTGATGCCGACCTGGACACGGTGAGCGTGGTCGCCGTGACGGCATGGAACGCGCAGCAGGTGGTACCAGCGGCTCTAGTTGCGGCCTTCGCGGTGTTCGAGTCGGGTGACCGGCGCGGAGGCAAGGACTGAGGAAGGCTATGAGGTCGTCGCGCTGTTCTTCTGTCAGAACGGTGCGGTAAAGGCTCATGCGCTGCCGGGGCCGGTCGAGGTCGTAGGCGCGCAGACCCGACCACTCGACATGCAGTGGCAACTCGATGCGACCGTGCACGGGACCGGCCAGATCCTTGAGCGAGCTCGGCAAACGGCGCGCGTACCGGGCACGCAGCACGTCAGCCGCGGGAGGTGAGGAACTGGCCTGCGGATCCACGTGCGGATTGTTCCACTCACGGCGACAGGCCAGACTCCTCGGAGCTGTCCGCAGCGCCACGTAGGTCTGCAAGCATCCGCCTGATGTCCTCGGCCAGCGTCGCGGGTGTGGAGACCCGGCCGGCTCGAACGGAGAGAGCACCCGGAGTGTCAGCCGGATCAGCCTCCACCAGGTAACCCACTTCCGACAGGATGAATGAGTGGTCATTCGACGAGAGTGATGACGCCGTCAGGAATCCAGCCCTCGAGATACCCACGTAGAAATGTACCGAGTTCACGTGGATGTACATCAAAATCTTCGTCCTCGACGTCCGACAACGGATGCCAGGCATAGTCGGCATCCGTAACGGAGCGGGCGCTGGCGCGAAGACTGATCGACCTCACTCTGTTGTGACGGACGACGAAGATATGTATCGATTCGTCCAGACTGCCTCGCTCCGGTGGTGGGTTGAATCTTCCGACTACCGGAGTGCGTGCAAGGAACCAGTGAGAGAAGAGCGGGTCCAGGACGTGAATGACGGAGAACTGTGACGGGCGGATGCGGATTACCTTCGAAGTGACCGGCCGCCAAGAAGACTCGCCGTGAACTCTGCATAGCAGCACACGTTCTTGGCGGTCGATCACGGCCAGCACATTGCAAGGAGAATTCTTTCGGAATGCACTCCTCATGCCTTGAGCGTCCGTCAGAACCGATACCCACGCCTCCGCTGAGTAGAAGAGGAATGAAGCTGACAACAATCCGGTGATTCACTGACGTGAGATCCAGCTGTCCCTGTGTCCAGCTCCTGACGATGTAACAGCCACCGACACGATCTGAGGACAGGCCCTGACCTGCAGCGATCAGCTAAGCGTTCCCGAAGTGGCGAGTGTGCGTTCCGGAGCGATCTCCTGGCCACCTGCTGACCTGCGGCGACGGAGTTTTCTACAAGCCCCGTCGGCTCACGGGGCTGACCGCTGCTTCGAGCGGCACTCAGACCCTCATGGCCGATGCCGCGCAGCGTACCCCGTTACGACTACTCACAGTGAAATCGCAACTGGCCGTACGTGGGGAATTCCAACTGGCCGCCGTCAGTCCTCCGCCACACAGACGACGATCTCTTCGGACTCATCGGTCAGCGACACTTCGTGCAGCCCTCTCGACCGGACTCGACATCCCGGCCGATTGCAGGGCTGGGCCCCGACATATTTCGGGCAAACGAATCAGCATCACCACCTCACGCACCGCCACATCCCGGTGGCTGCTGCTCTCTCCCCGCCCGAATTCCCGAAACCTCTTGAGCCTTCGGAGGGACACCCCGCTGACCTGCGCAAACACCGGCCGGGCGGGCTCGCCTATCCCCCGACGGGCGGCCACTGGAGGGGCGCGAAATGGTGACCCCGCGACGCGGGCCCTGCAACGTGGCGTGAGCGAGAAGGACATCCGTTGGGATGGACGCCCTTTCCGCTGCCGCAGCCTGACCAAGCCGGTGAACCTAATCGGTCAAAGCACCAGCCCGCCCGGTTCAGAAGGCGTGCGCCATCAGCTCCGCGAACAGCGCGTGCTCGTCGACCTCGAGGCCCCGCGAGCGGAACCAGCGGCAGATGTTGGCGCAGTCGCGCTGAAGGAAGGTCATCCCGTTGAGGTTGCCGACCAGGTCGACGATCTGTGGCAGGTCGATGATGACCAGCCGCTCGCCCGCCGCCAGGATGTTGTACGCCGAGAGGTCGCCGTGCACGACGCCGTTCTGCACCATCGTCGCGAGCGCATCGCTGAGTTGCTCGAAGTACGCCGCCAGCAGCTCGGGTGAGGGCCGAGCCTGGGCGAGCCGGGGCGCGGTCTCGACGGCGCCGTCCTCGTCGACGACGGTGATCCACTCCATCAGGATCTCGGTGCCGTCGATCTGGACCGGATAGGGAACCGGCAGCCCGAGGTCCCAGAGCCGCACCAGCGCACCCCACTCGGACACTGCCCACTCGCCGGCCGCGACCTGCCGGCCGAAGGTGCTCTTCCGCTTGAGGGCCCGTTCGTCACGTGAGCGCTTCATCGAGCGGCCCTCGGTGTAGGACGCTGAGCGGTGGAAGGTCCGGTGCTCGGGAGAGCGGTACCGCTTGGCCGCCATGACGACGCCGGCGGCGGGGTCGAGCGGGTCGGCGCGCTCGACGAGGTGGACGTCGGCTTCCTTGCCGGTCTTGAGGACGCCGAGATCGGTGTCGATCGCACCCTGCGAGGTCACCACCCAGTCCGGGAGCGGCTCGGGGCCTCGGCAGAGGGGTTCGACGCTGAGCCAGGTCGACCAGCGCTGGCCGTCCTCGAGGTCGTCGTAGGAACGGAAGTCGAAGACGAACCGGTCGTCGACGTCGCCCAGGTCGTCCGGCGGCGGGACGCGGCGGTAGGGGTCGGTGCTGAAGTCGTCAGGAAATGCCGGGTGCTGAGGGTGCTGCGAGAGATCGTCGTGAGACATCGCTGGAGGTGCTCCATGAGGCGAGAGAGAGGCGGTCTGCGGGCAGGCCGAGGACAGTCGTAATCACGGTCGTGCCTCCTCTCGTGGAGCACCGGGCAGCTCCCGGTGACTCGCCCATGGTGAGGGGCAGACACCGGGAGCGGCAACCGAATAAAGCCGGCCCGCGTCGAGCGGCCCCAGCGGTGCCGTAGGTTCCGGCGTGATCCTCTGTACCGGGCTCGTCCCGGCCCTGCTCGGGCTGACGTTGGCCGGGTCATTGCCGGCCGGACCCGCAGTGGCCGAGCGGGATGGGAGACCCGTACTTCACACAGAACGGCAACGGCGGCATCGACGTGCTGCACTACGACGCAGCCCCGGGGCAGTTTGGTGCGGGCTGGATCCAGAAGGAAGCGCGGCGCGTCTCCAGAGGCACGGCCGTCGATTGGCGTCACGCGGTGAACAGTGGGAAACGGGGTACTAGGCTCCGCCTAGCACGGCAACGGTCTCGCCCGGAGCGGGTCCACGCTCGCGAAGCTGAGCCTCAGCCCCAGGCACCTCACTCGCGACTTCGCTCACTCGACTGGAACCGCATAGCGACGGTCACAGGCGTCTTGGTCGGCATCGCGACACTTGGCTTCACCGGATGGGCAACCCTCGTGCAAGCCAGGGTCGCTGAAGACCAGCTCGCCCAATCGAGGGAAGCCGCAGAAGAGCAAGCTCGTGGTCAGGCCACTCGCACGGCGGCTTGGTTGGATCAGGGACCTGACGGGGCACCACGGATCCACGTTGCGAACCGATCTCCCGACCCGGTTTTCGAGGTGCTGGTGGTCTTCAGCGTGCAAGGCAACACGGCTGAGGACGTCGTCGATGAGCAAGGGGACGCAGTCCGCGACGTCACCGACGGGGAACCCGGCCGGCTTGTCTTGGGTAGCGGAGGAGTTCTCTTTGGGTCCATCGGACCCTGCTCCGAGTTGGTCGTCGATATGGACGTCCCCGACTACACAGGGCACTGGAGCGGCGTACTCAAGAAGCACAGGTTGTCGCGTGAGGAGCTGCGGTATCGGAACCCACTGACGTCCTTCACGGACTCGAGCGGCGTTTCCTGGTTGCGCAGCGAGAGCGACCTGATGAAGGTGCAGGACGGGAACAACGAAACAGACCGGGCCTACTTCGGCATGCAAGACGCGGAGTTCATGGCCACCCAGATCCCTCCCGTGGCGACGCAGGTGCCGTCCTGCGGTACTCCCGGCCCCTAGAAGGGTGCCCAATCCCGCCGGGATCCACCTGACCGCAGCGTCTCGACACGCTTCTCCACTTCTTCGGCTGCGCGCGGGGTCGTGCCGGCGTTCTGCGCGAGCCAGGTGACCATCAGCAGTTCGCGGACGCTCCGGAGCACGGTGTACCCAGACCATCGCCGGACGTCGAAGCCGTAGCCCTCCGCGAAGTCGACGTACTCGGCTTCCGTGTGACAGCCGAAGCTGTCGTAGTAAATGGCCGTCTGCATGAGATCCCACTCGCGGAGCCAGTCGCGAAGCCGTCCAGCTCGATGACCTCCGGGTGCCCCTCGGCGTCGTGCAGGACATTGCCGACGTTGAAATCATCGTGTAGATGCCCCGGCGGAAGGACGAACTCCAGATGCTCGTACTGAGCCGCCAACTCCGCAGCTGGACCGACTGGATACGCCTGAGTCTCGGCACGGATCACAGCAGCGCTGCTCGACCTTGTCGAAGGTACGGAGGGCGGGCAGGGAGAAGTGCGGCGGCTCCAGTCCGTGAAGCCGCCGGAGGAGTTCGCCCACCTCACGTGCACTGGCGTACTTCTCGCCGTCGGCCAGCCCCTCCCAGAAGGTCACGGGGTGGTCCTCGACGACGACAGGTTGCTCGGCCTCCGTGACGAGTCGTGCTGCTGGGCAGCCCTCAGCCACGAGCCGTTGCGCGACAGCGACCTCTCGACGCACGGACGGCAGACGGTCCGCGTGGCGGCCGACGCGAGAGACCACCCGCCCGCCGTCGATGCGGAACACCGCATGGTCACCGAGTCGCAGCATTTCGACTCCGTCGGGGTCCAGCCCGACCAACCCGCAAGCTCTGCGCAGGATGCTCTCTGCCGCGGTGGAGCCGAAGGCGGTTCGTTCGCTGGTCGTCATGCCGTCTCACCCTCCTGTGTGACATAGCCACTCCGGTGCAACAGGCAGAGCGAAGATGGCCCGCCCTCGCGTCGCTCCCTGGTCTTGATCCTCGACTCCGCAGGTCAGCCCATACCGAGCGTCGCAGCGGGTCACAATGCTGCACGGCTCCCCCTAGCAAACCGCCGGTGCGCCCACGAGCGCGACTGGGGCCTGTCTGGAGGTGTGATCACATGGCGGGGGAAAAGGTTGGAGGGATGGTGATCGTTCTGATAGCTTCCAGTCGACCGTGACACCACCCGAGGAGGTGAGACCCATGAACGCTGTATCCATGTGGGTGCTCCCCCTTGCCGTCACGGCCGGCGATTGACGTAGGTGTCGCCGGGAGCGCCTCGACAACAAGGCACTCCCGAAAGGCAACAACCTATGCACTCCCTGCAGTTCACCGCCGAGTCGTCGTCGAACGGCATGCTCGAACGCGACTTCACCGTGGGCGGCATCCCCGGGGTCCTCTGGTCGCCGGCCTCCAATGCGGCCGATCGCGCGCCCCTGATCCTGATGGCCCACGGCGGCGGCAACCACAAGAAGCACCCGGCGATGTCCGGCCGCGCCCAGCGGCTCGTGACCGGCTGTGGCTTCCACGTCGCCGTCATCGACGCGCCCGGTCACGGCGACCGGCCGCGCACGACGCACGACGAGGCGGAAATCGCCGAGCTGTTCCGGGCGAGGGCGGCGGGCGAGCCGGAAGGCCCGATCGTCGTGCGCTACAACGCGCACCTGGCGGAGCTCGCCGTGCCCGAGTACCAGGCGACCCTGGATGCCCTCCAGGAACTCCCGGAGATCGGCACCCACGGGCCGGTCGGCTTCTGGGGCATCAACATGGGCACCGCGATCGGCATACCGTTCGTGGCGATCGAACCCAGGATCACCGCCGCGGTCTTCGGTCAGCACTGGCCCGATGTCCTGGCCGAGAAGGCGAAGCAGATCGCCATCCCGATCGAGTTCGACCTGCAGTGGGACGACGAGCACATCTCACGCGAGGAAGGTCTCGCGCTGTTCGACGCCTTCGCCTCAAAGGAGAAGTCGTTGCACGTGAACTCGGGCAAGCACAAGGAGCTGCCCCGGTTCGAGGCCGACAGCGCGGTCCGGTTCTTCGCCCGGCACTTCGGCAGAGCCGTCACCTCGCTGGCCTGACGTGCGCGGTTGCGGCGTCCGGCTTGCCAGCCGGGCGCCGCGACCGCGGCCCCGGGTTGAGGCTGCGTATCCAGATGATGGATCCGCGTAGTTGGAGCCCCGCGATGTAGCTCGCGGGCGTCTTGTCGTAACGCGTGGCCAGGCCCCGCCATGCCCGGATCTTGTTGATGCAGCGTTCCACCGTGTTGCGCTCCTTGTACTGCTCAGCGTCATGGGCCGCCGGTCGACCGCCGTCCCTGCCGCGCTTCTTGCGGTTCGCGGCCTGATCAGCCTTCTCCGGGATGACCGCCTTGATCCCGCGTCTGCGCAGGTAGGCGCGGTTCGCCCGCGAGGAGTACGCCTTATCGGCAGCTACCGCGTCCGGGCGGGTGCGCGGGCGGCCCACCGGCCCGCGTACCTTGACCTTCTCCAACACCGCGACGAACCGCGGGCTGTCGGCGGCCTGCCCGGGCGTGAGCACGAACGCACCAGCGGGCGGCACCGCGGTCTGCCGCGAGGTGGACCTTGCTGGTCAGCCCACCGCGCGAGCGACCCAGCACCGCCGCCTTGAGCCGAGCCCGGCGGCGCCGACGCAGCCGCCGGCGCTCGGCCCGCGCGGACTCCCCGGCCGGCGAGTCGACGGGGTGATTTGCCCGGTTTCCGTGGCCCCTTTTCCTGCGCCGCGGCCTCTTCCAGCGCCGCCAGGACCTCCGATTTCCACCATCATCCCGGCCGCGTCGTGATGGGCCCGGGCCACCGTGGAGTCCACGCTGACCAAAGACATGTCCGCCTGGCCGCGACGCGCAGCGTCGGCGATCATCCCCTCCATCATCGCGGCGAACATGCCGACGTCGCGCCACTGGGTAAAGCGGTCATAGACCGTCTGCCAGGCCCCGAATTCCTCGGGCATCTCTCGCCATTGGCCGCCAGTGCGAAACCGCCAGATGACGCCCTCGAACTGTGCGCGCAGGTGCTGCGGGAAAGGGCCGTACCGTCCGATCGGCAGGAACGGCTCTATCAGGCCCCACTCATCATCGCTCAGTTCACGTCGCGTCACCGGAGGTTTTCTACCAGCTCGGCGTGACCCTCGGGTCCGAAACAGACCGCATTGATCACGACTCCAGACAGGCCCCTAGGACGCCTGGTCGCCCCGCCCGTGCCAGCCCGGGCACCGCGCATACTCGGCATCGACGAGTTCGCGTTCCGCAAGGGACGGACCTACGGCACCGTCCTCGTCGTTGTGGAGACCTCCCGGCCCGTCGACCTCCTGCCGGACCGGGAGACCAGCTCCGTTGCCACTGTGCTCCGTATCTCGCCAACGGGCCGGGCGGGTTGAACACCACCAGGGTGCGATGCCTGGGACGAGGCCGCCGTGGCGAACCCAACCTCCGGTTGGTCCGCTACGCGGATGACTTCCTCGTACTCGTGGCCGGGACTCGTGATCACTGCGAAGTGCTGCGCGAGGAGGTGGCAGCGGTCCTCGCACCGATGGGCATGCGCCTGTCGATGGAGAAGACGACGATCACCCACATCGATGAGGGCCTCGACTTTCTCGGCCGGCGCATCCAGCCTCACCGCAAGGTCAAGATCGCGTGCCGGATGGACGTCAACCAGCCGCTGCCGAACCTGCTGCGTCAGCTCAATCTGATGCTGCGGGGATGGTGCGCCTACTTCCGGCCCGGCGTGTCCAGCGCCACGTTCCAGTACCTGCACAACATTGTGTGGCACCAGGTCTGGAAGTGGATCAGGCGCAAGCGCCGCCGGACACACTGGAAGGAACTCAGCCGTCGCTACCACGTCAGGCGAGGATGGCCGGCCGCCGAGGAGATCACACTGTTCGGCCCGGAGAAGGTACGCACCACGCGCTACCGCTGCCGGGGAGCGGTGATCCCCTCGCCCTGGCCAGCCACAGGATGAGGAACTCAAGGAAGTCCGGGGGGACTTGTGGAGAGCCCGGCGCTCGAAGACGGGCACGCCGGGTTGGGGAGGCGGTCCGGGAACCAACCGGCAACGATGCTGGCAGGGCGCCCCGGCCCGGCCTCGCCGCGCCGCGCCGCGCCGCGGGCAAACGCCACACCCATGCGGTGATCGCCCTTGCCCGCCGCAGAGTCGACGTCCTGTGGGCCCTGATCCGGGACGGCCGCTTCTACGAAGTCGCTCCGCCCAAGCCCACCGGCTGGTTCGGGTGATCATCAGGCCGCCACAACCAGCGCAGAGCATCTGGGAGCAGGACACCACCGTGGTTGGGGCTGTGGCCGCCATCACCCAGGACGAGACGGAAGTCGTAGCCGGCTTCTGCGAGTGCTGCCGCGACACGCAAGTTGTCGGCGAGCCAGTTCGCCTCGGGCTCGTTCCAGCGCAGGTCACGATGGCCCGCCTGCAGGAAGATCCGCAGCGGCTTGCGGGGAACGCGGGGAATGACTTCGGGGTACGGGTTGCCGTCCGGCATCTGCGCGAAGCTGGACAGGTACCCGATGACGCGGCGGAACTTGTCCGGGCGCAGCCACGCCGCGGTGAAGGCGCAGTTGCCGCCGCTGCTGCCACCGCAGATGCCCCACTGATCGGGGTCCTCGGCGATCGAGTAGTGCTTGTTGACCTCGGGGACGATCTCGTTCAGGAGGAAACTGACGTACCGGTCGTCGAATGCGTCGTACTCGGTGTTGCGGTTCTTCGGATCCTCGGCGTCGGGGAAGACACCCGGGTCGACGAACACGCCGATGGTGACCGGGATGTCACCCCGGTGCATGAGGTTGTCCAGGACGATCGCCCCGCGGACCTCACCTGCGGGGTCCAGGTACCACCATCCGTCCTGGAACACCATGAGCGACGCTGGGTTGGCGGGGTTGTAGCTCGCTGGCACGTGGACCCAGAACTTCCGGGACGTGCCGGGGTACATCGCGCTGTCGTTCCAGTCGAACTCGATCGTTTCCCCAGCGGGCACGTCCGGCTGTAGAGCCGAGTCGGGGCCGTGAGCGTAGCGAACGTCCGACTGGTCAACCGGAATTGGCTGGTAGGGCACCTCGATCGTCACGCGAGCCAACCTAGGAGAGATCGCGAACCGTCTCAAAGGGATTTAGGGCCTGCCCCAAACGGCTTGACTTCTCCGTTGGAAAGCCACTGCGCGCTCAGCGTCGGGGGGCGCGCCTCGGCGATCAACGGCGCACCTCACCTTCCACACCTTCCACTTCCTTTCGCCCGTACGGTGCGGCTCATGTGCAGGGGGAATCGTCTTCAGCAACCCGTCGTCCGGGTACGGGAAGCAATCGGCTCTTCCGCAGTGAGTTGGTGATGCCGTGCGCCGTTGCCGTTCGTGGTCGGACGCTGGATCGTCGTGTCGCGGGAGGAGACCGCATGCAGGACGGTGAGCCCACGGGACAAGAACTCCGCACGCGTGATGCTCATCCGGGGCTGGTCTCAACCCGGCTGGCGCTGAGGGCATAAGGCCACCTGGGGCGCTGCTCCAAGAGGCGGCCTGAGTCAGAAATCCCCCCTTCAGGGAGGGGAGGATTCAAGGGAGTACTCGGTCTGCCGCGTGGGCGACCTCGCGTGATGTGCGGCTACGGCCATGACGAGGACGGACGCCAGGACGATGCCGGCGCCGACGTAGAGCGGTGCGGTGTAGCCGAGGCCCGCGGTGATGGCCAGGCCTCCGAGCCAGGCGCCGAGGGCGTTGCCGAGGTTGGACGCGGACACGTTGGCGCTGGCGGCGAGTGCCGCCCCGTGGGCGTAGTCGGTGACGCGGGTGATCATGCCGGGGACGCCGGCGAATCCGAACAGCCCCATCAGAAAGACCAGGATCACCGAAGCGGTGGCGCTGCCCGCCAGCAGGCCGAACGCGGCCAGGGTGATGGTCAGTCCGAGCAGGGAGAGGACCAGGGCACGATCACGGTGGCGGTCGGCCGCTCGTCCGCCGATCAGGTTTCCGACGACCAGGCCGACGCCGTACACCATCAGCAGCCAGGCGACATCCGCGGAGGAGAATCCGCCGACCTCGGTGAAGGTGTAGGCGATGTAACTGAACGCGCCGAACATCCCGCCGTAGCTGAGCGCGGTGGCTGTCAGGGTCAGCCAGACCTGCCAGGACCGGAACGCGCGGAACTGGGCCCGCAAGCCGATGGGCGGCATCGGGTCGGAGCTGCCCGCCGCAGTCGGAGGTCGTGTTTCTCCCGCCGCGGCGGGGACGAGGGCGCCGATGCCCGCCAGCGCGAGCACGCCGATTCCGGTGACCGCCCAGAAGGCCGCTCGCCAGCCCCAGCGCTCACCGACCAGCGCGCCGAACGGCACGCCGAGCACGTTCGCGACGGTCAGCCCGGCGAACATGACCGCCACCGCACGGGACTTCTTCTCCGGCGCGACCAGGCTGCGAGCGACCAGCGAGCCGATACCGAAGAACGAACCGTGGCAGAGCGCGGCGACGATCCGGCCGAGCAGCATCACCGGGTAGTTCGGCGCAACCGCCGACAACAGGTTGCCGACGACGAACAACCCCACCAGGCCGACCAGGATCCCCTTGCGGGGCAGCCGCGCCGTCGCCGCGGTCAGCGCGATCGCGCCGACCGCGACACTCAGCGCATACCCGGAGATCAGCCGGCCCGCCGCCGCTTCGGACACCCCGAAACTCGACGCCACCTGCGGCAGCAGCCCGGCGATCAGGAATTCGGTCAGACCGATGCCGAAGCCGCCGAGTGCCAGCGCGATGAGTCCACTCGGCATCCGTCGCTCTCCGATCGCGAGCCCAACGAGTCATGGGGCAGCGGGAGTTCCAGCCGTGGCCGGCCCGCTGTGCCATCAGAGGAACGGAGTTCGGCAGGCGATGTCCATGGACTCGTCGACTGAGCGCGTGCACTTTCACTTGGTTTCGATGCGGCCCAGTGGATTGCCGCTCTTCGTCAATGCCGTGCGGGCTGCCGACCAGCTGGGATCCTGCGGGTCGAGGGCGCTGCGAAGGTAGGCCCAGGTGAGCCGTTGGATCAGGGCGACTCGTTCGGGGTTCTCGTCCGTTGTTTCCCTGGCTTCGTAGCCGGGGATTCCGCCCAGCGAGTGTTCCGCCCCGAACACGGTGAGCAGGCTCTTGCTGCCGGGACTCAAGAAGTAGGGGTTGGCGCACCAGTCCGGCCCCCGAACGGTGAGCGGCGAGTTGTCCTGATCCCCCGCGATCACGAGGGTCGGCGTGGTCATGTCCGCGAAGCTCGGGTTCATGAACGGGTAGCGCTCGGCAGCGAACGGTGACAGGTCGGCGCCGCCCTGTCCGGCCGTGGCGAGCAGCACGCCCGCTTTGATGCGCGAGTCCGAAAGGTCCTCTCCCTTCTTGTTCTGCTCATCAAGGACTCGCAGGCCCAGCAGATTGCCCGCGGTCTGGCCGCCGAAGGAATGTCCGGCTGCGGCGATACGGCTTCGATCCAGGCGGCCACTGAGGCCCGGCACGGCAGCTTCCAGGAGATCAAGGTGGTCGAGGATGCGCTTCATGTCCTCGACTCGGTAACGCCAGATCCGTGGTGTGCGGGGATCGTTCAGGGGAAGGGCCAGGGTCCTGGAGTCGAGATGGGTGGGTTGAATGACGGCGAATCCGTGAGCGGCCCAGAAGTCGGCCAGCGGTCCGTAGCCGTCCAGCGATGAGCCGAAGCCGTGCGAGAAGACAATGATGGGCAGTTCTTGTCCGGCGGTCGGGGCGGACACGCGCACGTGGAGGTCGTGACCACGGCCCGGCGCCGGCAGCGATATCGGCTTCACGGAGACGATGGGAGTGGGCACGCTTGTGGCTGGGTCCATGGTTGCCCTGGCTGATTCGGCCATGGAGCGGTCTTCCTTTCAGCTGTTGCGCGGTTGACGCCCTGGTCTGACATCATGAAGAAACGGTACAGCGTCCCGTTTGAAAATACGGGACACTGTACCGTTTAGTAAGGACGGCAGCGAAGGGAAGGGTGCGGTGAACGAAGACGATCGGGACGCGGGACGTGTAGCGCGGCCCAAGCGGGCAGACGCACGGCGCAACAAGGAGACCCTGCTCGACGCGGCCGCCGCGGTCTTCGTCACGGCGGGCGTGGAAGCGCCGATCCGCGACATCGCGGCCAAGGCCGGTGTCGGGACGGCCACGATCTACCGCCACTTCCCGACACGAGCGGATCTCATCATCGCCGTCTACCGCCACCAGGTCGACGCCCTCGCCGAGGCCGGGCCGGCCCTGCTGGCGAGCAGCGCAACTCCCCATGCCGCGCTCGGGCAATGGATCAACCTCTTCGTCGATTTCCTGGTCACCAAACACGGGCTCGCGGCCGTACTGCAGTCCGACGACCCCTGCTTCGACCCCCTGCACTCCTACTTCCTCGACCGCCTCGTGCCCGTCTGCACTCAGCTCCTCGAGGCCGCCGCCGACGCCGACGAGATCCGCCCCGGCCAGGACGCGTACGAGCTCATGCGCGGAGTCGGAGGGCTGTGCGCGGGCGCGGGCAACAATCCCCGCTACGACGCACGCCGACTGGTCGGACTCCTCATCGCCGGGCTGCGCCGACCGCGGTGACAGCGGCCGTGCGTCGCGCTGAGGGCCGTGACATCGTGGGGCCATGACCATCGAGGTGCGCCCGGCTTCGGTCTTCGAGGATGTCCGTACGCTGCTCGGTCCCAAGTCACCGGGCGCCAACGTCTGCTGGTGCCTGAGCTACCGGATCCCGTCCAAGCTCAACAACGAGCTGCGCGGACCGGCTCGCGGTGAGTACGTCGCCGACCTGTGCCGCGGGAAGCCCGCTCCGGGAGTGATCGCCTACGACGGTGACGAGCCCGTCGGCTGGGCCGCCGTCGCGCCCCGATCGGACACGTCCTTCGCACGCAGCCGCAAGATCCCGCACGTCGACGACCTGCCCGTCTGGTCGCTGTGGTGCATCCGCGTGCGCCCCGGTCACCGGAAGAAGGGCGTCTCGCACGCCCTCATCGCGGGCGCGGTGGAGTTCGCCCGCGCTCACGGCGCACCGGCGATCGAGGCGTACCCCCTCGACAACGGCGACGCGAGGGTCGACATGACGATGGCGTACGCCGGAATCCGGAAGAACTTCGAACGCGCCGGGTTCACCCACGCCGCCGACACCACCTCGGTACTGGCCGGTCATCCCCGGGTGCTGATGCGACTCGACCTGCGCTGACCGGTCCGCAGGGCAAGCGAGGAGCCCTCACTCCCCCATGATCTTCAGCGAGGCCCACAAGGCGAGGGTGGAGGCCAGCAGGGCCAGGGGGACGGTGAGCAGGCCGAGGAGGGTGAACTCCTTGAGCCTGACGTCGTGATCATGGTGGTGGGCGATACGCCGCCACAGCAGCGTGGCCAGGGATCCGGCGTAGGTGAGGTTCGGGCCGATGTTGACGCCCAGCAGGACGGCCAGGATCGCGCCGGGCCCGGACGGTGCGGCCAGGGGCACAAGGGCGAGGACGGCGGGCAGGTTGCTGATCAGGTTCGCCAGGAGTGCGGCGAGCGCGGCGATGCCCAGCAGGGCGGGCAGCGTGGTGCCGTCGGGCAGGACATTCCCGAGGGCCTGGCCGAGGCCGTTGTCGACGACGGCCCGTACGACCACACCGAGGGCAAGGACGAAGGCGAGGAACGGCACGTCGGCGGAGCGAACGATCGCGGCCGGAGTCGTGTGCCGGCGAGCCAGGGCGCGTACGGCCATCACGGCCGCGCCGGCCGCCGCGGCCCAGGCCGGGTCGATGCCGAGTGCGGAAGCCACGATGAAGCCGGCGAGGGTGGCGGCGACCGTCACCAGCGCGAACAGTGGCAGCTCCGTAGGCTCATCCGCCCCCGTCGGATCGCTCGGTGCGTTGAGTTCGGCGGCGAAGAAGCGACGGAAGACGGCGTACTCGACGGCGATGGCCGCCAGCCATGGCAAGGTCATCAGCAACGCGAAACGCGTGAAGGTCAGCCCCGTCGCCGTGAATGCGAGCAGGTTCGTCAGGTTCGACACCGGCAACAGCAGGGAGGCCGTGTTCGACAGATGCGCGCCGGCATAGACGTGAGGGCGCGGCCGGGCCCCCATCCGTGCGGCGGTGGCGAACACGACCGGGGTCAGCAGGACCACGGTGGCGTCCAGGCTGAGCACGGCAGTGATCAGCGAGGCGAGAGCGAAGACCGCGCCCAGCAGCCTGTGCGGTCGGCGGCGGGACCAGCGGGCCATCCATGTCCCGCAGGCGCGGAAGAGGCCCTCGTCGTCACAGAGCCTGGCGAGCACCAGTACGGCGGCGAGAAAGCCGATCACCGGCCCGAGCCGGGCCGCCTCCTCCCGCACTTCCGCGATCGGGATCCCGCCGGCCGCGACCACGATGCCGGCTGCGGGTACCGCGAAGGCCGCCTCCGGCCAGCGAAAGGGGCGGACAACGGCGCACACCAGCACCACGACCAGCGCGGCGACGGACAGGGACTCGAGCAGCACAGCATCGATCATCCACAGGGCGCGTAAGGACTGGGTCACCGCCCCAGGTACCTCTGAGTGCCACACCACAGCCCGCTCCCTGTCACAGGCCGCCCGCTTCTTCGGTCAATGGTGTGTATCCGCCACTCGGCAAGGAGATCAGCATGGAATCGCGTCTCAACTACTTCGGCCACCCCCTCGCGGGCAAGGTGCTCAAGCACATCAACTCGGCCGGCAAGGTGGTTTCGGACTCCACACTGCCCCTCGCGACGCAGGAGCTGGTGAAGATCCGCGCCAGTCAGATCAACGGCTGTGGTTTCTGCACCGACATGCACACCAAGGACGCCATAGCGGCGGGAGAGACCGCGCAGCGCCTCCACCTGGTCGCGGCCTGGCGTGAGGCCAAGGTCTTCACCGACGCCGAGCGCGCCGCGCTGGAACTGGCGGAGCAGGGCACCCGCATCGCCGACGCCGCCGGCGGTGTCACCGACGAGGCCTGGAGCAACGCGGCGAAGTACTTCGACGAGGATCAGCTCGTCGCCCTGCTGTCCCTCATCGCCGTCATCAACGCGTACAACCGCATCAACGTCATCAACCAGCAGCCCGCAGGTGACTACCAGCCCGGCCAGTTCGGCTGACCGGCACCTGGCATCCATCGGTTCCCCGTTCGCCTGCCGACGGTGTCACACACTGTGTGGCCGCCTGGTCCTGGTTGGGAAAGCAATCCGTTCGGTGCCGTGGTGAGAAAGGTGCATCATGAGGGCTACCTGGCGCCAAGGATCAGGCGCATCGGCACGCTTCGTCTCCGGCGGAGGCGGCTCGTCGGCGGGCTTGCACGCCCTTCCCCGTCCCGTGGCCGTGGTCGTGGGCGCCGGTGGTGTGCTCGGGGCGGCGCATGTCGGTGTGGGATACGCGCTGGAGCAGCGCGGATTCGTACCGGACATGATCATCGGAACCTCGGTCGGTGCCCTCAACGGTGCCATCGCGGCCGCCCATCCCGACCGGGCCGCGCCGTGGCTGGACCACGTGTGGACCCAGTTGCGTCGCCGTGAGGTGTATCCGCTCGGCTATCTGTCATCACGGGCCAGCGTCTTCACCGATCGCGGCCTGCGTCGACTGATCGCTCGGGCCGAACTGCTGGCACGGATCGAGCAGTTGACGGTCCCGTTCACCGCGGTGGCCATGGACCTGGTCACCGGCGCTCCGGCGCTGCTCGACCACGGAGACCTCAAGTCCGCACTGCTGGCCAGTGCAGCCATTCCCGGGATGCTGCCCCCGGTGGATCGTGACGGCCGGACACTCGTCGACGGCGGGGTGATCGCCTATGTCCCGGTGCTGGCAGCCCACAAGGCCGGGGCAGCCAGCGTCGTGGTGGTGGCGACCGGGCCGGAGAGCTCGCCGTTGCCCACCACCCATCCGCGCCGACGCGCCAGTGCGATCGCCGCCAGGGCCGGGCTGCTGCTCTTGCACCATCAGATCGAGCGTGACCTGCACGAGGTGTCCCAGCGCATTCCCACTGTCGTACTGCCGACCGGCATCGAGTCCTGGCCCGCCCCGTGGGATTTCGGCCACTCCCAGCGCCTGATCAGCACCGCGTCCCTCACCGCGGGGCGCTTTCTCGACGGACTGCGCATCGACGGTCCGGGCCTGTACCGCGTCGACGACCCTTCGGTGCCGTCCGCCGGTCCGGGCGAAGCATCCACTTCTTCCACCTAGGGGGTCGGCCTGTGAGCACCATCGCTTTCCTCAACATCGCCATGCACGGGCGCGTCAACCCGACGCTGCCCATCGTGGCCGAGCTTGTCCGGCGCGGCCACTCCGTCACGTACCACACCTCACCCGCGTTCCGTGAAGAGATCGAGGCCGCCGGAGCCACGGTGTGCCTCTATCCCGGGGGCGACCAGCCGCTCCCCGATCCACCGACGCCGCTCACGCTGCTGGAGGGGCTTGCGGGCACCGCCGTCCGCTTGCTGCCCGCTGTCCTCTCCGATCTGCGCAGGGTCCGGCCCGACTTGATCGTCCACGACAGCGCCTGTCCGTGGGGCGCGGTCGCCGCCCGCGAACTCGGGGTGCCGGCGGCGTCGTCGTTCACCACGTTCGCCTTCAATCGGCAGGTGCCCAGCCCCACCGGCGGCTCGTGGGACATGCTGGCCGCGGCTGTGGCTCGGCCCCGCAGCCTCCAGGGGTACGTACGGTCCCGCTGGGCGCTGCACCGCCGCCACGACGCTCACGGGTTGCCGCTGCTCGACCTGGGGAACATCCGTCAGCCGCTCAATCTGGTCTACACCTCGCGGGCGTTCCAGCCTGCCGTCGAGGACTTCGACGAGTCCTACCGGTTCGTCGGCCCGAGCATTGGCGCCCGCCCGGCCGATCCCTCGTTCCCTGCCGAACGGCTCCAGGACCCGGTGCTGTACGCCTCGCTGGGCACCGTGTTCAATGCCGACCCGCAACTGCTGCGCACCTTCGCGACCGCGCTGGCACCGCTCGGCGGCACTGTGATCGTCTCCACCGGGCAGACCGATCCCGACGCGCTGGGACCGTTGCCGGCCAACGTGCTCGCCCACCGCTTCGTGCCGCAGCCGGAGGTGCTGGCCCGCGCGGCGCTGTTCATCACCCATGGCGGGATGAACAGCGTCAACGAGGCCATGTACGCCGGGGTTCCGATGCTGGTGGTGCCGCAGGGCGCCGACCAGCCGATGGTGGCCCGTCGCGTCGTCGAACTCGGCGCAGGCCTGTCGATCCGTACCCAGGACGTCGCCAAGGCCTCCGTGCGTGTCCTCGCCCGGCGTCTGCTGCACGACCCCGGGTTCGGGGCAGCCGCGAGCACTCTGCAGGTGGCCCAGCACGAGGCGGGCGGGTATACACGGGCCGCCGACGAACTCGAACGGTACCTGCGAGCGACCGGCTCGGTCCGTGAGTCGGTTCCCGTCGACCCGTCAGGCGAGGCTGAGTGATGTCATCAGTCGTCGTCCTGCTGCTGTTCGCCGGGCTGTCGGAGGCCGCCGGGCGCATCCTGCCCCTGGCGTCGCGCCGGCCCGGCATGTCGCGGACCTTCGTGGCCGGGTTGCTGGTGGCCGCGGGCCTCGTCGAGGCTGCCGTGTTCACGCTGTGGCCATTGACCGCGTGGACCCTGGCCGAAGTGGTGCTGTCCTCGCCGGCGCCGGGCGGCGAGTTGCGGTGGACGCCGGGCCTGGTGGCCCCGCTGGTGCTCGCTGCCGTGCTTGCGTTCCCCTTGCTCGGGCCCCTGCTCCACCTGCTGCTCTTCGTGGGGGTCGGCGCCGGTCTGGCCGGCCCGCTCGCGGCGGCGACCGGGCTCGGCTGGTGGGGCGCCGCCGGCTGCGTGGCGGTCGCCGGGGCCGCTCTCGGGGTCGCTGTGGAAGCCGTACGGCGCCTGGTCGTGAGGATCAGTGCGACCCGGGGACCAGAGGTGATCGCATGAACGACTTCGTGCTCTGGGTCTGCGCACTGGGGCCGGTGCTGCTCGCCGAAGCCCTGCTGGCCCGCTACGAGGTGCTCGCCTACAGCGCCGGCTGGCGGGCGCCGATCACTGAACTCCCGGACGGCGTGCCCTACGCGCGAGGCGCGGCCCCCGACAGTCCCCCGGCCGCTTACCTGGTCTACCTCGACGGTATCGGGAAACGCCGTGTTCGTGACACGCGTGACGGCGGCCAGCTGGTCAAGGCCGTGCTCGCCGGAGCGCCGGAACTGCGGGTGCTGGGTCAGGTGCAGCCGTACTCGCCGCTGGCCGACCCGCTCGCCGACCGGCCGGTGTGGGCGTGGCTGCGCCGTCGCATCGGGCTGCTGCTGTTCCTGCACAACGTCATGCAGATCTTCGTCGCCGCCGACCACCGGTACCGGCCCCTGTACAACCGGGCCGTCGGCTCCCAGATCGCCACTCAGCTCCGGCTCGCCGGCTACCAGCCCGACAGCGGCATCCCCGTGGTGCTGCTCAGCTACAGCGGCGGCGCGCAGGTCGCCACCGGCGCAGTCGACGAACTGCACACCCAGCTGCGCTCCCCGCTCCTGCTGATCACACTCGGCGGCTTCCACAACGGCGCCAACGACCTCACCCACGCCGAGCACGTGCATCGACTCACCAGCGCGAGCGACCGGATCGAGCGGGTCGGCACCTGGATCTTCCCTCAGCGTTGGCGCCTGTTCCGCCGCAGCGGATGGAACCGCGCCGCCCGCGCCGGGAAGATCACCGTGCATCGGCTCGACCCGGCCACTCACCTCGGGCCGCGCAGCTACATCAGCCCGGAGGGCCGGCTGCCCGATGGCCGCAGCTACCTCGACCACACCACCGACACCGTGATCTCGATCATCCGGGCCCGCCACGGTGCGACCACGGCGACGGACAGCCAGTCGACGTGAGAGCCGCGCAGGGACAAGCGTGCGTGGAACGACGTCGCCCCATACGGGGCACCCGTTCCGGGCCGCCCGCTGTGAGCGGCCCGGAACCAAAAGCGGCAGGTCAGGCGGTGGCTTCCGCTTGGACGGCGGCAGCGCTGTCGACGTCGAGTCCCGCGACCAGGCCGCGCAGTACGGGCCCGTACTCCGGGTGGGCGAGGCCGAACGCCATCTGGGCGACCAGGTAGTCGGCCGGGTTGCCGGTGTCGTACCAGCGGCCCTTGATGACCTGCCCGTACACCGCGCGGGTGGCGGCGTAGGCGTTGATGGCGTCGGTCAGGTAGACCTCGCCGGTCCTGTGCTCGTACCAGCGACGGGTCTGCTCGCGCAGTTCGTCGATGATGCCGGGGGTGACGACATAGCCGCCGATCGCCGCGTACGACGACGGGGCGGCGGCCGGCTCGGGCTTCTCGACCAGTCCGGTGATGCGCAGTTGGCCGTCGCCGAGGTCTTCCTTGACGATGGGCACGCCGTAGCGCTGGGATTCGGTGGGGTCCATCGGCAGGAGCGCCAGCACCGGGCAGCCGGTCTGCTCGTACGCGCGGATCAGCTGCTGGGCGCGGGGGACCTCGGCCACGAAGACGTCGTCGGGCCACAGCACCAGCACCGGCTCATCTCCGAAGGCACGGGCGGCGTTCAGCACCGGGGTGCCGTTGCCGTACGGGCCGTACTGGTCCAGGTAGGTGATGTGGCCCCGGCGGGCCAGCTCCGCGACCTCCTCCACCGCGTCCGCGTAAGCCGTCTTGCCGTCGGCGCGGAGTTGTTCGACGAGCGCGGGGTTGGGGCGGAAGTGGTCCTGGATGAGGCTCTTGCCGCCTGAGACGACGATGGTGATGTCGGTGATACCGGAGTCCACCAACTCGCGGACGGTGTGCTCGATGACCGGCTTGTCGCCGACCGGGAGCATCTCCTTCGGTGTCGCCTTCGTCAGGGGCAGCAGACGGGAACCGAGTCCGGCGGCCGGGATCACGGCCCTGCGAATCGTCGGGGACATCAGGTCTCTCTCGGTCGAGCGGCACACCGCACCGGCCGGCACGGCACACGCCGACGCTACCAACGCCTCCGCCGCCCCCGCCGATCGCCCGTCCCGCCGATCGCCGCCGTGAGCTGGGGTGCTGCCCGGCATCGCAGAGCTCCTTGATGGCAGGGGTGCGCGGGCCGCGGGTCAGAACAGGGGCGCGGAGCACGCTGGTGGGCACATCGGCCAGTTCCTGTCACGGACGTCGGCACCGGAACCGGGGGCGGGTCACGCCCGTTCCATGCCTTCCCCGCTGATGACGCGGCTCGCCTCCCTGCCCGCCGAGCACTACGCCGGCACGGCGTGCGAGAGATCGCCGACCAGCTGCACCAACCCCCAGCACTCGAAGCGCTGGAGCGTCCAGTGGGCCATGAGGTGCTGCGGAGCGGGTGCCGACCTTGGCGTACGGTCAGAACCGCACGCCCGCCTTGCGTAGTACCGGCCGTACGGCGCGCAGGACGAATTCGGCGAGGAGCACGGTGGACGCGGTGCCCAGGCACAGGGCCCATTGGGTCACGGTCAGCGGCACGGTCCCGAAGACCGTGTGTGCCCAGGGCAGGTGGACGACAACGACCTGTACGGCGAGGACGCCGGCCAGGCACAGCCACAGCGCGCGGTTGCGGAACTGCTGTCGGTCCAGCAGCGGGCCGTCGTCCGCGCGGGCGCTCAGGGCGTTGAACAGCTGGAACAGCACGAACGTGGTGAACGCCATGGTCAGGGCGGTGTCCGGATCGACGTACGAGCGGGCCACGGCGAAGAGCGTCACGGTACCCATGGCCATGACCGCACCGGCCCGGCCGATGGCGAAGAGCCGTCGGGCGTCCAGGATCCGCTCACGCGGATCGCGCGGCGGGTGGCGCATCACATCGTCACGGGCGGGGTCGACGGCCAGGGCCATCGCGGGCGGACCGTCCATGATGATGTTGACCCACAGCAGTTGGGCTGCCGTGAGCGGGGAGGGCAGACCGGCGAGGGAGGCACTGAACAGGGTCAGAATCGCGCCGATGTTGGTGGCCAGCTGGAAGCGGACGAACTTGACGATGTTGGCGTAGATGGCCCGTCCTTCGCGGACGGCCCGCACGATCGTGGAGAAGTCGTCGTCGGTGAGGACCACGTCGGCGGCTTCCTTGGCCACATCCGTGCCGGTGATGCCCATGGCCACGCCGATGTGGGCGGCCTTGAGCGCTGCGGCGTCGTTGACGCCGTCACCGGTCATGGCGACGATGTGTCCCCGGTTCGTCAGCGTCCGCACGATCAGGACCTTGTGCTCCGGGGCGACCCGGGCGAACACACCGATGTCGTCCATGCGCTCGGCGAGTTGTTCCTCCGTCATCCGGTCCAGTTCAGTGCCCGTCACGACGTCACCCTCGATGTCCAGCTCGCGGGCGATGGCCGCCGCCGTGTCGGCGTGATCACCGGTGATCATCTTGACGGCCACTCCAGCCATGCGGCACAGCGCCATCGCTTCCCGTGCCTGCGGGCGGGGCGGATCGGCGATCCCGGCGACCGACACCAGGGTCAGGCCGGGCAGCGCGGCCGGAGCGAACTTGCTCGGCGTGCCGTCCATCAGGGCGGTGGCCGCGCCCAGTACCCGTAGTCCGGTGCTGCCGAATTGCCCCGTCACGGCGAGGATCTCGTCCCTGTGCCCTTCGTCGAGGGCGCACGCACCGTCCTCGGTGAGGACATCGGTGCACATGCCCATCAGGACGTCGACCGCGCCCTTGACATGGACGCGGGTACGGCCGTCGGGTTCGGTGTGGAAGGTGGCCATGTACTTGGTGGCCGCGTCGAAAGGCAGCTCGCCCGTGCGGGGCAGCTCCGTACGCACCCAGTCGGCGTCCACACCGGCCTTGGCCGCCAGGACGACCAGTGCGGCTTCCGTCGGGTCACCGATGAAGACGCCGTCGGTCACGTGTGCGTCGTTGCACAGGGCAAAGGGAAGCACCGCGTCACGGAGGTCGTCGGTGGGAGACGTGTCGTCCGCACCATGGACGCGGACGGCGCCTGCAGTCCCGTACCCCTCCCCCGTGACGTCGTAGAGCCTGCCCGCGGTCCACAAAGTCCGCACGGTCATCTCGTTGAGGGTGAGCGTGCCGGTCTTGTCGCTGCACACGACCGTGGCCGCACCGAGCGACTCCACCGCGGCCAGTCGTTTGACGATGGCACCGCGACGGGCCATGCGGTGCACGCCGAGTGCCAGCGTCAGGGCCAGCACGGCGGGCAGCCCTTCGGGGATCGCGGCGACGGCCAGGGCCACGGCCTGCAGCGCGACGTCCGAGAGCGATTCGCCGCGGACCAATGCGCTCAGGGCATAGGCGACGACAGCGACTCCACTCAGCAGTGCCAGCCGCCGGCCGAGGCTGTCCAGTTGGACCTGGAGCGGGCTCGGCGGCTCGGTCCCGGTGCGCAGCGCCTCGGCAATGGCGCCGAGTTCGGTGCGCATTCCGGTGGCCGTGACGATCATTTCGGCACGGCCCCGGGTCAGTGCGGTGTTCATGAACAGCATGCTGGTGCGCTCGGCGAGTGCCACCGGGGCTGTCGAGGTGTGATCGACGGCCGTCACGCTTTTGGTAACCGGCTGGGATTCACCGGTCAGGGCGGCCTCGGCCACCTCGACCTTCTCCGCGACGATCAGCCGGCCGTCAGCCGGTATCCGGTCACCGGCCTCCAGCAGGACCACGTCTCCGGGTACAAGCAGCTGTGCCTCCACCACCTGCTCCGTGCCGTTGCGGCGAACCCTCGCCGTGGGCACCAGCATCCGGCGCAGCGCCTCCAGACTGTGCTCGGCACGCCGCTCCTGCCAATATCCGAGCACGGCGTTGACCAGCAGAACGAAGGTGATCACCACGGCGTCCCTGATGTCACCGATGGCTCCGGCCACCACGGCGGCGATGAGCAGGATGCCGATGAGCCAGTTGCGGAACTGGTCCAGGAACTTCAGCCACTCCGGGCGCCGGGCCGGTTCGGACAGCCGATTGGCGCCGTAGACCGCCGCGCGCTCGGAGACCTGCCCTGTGCTCAGCCCCACCCCCGGGTCGACGCCGAGCCGGTCCGCCACCTGGGCGGGAGCCTGCCGATAGGCGTCCGGCTCACCGGTGGGGGCCTGCGTCGCGGTGTCTGCGCGCGCGACCTCGCTCACGGGTTGCCCGTCCAGCGTCGTCATTGCTTCATTCCTTTCCGGAGCGGATCATCACGACGAGGCAGTTCGCGTGATGCAGGACGGGCTTGGCCGACCGAGCCCAGCAGCAGACCCTTGAAGCCGCCTCAGCGGCGGGCCCGGGACACGACCAGCTGTGCCGTCGGCACGTGCCTCGACGAGGGCGGCACGGACGCGTCCACGGACCAGCCGACCGGCCACTGGCACATCCGGGCGAATCGGCGGGGCCCCCGCATACCCGGTCGGTCCAGGTGTACACGTGCAGCGTCCGTGCGTACTGGTACTGCCAGAGCCAGTAGGGCGAACCACACCCATGCAGAGGGCCGCAGGCGACTGGCGTGTGGAGTACTGCCGCCGGGACGCCTGAAACCAGGTCACCACCGTGCGGACAAGCCGGTCATGCCCGACCTCACCCAGGCCGCCCACGCCAGAGGTCATTCGTCTGACGCTGCGTCGGTGGTGACTACCGGTTCCGTGGTCGCGTGCACCTCGTCGGACCCAGGCGGTGTCTCGATGACGTCGTTGTTCTCGCCGTCCTCTTCCTGCTGCTTTTGCAGGGCGAGTTCCCGGGCCGTCCTTTCTGAGTGCAGTCTCATTTCTGCCTCTGTCCGATGTTCGAACATCGTTGCCTCCTTTGGGCTGTGCCCTGCCGCGATATGCGGGAGCATCGGGGTATGCCGTCCCTGGCCCCGGCGTAGAGCCATGGACGGCAGTGGATGAGTCTTGCGCGCTGGTCCGGCGGGCGGCGGTCTGTTGGTGGCAGCACACGGTGTCGCAGCTCGTCAACTGCTGCGGCTGCGAAAGCACCGTCACTCGAGTGGGTCTGCTGCGGTCGAAGTCGACCTTCCTGAAACAGGAAGCGGCAGCTCAGTCCACAGGCCGCGGGGCGCGCAGGTGGGCCCGCTGTGCCAGTTCCTCCTCGGAGACCAGCTCGAGCATGGGCTTGCCCGGCGCGCACATCATTGTCACGGTGAACCGGGTTGGCGCATCGGCCAGTGCGTTGCCGTCCTGGTAATGGATGACGTCACCACCCGGCTCCCAGAACGTCCCGCCGGCCTCGACCACGCGCTCGGGCTCGCCCTCGAGTTCGAAGCGGACCGCGCCCTCGATGACGTACCCGAAGGCCGGCCCCGAGTGGCGGTGCGGAGGCGTTCCCAGGTCTCCGGGCTCCCACTCGACGAAGATGGTCATCGCCGAGGCACCCTCGGGGATGACGAGCGGCCCGGCGTCCTGCAGCATCTTCGCCGCCGTCTTCCACCCCTGCGACCGTGACTGCTCGCTCGTCCTGCTCACTGAGTCCGTGTCCGACACTGTGCTGCACCTCCATAGGTCCGCCCCGGAACGGACGAAAGATCGCCGCCGCACACTCCAGGGCTCACATAACCGTTTCGAAGTGATGACCGGGCACACGGTGCATCTGTGACAATGGCTTCGCTCAGCCTGCGCGGTCCGATGTTGTCGGGTGTCACCGTGCTCACCGCGTCCAGGGTGGAGGCCGAGACCTTGCCGCCTGTTCAGGCGGAGCGCTGCTTGGAGCCTTTGGAATGGCCGGGCCGTCCCCTGCGGGGTATGCCCCGCAGTCCTTCATGATCGCTCTGGCTACACACGACTTGCTCGGCGAAGCGGCCGACCCAGCACCCGTGCTTCTGGTCGCCGACGCACAGTGGCTCGACTCGCCGACTCTCGACGTTTTCGCGTTCATCGCCCGGCGGCTTGGGGCGCAACCCTTGGGAATGCTGTTCGGCATCCGCGACGGGCATACGGCCTCCCTGGACGCCGTTGATGGAGAACATTCGTGCCGATGTCGGACACCGGCAGTTCAGTCCGAAGCGCCGGACACCTCAGCCGCGGGCCGTTCCTCGTGGAGGGCGGCAAGCGCTGCGGCGAGCTTGCCCCGGCTGGTAATGCCCAGGCGTGAATAGATCCGGTACAGGTGAGCCCCGACGGTCCGGTGCGAGATGAACAGGCGCTGGCCGACTTCCCGGTTGCTCAGCCCCTGTGACGCCATCACGGCGACCTGCATTTCCTGGGCCGACAGCTGCTCGCTGGTGTTCGCGTGCCGCCGACTGCTTGACTCCCCGGCGGCGCGCAGCTGCTCGCGGGCCATCTCGGCACAGGGCTGCGAACCGACCCGGTCGAACTCGTCGCGGGCGCTGCGGGGGCCCGGGCGTCCACGTTGCGGAGCTGCCGACGTAGCCAGCGGGGGCGCGCAGTTCGTGGATCGGCCGCGCCGCGTCCTCGGTCTCACCGCGCAGCGCTGCCACCAGGCCGGGCGTGGCTTTCATGCCCAGCCAGACGATCCATTCTCCGGCCTCCTCGGCCAGGACGAGCCCTTCGCCGGACTCTTCGCGAGCCTGGTCGAGCTGACCGAGGTATACCTGCGGCCTGCTGCCGGCCGGAGAGCGGGCGAGCAGCCCGAGCCTGCCTTGCGATCGTCACGCCGTAGCCGTCGGCGACAGGGACCGGGCTGCGCGGGTGAGACCGCCCATGACCATCGCGGGCGAAAGCGGCGCCGACTGCTCTCTGCGTCAATACGGCCATGCGCCGGGCAGAGGAAGCGTGGCGGCAAGCACTGGCCACCCGGACTCTTGCCGACATCCGCGCGGAGATGGGCAGCAGCCCGGATCTGCGGAAGGTCGACCGGTCCGCGTTCGAGTGAGTGTGCTCAACGGTCGTGGGCCCGCGCACCGTCTGTCTCACCGTCGGCGGCGTCCCGTACAACGGCCGGGCCCGCGGCCAGACGCATTCACGGCCTCACGCATCAGCCGCCTGCGTACGCGCCCCAGTGCGCCTCAAGGGCCGCGGCGACCTCGGCCGGCCTCTGAAGCGGCGGCCAGTGGTTGCAGTCGAGTTCGGCGACCTTGGTCGCGCGCACGGCTGCAGCGAGCTTCACGCCGAACTCGATCTGGCAGGCCGGATCGAGCACCCCCCAGAACACCAGGCACGGCGCGGACACCTGCGCCAGCCCCGGTTCCCACTCCGCGCCCATGGTCACTGCAGAACGGTAGAGCTTGAGGATGCTGTCCTTCATCGGCCCATCCACCCGACCGACCATCTCCCTGGCCAGCTCAGCGGGAACGTCGAAGCCCGCCACCAGGTCGGCGAAGGACTCCGGCTCCAACTCATCCATGAAACGGTCGCCCGCGGCCTGGTCCTGCCAGATCTTCGCGAGCGGATGCCACACGTACTCAGAACTGATCGGCCCGTTGCCGCCGGCCCACGTACGAACCAGGTCCGGCCGTACGGAAGCAACCCGAGCGGTGAAGATACAGCCCCAGTCGTGGCCGACCAGGTCCACCGACTCACCGATCCGCTCCAGCCGGTCGATGAGCCAACTGACGTATTCCTCCTTGGTGGAGCCGAAGCCGTCCGGGCGCGGTGCCCCGAACCCGGGCAGGTCCCAGGCCTCCACGTCGGTCCGGGTGAGATACCGGCGTACGCCGTCCCACACGTGGTGGGTGTCGGGGACACCGTGGATCAGGATTGCAGGCATGGAAGGGACCCTTCATCGATGATTGAATCTCCGACAGTCGGCCTCCGGGGTGACTCCTGTGAGCGGAACGGCCGAGTCACGCAACCATGTGCCGGGGCGGTCACATTGACCATACCGTGAGGGAACAGCACCGTGTCACACAGTGTTGATGCTCATGTCCACTCCGGACCCCTACAACAGCACCGGGTTCAGCCATGCCCTCCCGATCCATGGTTGAGCGCCACATGGATCGGCAGGCTCCGGTCACGGACTCTGGTGCAAGGGGACCACACGACTGGGAGCTTGAGATGACTGCAGTAACCGTGCCCGACCTGCGAGGAAAGCTCGCCGTCGTGACCGGAGCCAGCGACGGCGTCGGCCTGGGACTGGCCGAACGGCTCGCTCGTGCCGGCGCCGAACTCGTCCTGCCGGTGCGCAACGTGGCCAAAGGTGCCGCCGCTGTGGAACGCATCCGTGCGAGCGCGCCCGAGGCGCAGATCTCCACACGCGTCCTCGACCTGGCTTCGCTGGCGTCGGTCGAAACCCTCGCTGACACGCTGAACACGGAAGGCAGACCGATCAACCTCCTGATCAACAATGCCGGCGTGATGGCCCCGCCGGTCCGGCACACGACAGAGGACGGGTACGAGCTGCAGTTCGGAACCAACCACCTCGGCCATGTGGCACTCACCGGGCGTCTGATGCCCTTGCTGCGCGCCGGTCGGGCTCGTGTGACCACCATGACCAGCACCGCCGCACGCGGCAGCATCAACTGGGACGACCTGCAGAGCGAGAAGCGATACTCGCCGGTGCGGGCCTACGGCCAGTCCAAGCTGGCCAATCTGCTGTTCGCCCTCGAGCTGAACCGGCTGAGCACGGCAGGCGAATGGGGCATCGTCAGCAACGCCGCTCACCCCGGCACGACACTGACCAATCTCTACGCCTCCGGGCCCAACCTCGGCCGCGCCCGCCCCGCACCCCATGAGGCGATCATGAAGCGGTTCGCACGCTGGGGGATCTTCGTGCAATCCGTCGACGCCGGTCTGCTTCCCCCGCTGTACGCGGCCACGAGCCCTGACCCACGAGGCGGGCACTTGTACGGCCCTGACGGTCTCGGCCAGTTCACCGGCGGCCCCAAACAGCTGGCGATCTACAAGTCGGCCCGGAGCGAGGCCGACGCGGCCCGGCTCTGGCAGATCTCCGAGCGCCTCACAGGCATCACGTTCGCGGCCGTCTGAGTCAGCTGCCCGTTCACGGATCCGTTTCGACCGAAACCGAAGAGGACAGCGCAATGGCGGACAGAGCCGAACTGGCGGCCTTTCTCAGAGCACGGCGTGAGGCCCTCCAACCAGAGGACGTCGGACTCCCGCGCGGGCGCCGCCGGCGTACCGGAGGGCTGCGCCGGGAGGAGGTGGCGGCTCTGTGCGACATGTCGGCCGACTACTACACCCGCCTTGAACAACCGCATGGGCCGAATCCCTCGGAGCAGATGCTCGGCGCGATCGCACGCGGTCTGCATCTGTCTCTCGAGGAGCGCGATCACCTGTTTCAGATCGCTGGTTACGCCGTCCCCCGACGGGTCCGGCGCGGCGACCACATCAACCCGGGGATGATGCGCATCCTCGACCGGCTGGAGGACACTCCCGCGAAAGTGGTCAACCACCTGGGCGAGACGCTGAAACAGACCCGGCCGGCCGTCGCGCTGCTGGGCGACGAGACAGCTTTCACCGGACTGGCTCGCAGTCTCCACTATCGCTGGTTCACCGATCCCGTCTCCCGGCTGACCCATCCCAGCAGCGACCACGCCGGACACAGCCGCCTTCTGGTGGCGGATCTCCACGGCGCCTACGCGCGCGACGGCTGTGACTCACGCACCGCCGAGCTGGTCGACACACTGCGGACAGCCAGCCCCGAATTCGGAGCGCTCTGGTCCGAGCACCCGGTGATCGGACCCTACTGCGCCCCGAAGCGCTTCCAGCACCCTCAGTTGGGACTGCTGGAACTCCATTGCCAGACACTGGTCGACCCCGACCAGGCGCAGCGACTCCAGGTCTTTACCGCGGTGCCCGGTACGGAGAGCCACGCGCGCCTGCAGCTCCTCTCCGTGCTCGGCAGCGATACGGTCCAGCGACAGGTTGAGTCCCTTTAACGGCTTTCTACGCCGAGGATCGCCATCACAACGTACGGCAGTGTGGCTGCAAGAGCGGTGAAGGCGGCATCGCGCCCGGCAACCGGACGGTTGCCGACGAAACTGAGGCTTTCCGGTCACGCAGCATGGCGTTCTGTGACTGCTGCTGGGCTGGATGCGGCGCGGGCGGCCGGTGTGTCGTCGGTCGCCCGCGTGGCGGAGACACACATCACACGCGCCCTCGTGTCACATTTTGCCGGGCCGACCGGTCAATAGTGCGTATCCGCAACCCGGCTAGGAGATCGCCATGGATCCTCGTCTCAACTACTTCGGCAATTCCCTCGCGGCCAAGGTGCTGAAGCACATCAACTCCGCGAGCAAAGTGGTGTCGGACTCGGGGCTGCCGGCCGCCACTCAGGAGCTGGTGAAGATCCGTGCCAGCCAGATCAACGGCTGCGGCTTCTGCACCGACATGCACACCAAGGACGCCACCGCGGCCGGTGAGACATCGGTGCGCCTCAACCTGATCGCCGCATGGCGGGAAGCCACGGTCTTCACCGAGGCGGAGCGCGCCGCGCTGGAACTCACCGAGCAGGGCACCCGGATCGCCGACGCGGCCGGTGGGGTCACCGACGAGTCCTGGGCGAACGCCGCCAAGCACTACGACGAGGACCAGCTCGTTGCGCTGATCTCCCTCATCGCCGTCATCAACTCCTACAACCGCATCAACATCATCACCCAGCAGCCCGCCGGCAGCTACCAGCCCGGCCAGTTCGGCTGAGCAAGACATCCGGCCCGGCCGGACACATACTGTCCGTCTCCACGCCGCCCCGGCCTCAGGCGTGGAGACGGACTGCGGGCTCCAGCCAGTTCCACTGAGCCATGCAGCCGGCTGCGCCTCTCTCTTCGGGACGCGGTACTACGCCTCCTTTCTTCGCGATGCGGTCTCGAACTCGCCCCCGAAAACGAAGGCGAGTGCACTCCCGCGGGCCGGCTCGGCGATCCCGAGGACGTCGCGCGCTGGATCCTGCGCATCGCCGACCCGCAGGGAACGCACGTCGCCGGGCAGGTGCTCACGGTCGACGGAGGGCGCGAACTCGTCTGATCTGCCTGCGGTTGCGGCCCTCGCGCTACCGGCCCCGGACAGTGGGCGAAAGGGACACGGCGTTTCCGGAGACCGCCATGCTCTCTCTGCGCCGTCGACCAGACAGTAGGGCGCAACCACAACAACGTCACACGCAGGGCCGTGCGCAGGGCCACGCCCGCCCAGAGTTCGTGCACAAGGGTCCTTCATTGCATGGGCGATCTCCTTGACGGTCGGGCGGCGATGGGTCCGGGGCCGCCCGCGCCGCCCCGCACCCCGCCTGTCACGCCGGAGACTGCTGCTCGGTCTTACTTGTCACACCGTGTTCAGTCACCCGACAAGGCCACCGGCCCGCGACACCGTCTGCAGACCGCCTGCGTGCTCTCCCTGGACACAGCAGCCCGTCCGTTCTCGCGTCACGCCTTGCCGGCCCGCAACCAGCCCGTACACGCACCGGATCACGGAGGAGCTTCCAGGATGGACCGCCACGCGCTCTCCACCACAGCACCAACCACACCACCCGCCGCTTCCCGCCGGGCATACGCCTCCGGCTCCACGACGCCACAGGCAGCGGACCCCCCAGCAGTCACGCCACTCCAACGGCTCGCCCCTCTGCGGCACGTGCGAACCGATGCCCTGGACGTGGCCTACTACGAAACAGGGCCGCAGAACGGCGACACCGTGCTGCTCCTGCACGGGTTTCCCTACGACATCCACAGTTACGCGGACGTGGCTCCGCTGCTGGCTGAACAGAGCTTTCGGGTCATCGTCCCCTATCTGCGGGGGCACGGTCCCACAACGTTCCTCTCCGAAGTGACACCCCGCGCGGGCCAACAGGCCGCTTTGGGCGCCGATGTCATCGCCCTCATGGACGCCCTGGGCTTGGAGAAGGCCTATGTGGCCGGATACGACTGGGGAGGCCGGGCCGCCTGCGTCGCCGCGGCGGTGTGGCCCCGGCGCTGCCTCGGCCTCGTATCCGTCAACAGCTACCTCATCCAGGACCTCAGTACGGCGATGACGCCCATCGCTCCCGAACTGGAGGCCGGGTTCTGGTACTTCTACTACTTCCTCACCGAGCGCGGGCAGGCCGGTCTTGCCGCCAACGCCAAGGACGTCGCCCGCGTCATCTGGACCCGCAACTCCCCCAAGTGGCATTTCAGCGACGAACTCCTGGACCGAGCCGCCGAAGCCTTCAGGAACCCTGATTACGTCGACATCGTCATCCACTCCTACCGCCACCGGCTCGGTTTCGCTCCCGGTTTCACCGAGTACGAGAAACTCGAGTCCCTCCTCGCCCGGCAGCCCGAGATCACCGTGCCTGCCGTCACGCTGGACGGTCTGGCCGACGGGAACTTCCCGGCGACGGACGGTACGTCCTCCGCCCACCACTTCATCGGCCCCAGGCTGCACCGCCAAGTGAAGGACGCAGGCCACAACCTGCCGCAGGAACGCCCCCACGCGTTCGCAGCCGCAGTCCGTGATGTGAGGCTCCTGCGCCAGGAATACGCAGCTCGCTACTGAATCCGATTGCTGACGCCGGGACTTCGACATGGACATCTCTTCGCACGAGCAACCCACCGCGCGCATCGCAACCGCCCGCGGCAGATGGATCCTGCTGGCCACCGTCCTGGGCTCGAGCTTGGTGCTCCTGGGTTCGACGACCACCATCGCGCTGCCGCACATAGGTGAGGACTTCTCGGCCGACCTGGCAGCCCTGCAGTGGATTGTGAACGCCTACATGCTGACCCTCGCCGGCCTGATCCTGCTGGGCGGAGCGCTCGGTGACCGCTTCGGGCGGCGCCGGATCTTCGTCCTGGGTGTCGTGTGGTTCGCCGCTGCCTCTCTCCTGTGCGGTCTGGCCGCCGACACGGGCATGCTGATCGCCGCCCGCGCCCTGCAGGGCGTCGGCGGGGCGCTTCTCACCCCGGGCTCGCTGGCCCTCATCGAGGCGTCGTTCCATCCGGACGACCGGGCCCGCGCGGTCGGCCTGTGGTCGGGCTTCGGTGGCATCGGCGCGGCAGCCGGCCCCTTCCTCGGAGGCTGGCTGGTGGACGGGCCCGGCTGGCGCTGGACCTTCCTGCTGAACGTTCCGCTGGCTCTCGCGTGCGTCCCGATCGCCCTTCGCCACGTACCGGAGTCATTCGGCGCGCCCCCACAGACTGCCGC